>NZ_JAKRFE010000015.1:0-119231 GCF_022348225.1 Gordonia sp. McavH-238-E
ATACCGCGGTGGCCCCGGTGGCGGCGGCGGTGCACCCGGTGCACCCGCAGGTGGCGGCTTCCGCGGTCGTCCCGGCGGCGGTGGCGGTGGCGGCCGTGGCCGCGGCGGCGCAGCAGGCGCCTTCGGTCGTCCCGGTGGTGCACCGCGCCGTGGTCGCAAGTCGAAGCGGGCGAAACGCGCCGAATACGAGAACATGCAGGCACCGGCCGTCGGTGGCGTCCGGCTGCCGCGCGGCAACGGCGAGATCATCCGCCTCGCCCGTGGTGCGTCGCTGTCCGACTTCGCCGACAAGATCGACGCCAACCCGGCATCGCTGGTCCAGGCGCTGTTCAACCTCGGCGAGATGGTGACCGCGACCGAGTCGGTCAACGACGAGACGCTCGAGCTGCTCGGCTCGGAGATGAACTACCGCGTCCAGGTGGTCAGCCCCGAGGACGAGGACCGCGAGCTCCTCGACAGCTTCGACCTCACCTACGGCGAGGACGAGGGCGGCGAGGAAGACCTCGAACAGCGTCCGCCGGTGGTCACCGTCATGGGCCACGTCGATCACGGTAAGACCCGACTGCTCGACACGATCCGCAAGGCCAACGTCCGTGAGGGCGAGGCCGGCGGTATCACCCAGCACATCGGTGCCTACCAGGTGAACACCCACCTCAACGGTGAGGATCGCCTGATCACGTTCATCGACACCCCGGGTCACGAGGCGTTCACCGCCATGCGTGCCCGCGGTGCCAAGGCGACCGACATCGCGATCCTGGTGGTCGCGGCCGACGACGGCGTCATGCCGCAGACGGTGGAGGCGGTCAACCACGCCCAGGCGGCCGACGTGCCGATCGTGGTCGCGGTGAACAAGATCGACAAGGAAGGCGCCGACCCGCAGAAGATCCGCGGACAGCTGACCGAATACGGTCTGATCCCCGAGGAGTACGGCGGCGACGCCATGTTCGTCGACATCTCGGCCAAGCAGGGCGAGAACATCGACGCGCTGCTCGAAGCCGTCCTGCTCACCGCGGACGCGTCGCTCGACCTGCGGGCCAACCCGGACATGGACGCCCAGGGTGTCGCCATCGAGGCGCACCTCGACCGCGGCCGCGGCCCGGTGGCGACCGTGCTGGTCCAGCGCGGCACGCTGAAGGTCGGCGACTCGATCGTCGCCGGTGACGCCTACGGACGTGTCCGTCGCATGGTCGACGAGCACGGCGACGACGTCCCCGAGGCGCTGCCGTCACGTCCGGTCCAGGTCATCGGTTTCACCTCGGTCCCCGGCGCAGGCGACAACCTGCTCGTGGTCGAGGAGGACCGCATCGCCCGGCAGATCGCCGACCGGCGCAACGCGCGCAAGCGCAACGCGCTGGCCGCACGCAGCCGCAAGCGGATCAGCCTGGAAGACCTGGATTCGGCGCTCAAGGAGACCAGCCAGCTCAACCTCATCCTCAAGGGTGACAACTCGGGTACGGTCGAGGCCCTCGAAGAGGCGCTGCTGAACATCGAGATGGGCGACGAGGTCTCGCTGCGGATCATCGACCGCGGCGTGGGTGGCGTGACCGAGACCAACGTCAACCTGGCGGCGGCCTCGGATGCGATCATCATCGGCTTCAACGTCCGTGCGGAGGGCAAGGCCACCGAGCTGGCCAACCGCGAGGGCGTCGACATCCGGTACTACTCGGTGATCTACCAGGCCATCGACGAGATCGAGAGCGCGCTCAAGGGCATGCTCAAGCCGATCTACGAAGAGGTGGAGCTCGGCCGCGCCGAGATCCGCGCGATCTTCAAGTCGTCGAAGGTCGGCAACATCGCCGGTTGTCTCGTGCAGTCGGGCATCATGCGGCGCAACGCCAAGGCCCGCCTGTTGCGCGACAACGTGGTGGTCGCCGAGAACCTCACCGTCTCCTCGCTCAAGCGCGAGAAGGACGATGCCACCGAGGTTCGCGAAGGCTACGAATGTGGTCTCACGCTGACCTACTCGGACATCAAGGTGGACGACGTGATCGAGACCTACGAGCTGCGGGAGAAGCCGCGCGACTGATCGCGGCAGCGACTGCCCTCGTACGACATCTCGACAGCTGTGGTGCGCGCCGACCGGTTTCCGGTCGGCGCGCACGCAGCGCTACGGAAGGAGTCCTGTAATGGCTGATCCGGCACGAGCTCAGCGCCTGGCCAAGCGGATCTCGTCGATCGTCGCGTCGGCGATCGCGCACGAGATCAAGGATCCGCGACTGGCGTATGTCACCGTCACCGATGCCCGGGTGACCAACGACCTGCACGACGCGACGATCTACTACACCGTGATGGGCGAATCCATCGATGCCGAGCCCGATGTCGAGGCCGCGGCCGCGGGGCTGGCGAAAGCGACCGGCGTGCTGAGGTCGAAGGTCGGCGCGGGCACCGGGGTGCGCTTCACCCCGACGCTGCGTTTCGTACTCGACACGGTGCCCGACGCGGCACGTCAGATGGAGGAGCTCGTCGCCCGCGCCCGCGCGAACGACGAAATCGTCGCCCGGCGTGCGGCGGAGGCGAAGCCGGCGGGCGATTCGGACCCGTACCGTTCGGCGGACGACTCCACCGGTACCGAAGAGTGAGCGGTTCGTCGAGCGCGGCGATCGCCGCGACGCTGGCCTCTGCGACCGCGGTGACCATCTGCTGTCATGTGCGCCCCGATGCGGACACGATCGGCAGTGGTCTGGCGCTGGGGCTGGCACTCGACCGCCGGGGCGTCGACGTCGAGGTGTCCTACCCGGGGACCGAGCAACTCCCGGCGTCGCTCGCCGGGCTGCCCGGCAGCAAGCTGCTGTGTTCGCCCGCGCAGGTCGTCGGACATCCGCTCGTGGTGGCGGTCGACGCCGCCAATCTCGATCGTCTCGAGTCGCTCGGCGCGACGTTCACCGCGGCGCAGACCTCGGTCGTGATCGACCACCATGCGTCGAATCCCGGCTTCGGGGACCTCGACCTGGTCGACCCGGACGCCGACTGCACCGCGGTCCTGGTGCTCGACGTCCTCGACGACCTGGGCGTCGAACTCGACGCCGACATCGCCACCTGCATCTACGCCGGTCTCAGCACCGACACCGGTTCGTTCCGGTGGGCTCGTCCGGCGTCGTTCCGGGTGGCGGCCCGACTCCTCGAGACCGGCGTCGACGCGCGTAGGTGGAGCCGCATCCTGTTCGACTCGCATCCGTTCGCGTGGTTCTCGATGATGTCGGGCGTCCTGGCGTCGGCGCAGCTCGCCCCGTCCGCGTGCAACGGCGAGGGTCTCGTCTACGCGATCGTCGATCACCAGGCACTGGCCGGGATGAGTTGGGACGAGGCCGAGAGCGTCATCGACACGATCCGTACCGCGCGCGAAGCCGAGGTGGCCGCGGTCTTCAAGGAGAGCGAGCCGGGGAGGTGGACGGTCTCGCTGCGATCCAAGGACATCGTCGATCTCGTCCCGATCGCCCGGGCCCATGGTGGCGGCGGACATCGTCAGGCCTCCGGGTACAGCGACACCGGTACCGCTGACGACGTGGTCGCCAGGTTGCTGGAGTCGCTCTGAGCGAGGATTCCCCAGGCGTGGCGCGCATCGCCACGCTGACCGTCTCGGCTCTCGCGGTTCTCATCGCGCCTCCGCTCTACCTCCTGCTGGACCTTGCCGTCGTGGGACGTCTGGGCGGCGAACAACTGGCCGCACTGGGAGTCGGCACCCTGGTGCTCTCGATCGTCAGCACCCAGCTGACCTTCCTGTCCTACGGCACCACGGCCCGGTCCGCGCGACGCTTCGGTTCCGGTGACCGGCCCGGTGCGGTCGTCGAAGGCGTGCAGGCGAGTTGGATCGCGGTGGCGGTCGGCATCCTGATCGTCGCGGTGGCGTATCCGTGTGCCCCGGTCGTGATGCGCCTGCTGGTCGGAACGTCGTCGCCGGAGTCGGCCGCGGTCGCCCAGGACGCGGCGGGCTGGCTGCGGATCGCGATGTTCGGTGTCCCGCTGATCCTGTTGTCGATGGCGGGCAACGGGTGGATGCGCGGAGTGCAGGACACGCGTCGTCCGGTCGTCTACGTCGTGGTCGGTCTGTCCCTCGCCGCGGTGCTCGTCGTCGGACTGGTCCACGGCATCGGCCCGTTCCCGCGTCTGGGCCTGGACGGCAGCGCGGTGGCCAACGTGATCGGACAGGGTGTGACCGGCATGCTGTTCGCCGTGCGAGTGGTCCGTGAGGCGCGACGGGTCCCGGGTTCGCGCGCCTTCGCGCCCGACTGGTCGATCATCCGCGCCCAGCTGGTCATGGCGCGTGATCTGGTCGTGCGCAGTCTGTCGTTCCAGATCTGCTTCGTGTCCGCGGCCGCAGTCGCCGCCCGATTCGGGGTGGCCCAGGTCGCCGCTCATCAGCTGGTGCTGCAGCTGTGGGAGTTCATGGCGCTGTTCCTCGACTCGCTGGCCATCGCCGCCCAGGCCCTGGTCGGCGCCGCACTCGGTGCGGGACGCCTCGGCGCCGCCGACTCCGTGGCCCGTCGCGTCACCGCGGTGTCCGTGGTCGCCGCCACCGCGATGGGTGCACTGTTCGCCGCCGGCGCGACGCTGATCCCGCGCATCTTCACCTCCGACGCCGCGGTCCTCGATGCCGTGGGTGTGCCGTGGTGGTTCTTCGTCGGGATGCTGCCGATCGCCGGGGTGGTCTTCGCGCTCGACGGCGTCCTGCTCGGCAGCGGCGACGCCGCCTTCCTGCGCACCGCGACACTCACCGGCGCCCTGGTCGGCTTTCTGCCACTGATCTGGCTGTCGCTGGTGTTCGACTGGGGCCTCGCCGGCGTCTGGTCGGGCCTGGTGGTGTTCATGCTCGTCCGGCTGGCCACCGTGGTGTGGCGGATCCGATCCGGACGCTGGCGGCAGGCGGGTGCGGTCCGCGCCTGAGACCGCGACTCTGGCACGATGGATCCTCGTGGCTACTCTGTGGGCGATCAGCGATCTGCACATCGCACATCGGGGCAACGAGCACATCATCGACAGCATTCGGCCGACGTCGCCGGAGGACTGGCTCATCGTGGCCGGTGATGTCGCCGAACGCACCGACGACGTCGTCGACACCTTGCGTCGACTGCGGGCGCGCTTCGCCACCGTCGTCTGGGTGCCGGGCAATCACGAGCTGTACACGACGGCCAAGGATCCGCTGCAGGTGTTCGGGGTCGCGCGCTACGACTACCTGGTGCAGGCCTGCCGCGACATCGGTGTGGTCACCCCGGAGGACATCTATCCGCTCTTCGACCCGGGTGACGGCTCGGATCCGGTCCGCGTGGTCCCGATGTTCCTGCTCTACGACTACACCTTCCGCCCCGAGGGCACGGCGAACAAGCTGACCGCGCTCGCGCTCGCCCGGGAACGCAACGTGGTGGCGACCGACGAGTTCCTGCTGTCGCCCGAGCCGTTCCCCACCCGCGACGCCTGGGGGCGAGCGCGGATCGAGATCACCCGACGCCGGCTGGAGGCCATCGATCCGGCCGAGAAGACGATCCTGATCAATCACTGGCCCCTGCGTCGGGAACCGTGCGACGCACTCATCTATCCCGAGTTCGCGCTCTGGTGCGGCAGCGAACTGACGGCCGACTGGCACACCGAGTTCAACGCGGCCTGCTGCGTCTACGGCCATCTCCACATCCCGCGGACCACCTGGTACGACGGCATCCGGTTCGAAGAGGTGTCGGTCGGCTACCCGCGGGAATGGAAGCGTCGCGGACTGCCGAATCCGTTGATGCGCAACATCGTTCCCGGCGATGGGCTCGGCGCGGCCGATCTGCCCGAGCACGGGGTCCGGTTCGATCTGCCCCCGGACTATGCCGAACGCGCCGCCGAGTTCCGCCAGCGCGTCGAGCAGCGGCAGGCGGAGCGCCGCACCCGACAGGCCGAGAGACAGGCCGAACGCCAAGCACGAGAGGACAACCGATGATCGAGCAACTCCTGCCGGCGGGCGTCGCCTCGGCGGAGGCGTTCGCCGACCCGCCCGGTCTGGTCCTGATGCCGGCCGAGCAGAGCCTGATCTCCCGTGCGGTGGAGAAGCGCCGCCGCGAGTTCACCACCGTCCGGCACTGCGCCCGCCAGGCGCTGGGCGAGCTCGGTCACGAGCCGGTCCCGATCCTCAAGGGCGACAAGGGTGCACCCGTCTGGCCGGCCGGGATCGTGGGCAGCCTCACACACTGCGACGGCTATCGCGCCGCGACGGTGGCGTATGCCATGTCGGTGCGGTCCCTCGGCATCGACGCCGAACCGCACGACGCCCTGCCCGACGGCGTGCTCGAGCACACCAGTCTGCCGGCCGAGCGGGAGGTCCTCGCGACGCGATCGGGCGACCTGCACTGGGATCGATTGCTGTTCTGTGCCAAAGAGGCCACCTACAAGGCGTGGTTCCCGGTCGCCAAGCGCTGGCTGGGTTTCGAGGACGCGCACATCACCTTCGAGCAGTCCACCCCGACGTCGGGCACGTTCACCTCGCGCATTCTCATCGACCCGGCCGCGACCGACGGGGGGCCGCCGCTGCTCGAGTTCTCCGGTCGCTGGCTGGTCGAGCGGGGCATCATCACCACCACGATCGCGCTGACCTGACGTGGCCGACGCAACCATCGAGAACGCCGGGCTGCTCGTCGTCGACAAGCCGGCCGGTATGACGAGCCACGACGTCGTCTCGCGCTGCCGGAAGATCTTCAACACCCGCCGCGTCGGCCATGCGGGCACCCTCGACCCGATGGCGACCGGCGTCCTGGTCGTCGGGATCGAGAGGGCCACAAAACTTCTCGGTCTGTTGTCGCTGACCACGAAGTCCTACACGGCGACGATCCGGCTCGGTGCGTCCACGACGACCGACGATCGCGAGGGGGAGATCCTCTCCACCGCGGACGCATCCGGGGTGTCCGATACCGAGATCGCCACGGCGATGGTCGAACTCACCGGTGACATCCAGCAGGTCCCGGCGAAGGTCAGCGCGATCAAGGTCGACGGCCGACGGGCGCACGCGCTCGTGCGTACCGGCGCCGACTTCGACCTCGCGGCGCGCCCGGTCACCGTGTCCCGCTTCGAGCTGCTCGCCACCCGGCGCGACGGGGAGTTCGTCGATCTCGATGTGGTGGTGGACTGTTCGTCGGGTACCTACATCCGATCACTGGCACGCGATCTCGGCGCCGCCCTGGAACTCGGCGGGCACCTCACCGAACTCCGCCGGACCGCGGTCGGCCCGTTCACGCTCGACCATGCGCGCACGCTCGACGACGTGCGCGAGGAGCCGCGCGTCAGCCTCGACATCGACGAGGCGGTCAAGATCTCGTTCCCGCGCCGGGACATCGACGACGACGAGGCCGAGTCGATCAGTCAGGGACGGTGGCTGGAGCCGATCGGACGCAAGGAGATCTATGTCGTCGTCGACCCGCGGGAGCAGGCGATCGCGCTGATCCAGGAGAAGGGTCGTCGCGCGAGTTCGGTGATGGTGGTCCGGCCGGCGACGCTGCGCTGACGCCGGTGACCGCGCTCCCGGACCGGGTCAGGCGCGCGGGACGACGAAGATGGCGCGCGCGGCGATGTCGCCGAGGTCGATCGGATCGGCATCGTCGAGCGACACCGAGATCGTGCCCGCGAACGGGCGTTTCTCGGCGACGGTCACCACGCAGTCGAGCGCGACGCCCACCTGATCGAAGTAGCGCAGCATCTCGGGATCGGTGTCGGAGATCCGGGCGATGGCGCCCGACGCCCCCACATCCAGGTCGGCGAGCAGGGCCGCGTCCGGCGCGGGGATCGTGCCGTCCAGGGCGGGGATCGGGTCACCATGCGGATCCCGGTCGGGGAAACCGAGTTTCGCGTCCAGCCGGGCCATCAGACGGTCGGAGACCGCGTGCTCGAGGATCTCCGCCTCATCGTGCACCTCGTCCCACCGGTATCCGAGTTCGCGCACCAGGAAGGTCTCGATCAGACGATGGCGGCGCACCATCAGGATGGCCGCGGATCGACCCTCGTCGGTCAGGGTGACCGCGCCGTACGGTTCGTGGGAGACGAATCCCTGGTCGGCGAGCTTGCGGATCGCCTCCGAGGCGGTGGATGCGGACACACCGAGGGACTGGGCCAGCAGCTTGGTGGTGACCTTGACGTCCTCCCACTCCTGGCTGGTCCAGATCACTTTCAGATAGTCCTGGGTCACCTGTGACAGTTCTGTCACCGGACGATCCGATCCCCGAGGCATGACCAAGAGCTTAACCCCACCGCAAACGCGAGTGGCGGTGGTGGTTTGGAACACCGGGTGCCCGTAGTCTGGTCGCGTGTTGCGATGGCGAGGTCTGGACGACATCCCCGCGGACTGGGGACGGTGCGTGGTCACCATCGGTGTCTTCGACGGTGTCCACCGGGGACACGCCGAGCTCATCAGCGCCGCCACCACGGCGGCGAAGGAGCACGGGGTGCCGGCGGTGCTGATGACATTCGATCCGCATCCGTCCGAGGTGGTCCGGCCGGGATCCCATCCGCCGCAACTGACGACGCTGACGCGGCGCGCCGAGCTGGCCGAGGAACTCGGCATCGACGTCTTCTGCGTCATGCCGTTCACCCCCGAACTCGCCGCCCGGTCGCCGAAGGACTTCGCCCACGACATCCTCGTGGAGACGTTGCACGCTGCCGTCGTGGTGGTCGGCGACAACTTCACCTTCGGTCGCAAGGCGGCCGGGGACGTGTCCAAGCTCGCCGAACTCGGTGGGAAATTCGGCTTCTCGGTGGAATCGGTGTCGCTGTTCGGTGAACACGCGGTGACGTTCTCGTCGACCTACATCCGTTCCTGTGTCGCGGCCGGTGACGTGGACCGTGCCACCGAGGCGCTCGGTCGACCGCATCGGGTCGAGGGCGTCGTGGTGCGTGGCGACGGCCGCGGCCGCGACCTGGGCTACCCGACGGCCAATGTGGCGCCGCCGATGTACGCCGCCATCCCGGCCGACGGCGTCTACGCCGCCTGGTTCACGATCCTCGGCGCCGGTCCGGTCGTCGGCGAGGTCGAGCCGGGGGAGCGGTACGAGGCCGCGGTGTCGGTGGGCACCAATCCGACGTTCTCCGGCCGGACTCGCACCGTCGAGGCGTTCGTGCTCGACAAGAGTGCCGATCTGTACGGCCAGCACGTCGCCGTCGACTTCGTCCATCGCATCCGCGGCATGGAGCAGTTCGACGGCGTCGACGATCTGATCACCGCGATGGGTGACGACGTCACGAAGACCAGGGAGATCCTGGCCGCGGCCGAGAGCTGAGGGTTCACGGCCCGCTCGCTGCGCTCCCGGCGCCGATTTGGGCCGCGTCCCACCCGGGCTGTAGCCTGATCAGTCGGTGTTGCTGCAGTCCGCGGTGGCGCACCGTTGTCGTTTCGGACGCGGTACTGAGAAACAGGAGTATCTCCATGGCTTTGACTGTCGAGCAGAAGAAGGAAATCCTCGCCGAGTACGGTCTGCACGAGACCGACACCGGTTCGCCCGAGGCCCAGGTCGCGATGCTGACCAAGCGCATCACCGACCTCACCGAGCACCTGAAGCAGCACAAGCACGACCACCACAGCCGGCGCGGCCTGCTCCTGCTGGTCGGACGCCGTCGTCGTCTGCTCAAGTACGTCGCCAAGGTCGACATCAACCGCTACCGTTCGCTCATCGAGCGCCTCGGCCTGCGTCGCTGATCTCACGACTTCGACCGGCCGCCCCCGAATCCGGGGGCGGCCGGTTTGTCGTATGCATGTTCGTCGTATTGAGGTATTGACAGTCGGCGGTGATACGCTGACAGACGGATCGTGCCGGAACTCGAGGCAGTACGGAACGACCAGCCAGATCGGTCCTCGGTAGTGGCCGCCGGAAACCTCGCCCGGGCAATCCCCGGGCGCGCAGGATTCCGGCCGCTTCGATCGAAGGCCGTCTGAGCACTCATCCGGCGCTGATACGTTGCGCCATTCACCGTGCTGCCGCACATTCTCGGCGCGTTCTGGGTCGGTCCGATCCGCGCGTGCGCTCTCGAGGACATGTCCGCTCGACGCGGCATGTGAGTACGTGCTGCGCACCTCCGCGATGACCACCCCCAACCGCACAAGCGGCCGACTTCGCGTGGCCGCGTCAGACGGCCGCCACCGGCAGCCGCTACGAAGGGATTCCACCCCACATGACAGATGTGAACACGACCGAAGACTTCGCCGACGACTACGACGACGCCATCACCGAGGCGACCGCCGTCATCGACAACGGGAGTTTCGGCACCCGCACGATCCGGTTCGAGACCGGACGCCTCGCGCTGCAGGCCGCCGGGTCGGTCACCGCCTACCTCGACGACGAGAACATGCTGCTCTCGACCACCGCTGCGTCGAAGCACCCGAAGGAGCACTTCGACTTCTTCCCGCTCACCGTGGACGTCGAGGAGCGGATGTACGCCGCCGGACGCATCCCCGGATCGTTCTTCCGCCGCGAGGGCCGCCCCTCGACCGACGCGATCCTGACCTGTCGCCTCATCGACCGTCCGCTGCGCCCGTCGTTCGTCGACGGTCTCCGCAACGAGATCCAGGTCGTCGTGACCGTCCTCTCGCTCAACCCCAACGACCTCTACGACGTCGTCGCGATCAACGCCGCGTCGGCCTCGACCCAGCTCGCCGGCCTGCCGTTCTCCGGCCCCGTCGGCGGCGTGCGCGTCGCGCTCATCCCGACCGAGGAGAACAAGGCCGGACAATGGGTCGCGTTCCCGACCGTCGAGCAGCTCGAGGGCGCCGTGTTCGACATGGTCGTCGCGGGCCGCATCGTCGCCGGCTCCGGTGACACCGCCGACGTCGCGATCATGATGGTCGAGGCAGAGGCCACCGACAACGTCATCGACCTCGTCGCCGGTGGCGCACAGGCGCCGACCGAGGCGATCGTGGCCGAGGGCCTCGAAGCCGCCAAGCCGTTCATCGCCCGCCTCTGCGAGGCGCAGAAGTCCCTGGCCGCCGCCGCGGCCAAGGAGACCGCCGAGTTCCCGCTGTACCCGCCGTACCAGTCGGACGTCTACGACGCCGTGGCCGCCGCTGCCACCGATCGCCTGTCGGAGATCCTGACGATCGCGGGCAAGCAGGAGCGCGACGACAAGACCGACGAGCTCAAGGCAGACATCCTGGCCCAGCTCGGCGAGCAGTTCGAGGGTCGCGAGAAGGAGATCGGCGGCGCCTACCGGTCGCTGACCAAGAAGCTCGTACGCCAGCGCATCCTGACCGACCACTTCCGCATCGACGGTCGCGGCATCACCGACATCCGCGCGCTGTCGGCCGAGGTCGCCATCATCCCGCGTGCGCACGGCAGCGCGCTGTTCGAACGCGGCGAGACCCAGATCATGGGTGTCACCACCCTCGACATGGTCAAGATGGCGCAGCAGATCGACTCGCTCGGACCCGAGACGTCGAAGCGGTACATGCACCACTACAACTTCCCGCCGTACTCGACCGGTGAGACCGGCCGCGTCGGTTCGCCCAAGCGTCGCGAGATCGGCCACGGCGCGCTCGCCGAGCGTGCCCTGGTGCCGGTGTTGCCGAGTGTCGAGGACTTCCCGTACGCGATCCGTCAGGTCTCCGAGGCATTGAGCTCCAACGGTTCGACCTCGATGGGTTCGGTCTGCGCGTCGACCATGTCGCTGCTGAATGCCGGTGTGCCGCTGCGCGCCCCGGTGGCCGGTATCGCCATGGGCCTCGTCTCCGACACCGTCGACGGCGAAACCCGTTATGTCGCACTGACCGACATCCTCGGCGCCGAGGATGCCTTCGGCGACATGGACTTCAAGGTCGCGGGCACCAAGGACTTCGTGACCGCGCTGCAGCTCGACACCAAGCTCGACGGCATCCCGTCGCAGGTGCTCGCGGGTGCGCTCAGCCAGGCCAAGGACGCCCGGCTGACCATCCTCGACGTCATGGCCGAGGCCATCGACGAGCCGGACGAGATGAGCCCGTTCGCGCCGCGGATCACCACCATCAAGATCCCGATGGACAAGATCGGTGAGCTGATCGGCCCCAAGGGCAAGACGATCAACGGCATCACCGAGGAGACCGGCGCAAACGTCTCCATCGAGGACGACGGCACCGTGTTCGTCGGCGCCGCCGACGGCCCGTCCGCGCAGGCCGCGATCGACCGCATCAACGCGATCGCGAACCCGCAGCTGCCGAAGGTCGGGGAGCGTTTCCTCGGCACCGTCGTCAAGACCACCGCGTTCGGTGCGTTCGTGTCGCTGCTGCCGGGTCGCGACGGCCTGGTGCACATCTCGAAGCTCGGCAAGGGCAAGCGCATCAACAAGGTCGAGGACGTCGTGAACGTGGGCTCCAAGCTCCGCGTGGAGATCGCCGACATCGACGAGCGCGGCAAGATCAGCCTCGTCCCGGTCGACGACGACGCCGACAAGGCGGAGGCACCGGCTGCCGAGGCAGCCACCGCAGACGCCTGATCTGACACCGAGTGGGTCCGGAAGGGGCCCGTCGTCCATGCGGACGGCGGGCCCCTTCGCCGTGTCGTGGCTCTACCGACGATCGGGTTCGTCGAACCAGATCTCGAATCCGTCGGTCCAGGCCGTTCCGGAGCCGGCGATCTGCTCGTACAGACCCTCGATGGTCTGGGCCGTCGAGATCGCCTGGTCGGGGTTCTGGGTACCGAAGTTCCCGCTCGAGGAGATCCCGACGAGGACGTACCGGCCGGCGCGGGTCTCCTGGTACCAGGGCGACTCGGAGTCGCCGCCCAGGACGACGAGCTCGGCGTTGACGAGCCGGTGTTCGGGTGCCGCGTCCTGATGCAGCAGTCCCGTCACGGTGCCGACGGTCGTGCCGGTGCGTTCACCGGTCTTGGCCACCGGTTCGCCGACCTCGGGGTCGGCCGCCGTCACGAACACCGGGTCCACGTCCCAGTCGTCCTCGATCGCGATGACGGTGTAACCGCGGGGATCGGCGAGGGCGATCGACCCGTCCGGGGTGCCGCCGTCGTCCTTCCATTCCACGACCTCGCCGATCGGCTCGCCGTCGGTGGTGGTGACCTCGTCGCCGACACCGTCGGCGCAGTGCCCGGCGGTGACCGCGAGACGGTCGCCGTCGGCATTGGTCCCGAAGAATCCGATGGAGCACAGTCCGTCGCCGATCAGGATGCCCTGCCCGGCGGTGAGCGTGTCGGCGTACCGGGGCGTGACCGCGGTTGCGGGGGTTGCGGTGCCCAGCGCCACGGCCAGGGCGGCCAGCAGGGTGGTCGCGGCAGCGACGTGAGGCTTGATCATCGGGGTGTCCTTTGCTCCGAGCGGGTGTCTGCTCCGTTGGAGTGCCGCACGGGTCCTGTGGTGTCCGGCCCGACCCGGAATCATCCGACCGGCCGACGGCCCGGTCGGTCGCGACGCGCGCCTAGACTCTGCAGAGATGTCCGGTGAGGAGAAGGTGCAGCTGACGGTCGCGCGCCGTCGCGACGCCGGCGACGTCTCCGCCGCGCGCGCCGTCGCCGAACTCCTGCGCACCGCACCGGTGATCGGCCGGGCCGACATGACCGTCCGTCAGGCGGCCGCGCTGATGACCGAGCGCGGACAGGATTATGTGGTCATCCCGCTGCCGGACCGACGCCACGGTGTGCTGACCGACGGCGACATCCGGGCCGAGGTGGTCGCGGCCGGGCGCAGCGTCGACACCGAGGTCGGGGAGATCGTGACGGAGCCGGCGTTCGTCGTCGATGCCGGGGCGGCCGCCGTGGACGTCCTGACCGAACTCGTCGATCGTGACCTCTCGATCGTCCCGGTGTGCGATGCCGACGGCGATGTGGTCGGTGTCGTCGGTCCGGGCGATTTCGTCGCCGACCCGGCGGGTGCCGGAATTCCTCTGCGCGAACAGATCCGGCGGTCGATCGACGTCGACGAGCTGAAGGGGCACGCGCGCCGCCTGCCGCAGTTCGTCGCCGACCTGGTGCGCCGCGACCGGCCGCCGTACGAGATCACCCGCGCGGCGTCCCTGATCGTCGATTCGGTCGTCGGTCGTGCGCTCGATGTCGTCCTCGCCGCCCATCCCGAGCTCGATCCGGCGGCGTTCACCTGGCTGTCGCTGGGCAGCACCGCTCGTCGGGAACCGGTCTTGAGCTCCGACGTGGATTCGGCTGTCTCTCTCGATGATTCGGTGGCCGACGAGATCGATCGGTACCGGGCGGCGTTCGGTGAGGTCGACGAGGTGTTGCGGAACGCTGGACTGCGGGTCGACGCCAACGGCGCCCTCGCGTCGAAGCCGCTGTTCGCGCGGACGCACTCGCAGTGGCAGGCGGCGGCGCGGGGCTGGATCGACGACCCACTCGCGGGCAAGGGGATGATCTTCACGTCGCTGATGCTCGACGGCCGGCCGGTCCGCGGGGGCGGCGCGTCGTCGGCGACGCCGGCGGTCGCGATGATCGCCGGCCTGCGGCGTGACCCGAGGACGATGAATCTGCTTCTGGCCGAGACTCTGTCGACGCGCGCCCGGTTGCGTTCCCGGCGTGATGTGCTGACCGGGCGGGGCAACGTCGTCGACATCAAGCAGCATGCGGTCACACCGCTGGTCAACATCGCGCGATGGGCTGCGGTCAGTGTCGGGTCGACCGACGTCGACACCCGGGGCCGTCTGCGCGCGGCGTCCGGCAGCGAGATGCTGCCGGACGAGCAGGCGTCGATGCTCATCGAGGTCTTCGACGTGTTGCAGCGCGTCCGACTGCGATATCAGGTCGCGCAGTTCGACAACGGCGACCCGCCCGGCGATCGGTTCGACGTCAGACAGTTGTCCCCGCTGGACCGCAGCCTCCTCGGGCAGGCGGTCCGCGAGATCGCCGGTGTGCAGCGGCGGATGTCCACCATGAGCCGACTCCTCCCCGGACCCGAGCAGGTGACCTGAAACCCGATGTGTCTGATCCTCTTCGCGTGGAACGCCCACCCCACCCGGCGTCTGATCGTGGCCGCCAACCGGGACGAGCAGCACCGCCGCCGCACGTTCGCGCTGTCGCACTGGGACGACCTGCCGAACCTCGGGGGTCGCGATGCCGTCGCCGGCGGGACGTGGATGGCCGTCTCGGCGGAGACGCCCGACCGGGTGGCGATGGTCACGAACGTTCGCGTCGGTCCGGCTCGACGAACCGGAATCCGTTCGCGCGGACAGCTTCCGGTGGACTATCTGGTCGGTGACGACGATCCGAAGGTGTACGCGCACCGGGTCGTCGACGACGCTGCCGCGTACGACCCGGTCAATCTGCTCGTCGCCGATCGGAACGAGCTGTGGTGGATGACGAACTGGCCGGAGCCGCGCGCCGAGCGGGTTGCCGACGGCGTGCACGGTCTCTCCAACGGGGCCCTGGACAACGACTGGCCGAAGGTCGTCGACGGTGCGGCGGCGCTGGGTGAGCTGGTCGAGGCGGAGGGCGCCGATCCAGACGCCGCCACCCTGGACGAGTCCTATTTCGCCATGCTGGCCGACCAGGATCGGCCGGACCCGGCGAGGCTGCCCGACACCGGCGTCGGCCCACAGGCTGAGGCGGCGCTGTCGTCGATGTTCATCAACATCCCCGGATACGGCACCCGGGCATCGACCCTTCTGCGGGTCGGGCACGACGGCCACGGATCGATGACCGAGCGACGCTATGGCTGGCGTGCGCGACGTCGAGGAACCACGACGCTGACCTTCTGACCGCTTGTGCTCAGTTGTGCGCGAAGGGGTTCGGCGACACTTCCAGGCCGAGTGCGGCGCCGACCTCCGCGGTGAACAGTTCGCCGTCTCGCGTGCTCAGCCCCGAGGCCAGTGCCGGGTCGGCCGCGCACGCCTTCGCCGGTCCCGAATCGGCCAGCCGGAGGACGTGCGGGAGGGTGGCGCCGGTGAGCGCCTGGGTCGACGTACGCGCGACATTGCCGGGCATGTTCGCGACGCAGTAGAAGACGGTCTCGTGGACGGCGAAGGTCGGATCATCATGCGTGGTGGGCCGGGAGTCCTCGAAACAACCACCCTGGTCGATCGCGACGTCGACGAGCACCGCGCCCGGCTTCATCCGGGCGACAGTGCTGTTCGAGACGAGGACCGGTGCCTTGGCACCCGGGACGAGAACGGCTCCGATCACCAGGTCGGCGTCGACGACGGCGGACTCGATCGCGAGTGCCGTGCTGTACCGGGTGTGGACGCGGCCGGCGAAGCGGGCGTCGACGGCCCGCAGTTTGGCGATGTCGATGTCGAAGACGGTGACCTGGGCGCCCATGCCGAGCGCGATCTGGGCCGCGTTGACGCCGCTGACGCCACCGCCGAGAACGACGACGTCGGCGGGCTCGGTTCCCGGGACGCCGCCCATCAGTACGCCCCGGCCACCCGCCGAACGCATCAGGTGGTAGGCGCCCACCTGCGGTGCGAGGCGTCCGGCGACCTCGCTCATCGGGGCCAGGAGGGGGAGTGCACCGTCGGCGCTGCGGACCATCTCGTAGGCGATGGAGGTGATGCCCGAGGCAAGCAGTGCCTGTGTGCACTCTCGGCCCGCCGCGAGGTGAAGGTAGGTGAACAGGGTCTGATCCCGGCGCATCAGCGGGAACTCGGAGGCAATCGGTTCCTTGACCTTCAGCAGCAGATCGGCCTGCTCCCACACCTCGGCGGCCGATCCCAGGATCTGTGCGCCCGCGGCCTTGAAATCGTTGTCGGGAATCGCCGAGCCCTCACCCGCACCGGCCTGGATCACGACGTCGTGACCGCGATGGTGGAGTTCGGCGACGCCGGCCGGGGTGATGGCCACCCGGTACTCGTGGTTCTTGATCTCGGTGGGGATGCCGATACGCATGGTGACTCCGTACTGGTTGCGTCTCCTGAATGTTCCTCGGTGAACTGATTCCAGCGTGAAGGAACGTCGACCGTGTCACAATGTGACTGAAGAATATTCTCGACAGTCGGGATTCGCCGACGATTCTGTGATCGGAGAGCATGCGATGCCCGCGACGCCGAAGGATGTTCGGACGGGCGACCTCGACGCGACGGACCAAGAGCTATTGCGACTGCTGCAGTCGGATGCGCGGATGCCCAACAGCGAACTGGCCCAGCGCGTCGGCATCGCCGCGTCGACCTGCCATGGGCGTCTGCGGAGGCTCGTCGAACTCGGCATCATCCGCGGCTTCTTCGCCGATGTCGACCCGGCCGCGCTGGGACGTCCGTTGCGCGCGATGGTCGCCGTCAGCCTGCAGTCCGACGCGCGCGGGCGGATCCGGCAGTTCGTCGGCGAGATCGCCACCCACGACGAGGTGATCGATGTGTTCTTCCTCGCCGGCACCGACGACTATCTGCTGCATGTCGCCGCTGCCGACACCGAGGCGCTGCGCCAGTTCGTCGAACGACTCAACGGCCGGCCGGAGGTCGCCGGCACCACCACGTCGCTGGTGTTCGAGCACCGCCGCGGCGGTGCCCCGATCTTCTGAGGCTACGACGCCACTAGACTGGGCCGGCAACGATTGGGATGTGGCGCGTCGACAAGAAGAGGGTGGGCATGAGCGGTATCAAGGTGGGCGTCCTGGGCAGCCAGGGCAAGGTCGGGCAGGCGATCGTCGCCGCGGTCGAGAACGCCGACGACCTCACCTACACCGTGGGCGTCGACAAGGGGGACTCCCTGGAGTTCTTCACCGACACCGAGACCCAGGTCGTCGTCGACTTCACCCACCCCGATGTGGTGATGGACAACCTGAAGTTCCTCATCGCCAACGGGATTCACGCCGTCGTCGGCACCACCGGATTCACCGAGGAACGACTGGACACGGTCCGTGGCTGGCTGTCGGACAACCCCGGCGTGGGCGTCCTCATCGCACCCAACTTCGCGATCGGCGCCGTGCTGTCCATGCGTTTCGCCGCGCAGGCCGCCAAGTACTACGAGTCGGTCGAGGTGATCGAGTTGCACCACCCGCACAAGGCCGACGCGCCGTCGGGTACCGCCTATCGGACGGCAGAGCTGATCGGGCGGGCGCGGGCCGAGGCCGGGGTCGGACGGAGCCCCGACGCCACGACCGAGGAACTCGACGGCGCCCGCGGCGCTGTCGTCGACGACGTGCGCGTCCACTCGGTGCGGCTCGCCGGACTCGTCGCCCATCAGGAGGTGCTGCTCGGCACCGCCGGTGAGACGCTCACCATCCGGCACGACTCCCTCGACCGGGCGTCGTTCGCACCGGGAGTGCTCCTGGGCGTGCGCAGCATAGCCGGCCGCCCGGGCCTCACCATCGGGCTCGAAGAACTGATGGACCTCTGACCGATGACCCCCGCCGACCCGCAGGGTGAACCAGCCCACGACGACGACACCGAAGGCGGCGCACCGCGCCTGGGCCCGCGGAAGAAGGACTCCCGGCCGATCGTCTGGATGATCGGGTTCCTGGTCGTGGCGCTGATCGTCTACTTCGTGTTGCTCGGATGGCGCGGCTTCCAGCTGATCGCCTCCGGTTCGCTGGCGGGCATCGGTCTGGGCGTGGGCGTCATCGCGCTGCCGCTCATCGGGGCATGGCTGGTCTACGCGACGCTGCGGGCGGGGCTCGAGCACCAGAAACTCGCCGCGATCATGGCCGACGAAGGTCGCGAACTCGACATCTCCCACCTGCCGCACCGCGCATCGGGCCGCATGGAGCGCGATGCGGCCGACGAACTCTTCGCACAGGTGAAGTCCGAGTGGGAGGCCGACCCGAACGACTGGCGCAACACCTACCGCATCGCCCGTGCCTACGACTACGCCGGCGACCGCACCCGCGCCCGCTCGATGATGAAGCGGGCCGTCGCCCAGTACCACGGCCGGGAACAGTAGACCGGTGAGCCGGCTGCTGATCGTCCACCACACGCCGTCTCCGGCGTGCCAGGAGATGTTCGAGGCCGTCGTGTCCGGCGCGACCGATCCCGAGATCGAGGGCGTCGAGGTGATCCGACGGGCCGCGCTCGCCGTCACCGCCTCCGACTTCCTCGACGCCGACGGGTACCTCCTCGGCACGCCCGCCAATCTCGGATACATCAGCGGCGCACTGAAACACGCCTTCGACGTCAGCTACTACCAGATCCTCGACTCGACCCAGGGCCGGCCGTTCGGGCTGTACCTCCACGGCAATCAGGGCACCGAAGGTGCTGTGCGAGCAGTCGATTCGATCACCGGCGGGCTCGGTTGGACCAAGGCCGCCGAACACGTCATCGTCTCCGGGGCCCCGGGCAAAGACGACCGCGAAGCATGCTGGGAGCTGGGTGCGACGGTCGCGGCGGGGTTGATGGAGGGGTGAGCGAGCGGGGCGCGGCCGTTGCTGCGCTTATCGTGTCGACCAAGAGCGCCTGTATCTCCCTCGAGCGGCCTGAATGACAACGCATTCTTCGATAGGATCGATTGTGGCGCAGCATTATTCAATCGGTCCGTGTCGATCGGCCCCAGATGCACTGTTCTCGGCGTGCTCGGTCTCGGCGTTGATGACCTGCTCGATCTCGTCGGAGTCGACCAACCCTGCGTCGATGAGTACCTGGTGAACTGATAGCCACTGGGTGGGGTCGAGATCCTGTGACGGGTCGCTGGGCATCGGCGGTGGTTCTCCGTCCTCGCCCGCGGGAGCCCTGGGGCGGCTGCGTGGTAGCGGTCGTCGATGCTGAGGTCTTTGATCACTGGGGATCGCGGTGTGGTGGCGTGAACCAAGTCGCCGTAGATCCAGGCGTACACGAGCTTGCGGTCGGTGATTTGGCCGCTTGCGGTGCCGACTAGGTCCGCCCGGTCTAGGTCGGCCTGGGTTGCCGCTCGTCGATCAGCGCTCTCTCGGCGAGCTGTGAAAGTACAGAGATGGACGCGGGATCGACGTCATCGCGACGATTCGTTTTGAGCTTCTGGAGTGGCTGGCGAGTGTTCCGCGGAACACTCGTGACTCGGCTTGAGGCCCGCGCGATTGTCGGTGCCGGGCGATACCTTGTTGCTGTACTTCTCGTTTGTTTCAGGGGGTTGCGGTGGGGGTCAGTGCTTTTCGTTCGGGTGGGGATGTGTCGTCGATGTTCGATGATGCGCATCCGGAGTCGCTGTCTGACGAGGTGCTCGAGGGTCGGGTGCTGGGGTATGCCGCGCAGATCACGGCACTGACAGCGAACTTCCTTGAACTGGTGGCGGAATTGGATGGGCGGGAGTCGTGGCGGGGGCCGGGGATTCACTCGCTGGCGCACTGGTTGTCGTGGAAGGCCGGCATCGCACCGCGAACGGCGCATGAGCATGTGAGGGTCGCGAAGGCGATCCGAGGATTGCCGTTGATCGGCAACGCTTTTGGCGAAGGTCGGCTCTCGTATTCGAAGGTCCGCGCCCTGACGCGGGTGGCCACCCCGGAGCGGGAGGCCGAGTTGGTCAATCTGGCGTTGTCGTGCACGGCGAGTCAGTTGGATCGGGCGGTACGGGCGATGGGCCAGATCGACCGTAACCGTGGCGTCGAAGACGAAAGCCGGCCGCCGGTGGAGTCGACGGGCCGGTGGAAGTGGAACTTCGACGGTTCGTTGTCGGTGTCGTTGACCCTGTCTCCGTTGGACGGTGCACGTTTCCTGGCGGGCACGGTGCGCGCCGAGTATGAACGCACCCGGACCTGTGATGACCCGGATCTATCGTCGGCTGAGAGTGTTCCGCGGAACACTGAACCTGATTCGGAGATGGTTCCGTCGCGGCGTCGGGATCTGTGGCGGCAGGTGCCGTCGAATGTGGCGCCGGCGGTGGTGGCGATGGCCGACATGGTGCATGAGGGGATCGCGATGCCCGATCTCGCGCCGGGTGCGGAGATTCTCATTCATGCCGGTGAGGGTGTGGGCCAGTCTCATCTCAATGATGGGCCGGCGTTGTCGGAGGCTGAGGTGGCCGAAGCCCGGTGTGGTGCGTCGACGCGGGAGGTGGTGAGCCGCAGAATTGCTGGCCAGCCGGGGAAACTGGCGTTGTTGGGGGTGGGTCGTCGGAAGCGGTCGCCGAACAAGGCGTTGGTGCAGGCGTTGTTCGTGCGGGATCGGTGTTGTCAGATGCCGGGGTGTGGTCGGACGCGTCATCTGCATGCTCATCATGTGCGGTTCTGGTCGGCGGGTGGGCGGACCGATCCGGATAATCTGATCTTGTTGTGTGGGTCGTGTCACCGCTCGCTGCATCGGGGCGAGTTCTCGATCACCGCACACGGGAAGCAGCGGTTCACGTTTCATCGACCGGACGGCACTGAGATCGAGGTGGCGCCACCTACGTCGAAACCGGGCGGGTGGCGACCCGATCAACGGATCGGGGTAGATGCGACGGTGCCGATCGGTGGTGGTCGGATGGACCTGGGGTACACGACCGAGGTGCTCTACGCGGTGTGGGAGTGGAAGGCGCGCAACGCAACTCACTCCGAGTCTGCTGTGCACAGGGCTGCGTAGATGCGTAGCTGTTAGACTAACACGCGGTGTGCCGGGAAGTCTGGTCGGCTGCGCGTTGACGGTGAGCCCTGCACGCTGGGCGGCCACGACGCGTACGTAGCCCACCCGACGAAGGACTCCGTACGCACCATGACTGACACCGACTCACGTCGGGCCACCCCGACGCTCTTCTCGCGCGGCTCCTGGCCCGAGGCTTCTCGCATCGCCGACATCTTCCGGCGCGAAACCATCGGCGGCATGCTGCTTCTCGTCGCCGCGGTCGTCGCCATCATGTGGGCGAACTCCCCGTGGTCCGCCGCGTACTTCGGTCTCGGCGACATCCACGTCGGATCCGACGCGCTCGGTCTGTATCTCGATCTGTCCCTGGCGACCTGGGCTGCCGACGGCCTGCTCGCCATCTTCTTCTTCGTCGTCGGACTCGAGCTCAAACGCGAGTTCGTCGCCGGCGACCTCCGCGACCCCGCCCGCGCAGCCCTGCCCATTGCGGCGGCGGTCGGCGGAATGGCCGTTCCCGCACTCATCTTCGTCACCATCACGATGCGGGCCGGCGACGGCGCGGTTCAGGGTTGGGCCATACCCACCGCCACCGACATCGCATTCGCGGTCGCCGTGCTGGCCGTCATCTCCACGCACCTGCCCGTCGCGCTACGCACCTTCCTGTTGACCCTCGCAGTGGTGGACGACCTGCTCGCCATCACGGTGATCGCGGTGTTCTACACCGATTCCATCAACGGCACCGCGCTCGCGGTGGCCCTCGTCCCGCTCGCGGCGTTCGCCGTGCTCGTGCAGCGGCGGATCACCTCGTGGTGGCTCCTGCTCCCGCTGGCGGCCTTCACGTGGGCGTTCGTCCACGAGTCCGGAGTCCACGCCACCGTCGCCGGCGTCGTCCTCGGCTTCACCGTCCCGGTGCTCCGTCGGGCCGGGAGCGACGAGACGGATACCCGGCATTGCCTGGCAGAGCATTTCGAACACCGGGTCCGGCCCATCTCGGCCGGCTTCGCCATCCCGGTGTTCGCCTTCTTCGCCGCCGGCGTCACCATCGGCGGTCTCAGCGGCCTCCGCGAGGCGCTCACGAATCCCGTTGCGCTGGGCATCATCTTCGGTCTGGTGGTCGGCAAGACGGTGGGCATCGTCGGCACCACCGCACTCCTCGCCAGGTTCACGCGCGCCACCCTCGACGCCAGCATCCGATGGATCGACGTGACCGGGGCGGCCATGCTCGCCGGCATCGGATTCACGGTCTCCCTGCTCATCGGCGACCTTGCGTACGACCCGGAATCCGACCGCGCGGAGTACGTCAAGATCGGTGTCCTGGTCGGTTCACTGACGGCCGCCTCGGCCGCGGCGATCATCCTGCGGATGCGCAACCGGCACTACCGCCGGGTCGCCGAAGAAGAGTCCCGGGACGACGATCACGACGGCATCCCGGATGTCTATCAGCGGGACAGCTGATAGGCGGGACTGGAGGTCGTCGCCATCGCGGCTGCCGCCAGGCCTGTGGCGTAGTCGTCGATCGTCGTCGGACCGGTGATCACCGTGGTGCCCGGACGTCGGCCGACGACCCGGCCGTCGTTGATGGCCCGGGTCATGCCCACATGGTGACGCGCGACGTCGGGGCTGAAGCCGGCCTCAGCAACGAGGGTCGCGATCATGTCGTCGTCGGACAACCGCTGGTAGTGCAACTCGGGGAGACCGAAGGCGTCGCCCAGTGCGTTTGTCACAGTCCGCTGATCGACGTCCACCGGACCCAGGATTTCACTCGTCAGATGTCCGCCGCCCCAACCCGTTTCGACCAGCGCGTCCACCGCTGCCGCGGCGATGTCCCGCGTGGCGACCATCGGAACACGCACCTCGGCGTCGAGCGAGTCCGCGATCAAGCCCGCGTTCTGCATCAGCGGGAGGTAGGAGCGGGCGTTGTCGTAGAACCAGCCCGCACGCAGAGCGAGTACCTCGACATCGGACAACGCCGCCAAGCCCTCCTCCAGGATGTGCAGACCGACGAGAAACCCGGTGCCGGCCGGGATCTCCGCTCCGACACTGCTGAGGGCGACCACTCGCGGAACGTCCGACTCACGGACCGCACGGACAATCGATTCGGTCATCGTCCGTTGCGAGGCGAGATGGTCGGTGGCGGTGTAGTCCGCGGGCTGCAGAACGAACACGGCCGACGAGCCGCGCAGCGCTGCGGCGAGCGCGGACGGATCTGTTGTGTCGCCGACCGCGGTATCGGCGCCCAGCCGAGCCAGGGCGTCGAGCCGCTCGGGCGAACGGCCGACCGCCCGAACCCGATGTCCGCCGTCGAGCAGGCGGGTGGTGACCTGTGCGCCGACGGTGCCCGTCGCGCCGAGAATTGTGTACATGAGACCTCCTTGACTGATGCTGTGAGTCCAGAATCGTCGGAGATGGCCGGACGTTCCATGGCGTAGAGTCCGTCATTCTTGTCCGAACGTCCGAGATCTCCGGACGTTCGGCACGCAATGGTCGATCATGGAGGGGTGCGCACCGCCGACGACATACATCCGGACCCGTTCCACACCCCCGATCCGCTCGGGGAGGCCCTGCACTTCTTCCGGCTGAACGGCGCGTTCTACTGCCGATCCGAACTGAGCGAGCCGTGGGCCCTCACGATGCCGGTGTGGGAGGACTGCCTGTGCGTACACCTGGTCGTGTCGGGAGTCCTGCGCCTGTCCGCGCCGAATGGTGAGACGCTGAGCTTCGGGCCGGGGGATCTCGTCGTCGTGCCGCACGGCCGGTCGCACGTCATCCGCGGACACGCCGAGGCGACCTTCGCCCCGGTCGTCACCGAGCTGCCCCATGACTACCTGAGCGACCGGTATGCCATCCTGCGCCACGGCGGCGACGGACCCGATCGAACTGTCCTCATCTGTGCGGTGGTCAGATTCGACCATCCCTCGGCGCGATCGTTGACGTCGATGCTGCCGCCGGTCCTCACCATCCGCGCCACCGAATCCCGCTCCGGTGCGAACGCATCGTGGCTGCGGGACCTCATGCGCATCGTGATCGACGAGGCCGGCGAACTCCGCCCCGGGGGCGAAGCGGTCATCACCCGGTTGTCCGACATCATCGTCATCCACGCCATCCGATCGTGGTTACAGGACGCGGAGGGCGCCCGCACCGGATGGCTCGGAGCTCTCGCCGATCCGCAACTCGGCCGAGCGGTCGCCGCGGTCCACCGGGATCCGGCTGCACCGTGGAGCGTCGATCGTCTGGCCCGGGTGTGCACCATGTCGCGGTCGACATTCGCGGCGCGGTTCACCGCCGTCGTCGGCGAGCCGGCGATGCAGTACGTCACCCGCTGGCGGATGTATGTGGCGGCAGATCGTCTCCGCGATCAGGACGCGTCGGTCGCGTCGGTGGCGGGTGGTCTCGGCTACTCGTCCGAAGCGGCGTTCAGCCGGGCGTTCAAGCGGGTCAACGGGTCATCGCCCGGCCGGGTTCGACGCGAGGCGCGAGCTGGGTGATCAACCGTCCTGGTCGGCGTCCGGGTCGACGGCTTCGGCGAGCGCCCTGCTCACCTCGAACTGCCGGACCAGGAACGCCTTCTCGTCCAGCTTCTTGCGCCGCATCCACGTCGTGACCTCGGAGTTGCACTTGCTCGCATTGCACGAACCGCAGCACGGCACGACGTTGGCGATGGTGTAGCGGCCGCCCCGGGAGATGGCCAGCATGCAGTCCCGCTGCAAGGCGACACCGACCGCGCCGCAGTACGCGCACCCACCCCAGGCCTCCTGCAGTGCGAGCCACTGGGTGTCGGTGAGGTCGTTGTCGCGGGCGGCGACACGCTTTCGACGACGCTTCGCGTAGCGATTGGCGCGGGTCGTGCTGCGGGTGGCCACGAGGGGAGACTACCGCCCGGACCACATGAGTCACAGCTGTCACAACCTGACGTGGCGTCGTGTCGTGCGCCCGGCAGTACGACCGCGGCTTTGCCTAGACTGGCAGCCGTGAGTACGGCCATCCGCGACATGTCATCGACCGGGACCATCCCGACACCGTACGAGGACCTGTTGAGCCTCGTCATGGAGACCGGGACACCGAAGGCCGACCGCACGGGAACCGGGACACGCAGCCTGTTCGGACGACAGTTGCGCTACGACCTCGCCGAGGGCTTTCCGCTGATCACCACCAAGAAGGTGCACCTGAAGTCGATCGTCTACGAGCTGCTGTGGTTCCTGCGCGGTGATTCCAACGTGCGGTGGCTGCAGGAGCGCGGGGTGAGCATCTGGGACGAATGGGCCGACGAGAACGGTGAACTCGGACCCGTCTACGGGGTGCAGTGGCGGAGCTGGCCGACTCCGTCGGGCGAGCACATCGATCAGATCGCGGCCGCTCTGGATCTACTCAAGACCAACCCCGATTCGCGCCGGAACATCGTGTCCGCGTGGAACGTGGGGGAGATCCCGCAGATGGCGCTGCCGCCCTGCCATGCGTTCTTCCAGTTCTACGTCGCCGACGGCAAACTGTCGTGCCAGCTGTACCAGCGCAGCGCCGATCTGTTTCTCGGGGTCCCGTTCAACATCGCGTCGTATGCGCTGCTGACCCACATGATGGCCCAGCAGGCGGGCCTCGAGGTCGGCGAGTTCGTGTGGACCGGCGGCGACTGCCACATCTACGACAACCACGTCGACCAGGTCACGCTGCAACTGTCGCGCGAGCCGTATCCGTATCCGAAACTGGAACTGGGCAAGCGGGACTCGATCTTCGACTACGAGTACGACGACATCGCCATCGTCGATTATCAGTCCCACCCCGGGATCAAAGCCCCGGTGGCAGTGTGACATCCGACCTCGCGGAGGAGGGGTCGCGCCAGGTGCGGCTGGTCTGGGCGCAGGGACGGGGCGGGGCGATCGGCCGGGACAACACGATCCCGTGGCGGGTCCCCGAAGACGTGGCGCGATTCAAGGAACTGACGGTCGGGCACCCGGTTGTCATGGGCCGCAAGACCTGGGATTCGCTGCCGCCGCGCTTTCGGCCGCTGCCCGGCCGTACCAATGTGGTGGTCACCCGCGACGCGGGATGGTCCGCCGACGGGGCGACGGTCGCGGGATCGGTCGCCGACGCACTCGAGCTGGCCGGCGGCGACCACATCGGGGTCATCGGTGGTGGCGAAATCTACCGTCTGGCAATGGAATTCGCCACCGAACTGTGCGTGACAGAGATCGACGTCGAGGTCGACGGTGCCGACGCGCATGCGCCGGAGATCACCGACGACTGGACGGTGGCGGTCCGTGGCGAGTGGCAGACCTCGACGAGCGGGATCTCGTACCGATTCGTCGACTACCGGCGGACCCGGCAGGCCTGATGCCGCCGGATCGTCTCTCGCCGGCTCAGGCGCGCCGAACCGCGCTGGCCGCACAGGGTTTCACCGACCGCCGGCCCGCCGCGGCACCCACCATGGCGCACCTGAAGCGGGTCGTCGGCCGGACCAGGCTCCTGCAGATGGACTCGGTCAACATCGCCGCGCGAGCCCACTACATGCCGCTGTACTCCCGGCTCGGCCCCTACGACCCCGATCTGCTGCACCGCGCCGCGTGGCAACCCGGGCGGAGTCAGCGGTTGCTCGTCGAATACTGGGCGCACGAGGCCGCGCTGATCCCGGTGGCCGACTGGCCGCTCTTCCGGTGGCGGATGGACGAATTCGCCGATGGACGATATCGGCACACGCGAGACGTGATGCGTCGCAACCGTTCTCTGGTGAGTGACGTCCGGGCGGTGATCGAGGCGGTGGG
Source organism: Gordonia sp. McavH-238-E (assembly GCF_022348225.1). Lineage (NCBI taxonomy): Bacteria > Bacillati > Actinomycetota > Actinomycetes > Mycobacteriales > Gordoniaceae > Gordonia > Gordonia sp. McavH-238-E. The sequence continues at coordinate 27,076 of NZ_JAKRFE010000015.1, forward strand.
TGCGACCACGCCCCGCGCCATCGAAGCGGAACTGGGCATCGAACGGGCACCCGGCGCCGCGGGCAGCTGGTGGCAGCGGGGTGAGGTCAAGCACCTGTGCGAGGCCATGTTCGCCGCAGGTGACCTGTCCGCCGTGCGCAACGGCAACTTCGTGCGCCACTACGACCTCACCGAACGGGTCGTCGGCGCCGACACCCTCGCGCAGCGACCCAGCCGCGCCGAGGCGCACCGTGAACTCGTCAGCCGCGCCGCACAGGCACTCGGAGTCGCGACCGTCGCCGATCTGGCGGACTACTACCGGCTCCGGCCGGCCGACGCGCGACCCGCGGTCGCCGAACTCGTCGAGAGCGGGGCGCTGCAAGAGATCTCCGTGGACGGCTGGCGCGACCCCGCCTACCTGGCCGCGGGTGCACCGATGCCGCGACGCGTCGACACCTCGGCCATCCTGTCGCCGTTCGACCCGCTGGTCTTCTTCCGTCCGCGGGCCGAGCGTCTCTTCGACTTCCACTACCGCATCGAGATCTATGTGCCCGAACACAAACGCGTGCACGGCTATTACGTGCTGCCGTACCTGTTGGGCACCGACATCGCCGCGCGCGTGGACCTGAAGGCCGACCGCAAGAACCGCACCCTCCTGGTCCTCGGGGCGTACTGCGAACCGGGGCATCCCCGCGACCTCGTCGCCGACCGGATGTCCGCGGATCTGCGGAACTTCGCCGGCTGGCAGGACCTCGACGACGTCGTCGTGGCCGGGCGCGGGGACCTCGCACCCGACCTGCAACGCCTCGCGCACGGCGGGTGAGTCACGGCGGGTGCTGTGCACCGGTTGATGCAATCCTGGAGATCAGAAGTTCACGACAGCGATGGGAGACGAAGAGATGACCGTGTCGTATGAGGGCAACGACTACCGATTGGTGATGTTCGATCTCGACGACACCCTGGCGCCGTCGAAGAGCCCGCTCGACGACAAGATGGTCGAGCTCCTGCGTCGCATGCTCGACGTGAGCCTGGGCTGCATCATCTCCGGCGGCAACTTCACCCAGTTCCAGAAGCAGGTGCTCGCGCGCCTGGGCAGTTTCGACAGCGTCGGGAACCTCCACCTCATGCCGACCTGCGGAACCCAGTACGTGCGATGGTCCGGCGACGAGTGGGAGACGGTCTACGCGGAATTCCTCACCGACGACGAGAAGCAGCGCACTCTCGACGTGCTGGAGACCGGCGCTCGGGAACTCGGCCTGTGGGCGAGCGAGACGTGGGGTGACATCCTCGAGGACCGCGGCAGCCAGATCACCTTCAGCGCGCTGGGCCAGAAGGCCCCGGTCGATGCGAAGGCGGCCTGGGACCCCGACGGGGCGAAGAAGGAGTCACTGCGTGCCTACGCTGCGGAGCGACTTCCCGACCTCGAGGTGCGCAGCGGCGGTTCGACGTCGGTGGATGTCACCAAGAAGGGCATCGACAAGGCCTATGGCGCACTGAAGTTGATGGACATCCTCGGACTGGGCACAAGCGACATCCTGTTCTTCGGCGACCGGCTCGACGAAGGCGGCAACGACTACCCGGTCAAGGCCCTCGGGATCACCTCGATCGCGGTCCACGGCTGGCCCGACACCCACGCCAAGCTGTCGGCGCTGCTCGATCAGGTCGACACCGGCAGCTAGACCGCGGGCCCGCCCGCCGGGACGACCCGCTGGGTGCCGCTGGCGACCCGGTAGGACTTCGCGTAGTACTGGCCCGACCGCGGGTTCGTCTTGTCGTGCACGAAATACCAGTCCATCTGGGTGGCCGCCGGGGTCACGGTCAGGACCGAGTAGCCGTGCGCGTCGAACTCGCTCCAGCGCACGTGGTGGTTGGTGGCACCGAAGGCCGAGGACACGGCGACCCCCGCGGTGTTGGCGGGCACGTTCAGCATGTCGTCGATGTTGGTGGACGTGATCGATGTGCCGACCAGTTCGGTCGCGACACTCCCGCCGCCGGGGTAATTCGCCGGGTCGGCAGGGATGTCGCAGGCCCACGACGAGTGGATGTCGCCGGTGATGAACACGACGTTGTCCACACGATCGCAGCGGAGCGATTCCAGCAACCGCCGGCGATCGGCCGCGTAACCGTCCCACTGGTCGGCGTTGTACGGGATTCCCTCGCGCGGGATGCCCAGCAGCGCGGTGACCGCCCCGGTCGTCTGCGGATCCAGCGGGGGGATCAGCACGGGGGCGATCATCACCGGATTGCCGACGATCTTCCAGCGGGTCTCCGACGACGTGAGTCCGTTGGTCAGCCACGACATCTGCGCGCGGCCGAGGATCGAGCGGGCGGGATCGTCGATGGCCGCCGACCGCGCGCTGACCTGCAGGTCGCGATAGGAGCGCAGATCGAGCATGGACAACTCGAGCAGACGGCCGAAGCGGAGCCTGCGGAACAGATGCCGGCCCGCGGTGTCGACGGCGGGGCGGATCGGCATCCACTCGGCGTAGGCGCGTAGCGCCGCGGTGCGCCGCGCGGCCCAGGACCCCTCGCCCGGTTGGTGATTCTCCGCGCCGCCCGACCACGAGTCGTTCGACGACTCGTGGTCGTCCCAGATGCAGATGAACGGCTGTTCCCGGTGCAATGCGGCCAGATCCGGGTCGGTCTTGTACTGCGCGTGGCGAGTTCGGTAGTCGCGCAACGTGATGATCTCGTGCCGGGGCTCGTGCGCCCGAACGGTTCCGGTCTTGCCGGTGTAGCGGCCGGTCTCGTACTCGTAGAAGTAGTCGCCGAGATGGACCACAGCGTCGAGTGCGGGCTGCGCGGCCAGATGACGGTAGGCGGCGAAGTAACCGGCCTCCCAGTTGGCGCACGAGACGACGCCGAAGCGGATCTTCGCGACGTCGGCGCCGGCCGCGGGAGCGGTGCGCGTCCGCCCCACCGGCGACACCGCACCGGCCGCCGGGCCGGACACGACGGTGAAGCGGTAGTGGTACCGGGTCCGCGGGGCCAGGCCGGTGACATCGACCTTCACCGTGTGGTCGGCGTCGGCCGAGGTGCGGGTCTGGCCCGACGCCACGACAGTCCCGAAGCCGGGATCACCGGCGACCTCCCAGCGAACCAGACTCTCCGGTCCGATCCCGGAACCGGGCGTCGCCGCCGGGGTCGGGGTGATGCGGGTCCAGAGGATGACGGCATTCGGAAGCGGGTCGCCCGAAGCGATGCCATGGGCGAAGACGCGCGCGGACGAGGACTCGGGCGACCGCGGTGCCGCGTGGGCGACGACTGCGGGTGCGGCGAGCGCGGTCCCGGTCACGACCGCACCGGTGCGCAGGAAATCGCGTCGTGTCGTCATCGCATCCCACCCCCGGTCGTCGAGCACGCCCCAGGGACTCTACCCGCGGGCACAGCCCGAAGGTGCGGTACGGAGGCGGTGGGGGAGAATCGGGTACCGCAGGGCACGCGGAGGTGTGGCCGTACGTGAGGGACGACAGGAGACATGCGTGTCCGAATTGGTGCCGCTGAAGGTGCAGATGGTGGCGATGACCCAGTTCACCCCTCCGGAGGACGTGCCGTGGAGCACCGACGCCGAGGGTGGTGAGGCGCTCGTCGAGTTCGCCGGTCGGGCGTGCTACCAGAGCTGGGACAAGCCGAACCCGCGCACCGCGACGAACGCCGGCTATCTGCGGCACATCCTCGAGGTCGGGCACCTGTCGCTGCTCGAGCACGCCTCGGTGACCTTCTACATCAGCGGCATCTCGCGGTCGTGCACCCACGAGCTGATCCGGCACCGGCACTTCTCGTACTCGCAACTGTCCCAGCGGTTCGTGCCCGAGCACGACTCGAACGTCGTCGCGCCGCCCGCGATCGTGGGCGACCCCGAACTCGAGGACCTGTTCACCGCGGCGACCGAGGCCAGCCGGGCCGCCTACACCGAACTCCTCGCGGCGCTCGAGGCGAAGTTCGCCGACGTCCCCAACGCCATCCTGCGTCGGAAACAGGCACGTCAGGCCGCTCGGTCCGTGCTGCCGAACGCCACCGAGACCAAGATCGTCGTCACCGGCAACCACCGGGCCTGGCGGCACTTCGTCGGCATGCGTGCCACCGAGCACGCCGACGTCGAGATCCGCCAGCTGGCGGTGGAATGCCTACGCCAGCTGATGCGCGTGGCGCCCACCGTGTTCGGTGATTTCGAGATCGGCACCCTGGCCGACGGGACCGAGGTCGCGACCTCACCGTTCGTGCTGGAAGGGTGAGGATCGTCACGGACAGGGAGGCGGTAGCCTTGAGCACCATGAACGCAGTCCAGGAACCGCTGCACGAGCATCCCTTCGGGACGAACGTGGTTGCGATGGTCACCCCCTTCCGCACGGACGGAAGCCTCGATCTGGACAAGGCGGCCGTCCTCGCCGATCACCTGGTCTCCAAGGGCTGTGACGGGCTGGTCGTGTCCGGTACCACCGGCGAGTCGCCGACCACCACGGTGCCGGAGAAGCTCGAGCTGCTCCGGGTCGTCCTCGACGCGGTGGGCGACCGGGCCCGGATCACCCAGGGCGCAGGCAGTTACGACACCGCCGAGAGCGTTCGGTTCGCGATCGAGTCCGAGAAGATCGGCGCCCACGCGCTCCTCGTCGTGACCCCGTACTACTCGAAGCCGCCTCAGGCCGGCCTCCTCGCGCACTTCCGGACCGTCGCCGACGCCACCGCGTTGCCGGTCCTGCTCTACGACATCCCGCCGCGGTCGGTCGTCCCGATCATGAACGAGACGATGCTCGCTCTTGCCGAACACCCCAACATCCGCGGGGTCAAGGACGCCAAGGGCGATCTGCACTCGGCGGCCGGTCTGATCGCGAGCACCAGCCTCGAGTACCTCTCCGGTGAGGACGCGCTCAACCTGCCGTGGCTCTCGATCGGTGCCACCGGGTACGTCAGCGTCATCGGTCACCTCGTCCCGGATCGGTTGCGGGACATGCAGATCGCCGTCGAGAAGGGCGATCTGCACGCCGCCCGGGCGATCAACACCTCGATGCTCCCGCTGGTCAACGCCATGGGCCGGCTCGGCGGGGTCACGATGGTCAAGGCGGCACTGCGCATCCTCGGGCTGGAGGTCGGCGACCCGCGCCTTCCGCAGGTCCCGGCGAACCCGGCGCAGATCGAGCAGCTGATCGTGGATCTGCGTGCGGCAGGTGTCCTGGTCTGATGACGGACAACGACACCACCGGTCCCCACACCGGCAACGACACCCCCGGCACCGACCGTCCCCGGACCCGACGCCGGGCGGCCGCCCGCAAGGCCGGCCCGCCCAGTCCGCCGCCGGCCGTGGCCACGCAGCCCGCCACACCCGCCACCTCCGACGCGACCGCCCCGAAGCATGCGGCCAAGCGTCCGGCGAACCCCGCGTCGAACACCCGCCGGCCGCGTCACGAACGCGGTGATGCCCGCGGTGGGCGTCGGACCGAGCCGGCGACCCCGGCCCCCGTCGACCGGTTGGGCACACCCCGACGACTGCCCAAGGGTGGTCTGCGCGTGGTGGCTCTCGGCGGTATCGGCGAGATCGGCCGCAACATGACCGTCTTCGAGTACAACGGCCGTCTGCTGATCGTCGACTGCGGTGTGCTGTTCCCCGAGGACGCACAGCCGGGTGTCGACCTGATCCTGCCGGACTTCCGGTACATCGAAGACCGCATGGACGACGTCGACGCGGTGATCCTGACCCACGGCCACGAAGACCACATCGGCGCCCTGCCGTTCCTGCTCCGGCTCCGCAGCGACATCCCGGTGATCGGTGCGAAGTTCACGCTCGCCCTCGTCGAGGCCAAGTGTCGCGAGCATCGCCTGCGACCCAAGCTCGTCGAGGTCGTCGAAGGCCAGAAGACGTCGCACGGCCCGTTCGAGTGCGAGTACTTCGCGGTCAACCACTCGATCCCCGACGCGCTCGCGGTGGCGATCCGGACCCCCGCCGGCGTGGTGCTGCACACCGGCGACATCAAGCTCGACCAGCTCCCGCTCGACGGCCGCCTGACCGACCTCGCCGGCTTCAGCCGACTCGGCGACGAGGGCGTCGACCTGTTCCTGGTGGACTCCACCAATGCCGAGGTGCCGGGCTTCGTCACTCCCGAACGCCAGATCGGCGGGGTTCTCGACCAGGTCATCGGCAAGGCCAAGCAGCGCGTCATCGTGGCGTCGTTCGCCAGCCACGTCCATCGCATCCAGCAGATCATCGACGTCGCCCACACCCACAACAGGCGGGTGACCTTCGTCGGCCGTTCGATGGTGCGCAACATGCAGATCGCGCAGGACCTCGGCTACCTCTCGGTCCCCGACGGCGTCGTCGTCGACCTCGACACCGCCGCGAGCCTGCCGGACCATCGCGTCGTGCTGATCTCCACCGGTTCGCAGGGTGAGCCGCTGTCGGCGCTCTCGCGGATGGCACGCGGCGAGCACCGGCAGATCAACATCCGGGCCGACGACCTCGTCGTGCTGGCGTCCTCGCTCATCCCCGGCAACGAGAACTCGGTGTTCGCCGTCGTCAACGGTCTCGCCAAGCGCGGCGCGACCGTCATCACCCAGCAGAGCGCGAAGGTCCACGTCTCGGGCCACGCGTCGGCCGGCGAGCTCCTCTACCTCTACAACGCGGTGCGCCCCTCGAATGCGATGCCCGTGCACGGCGAATGGCGGCACCTGCGTGCCAACGCCGCACTCGCGGTCGCGACCGGTGTGCCCGAGGACCGGGTGGTCCTCGCCGAGGACGGCGTCGTGGTCGACCTCGTCGACGGTCGGGCCGACATCGTCGGACGGGTTCCGGTCGGGCACGTCTACGTCGACGGCCTCTCGGTCGGCGACGTGGGGGAGTCGACGCTCTCCGAACGCCTCGTGTTGGGTGAGGGCGGCTTCATCGCCATCACGGTGGCCGTGGACGTGGCGACGGGCCGGGCAGTGAGCACGCCCGAGGTCTCCGGCCGCGGATTCTCCGATGACCCCGACGCGCTCAAGGAGGCGGCGAACATCGTCAACCAGACGCTCGATTCGTTGGCCGCCGAGGGCGTCTCCGACACGCACCGGATCGCCCAGGGGATCCGGCGAGCGGTCGGGCGCTGGGTGTCGACCGCCTATCGTCGCCGGCCGATGATCGTGCCCACGGTCATCGCGGTGGGGGACTGACCGGCGCCAAGGAACGAATTCCCGGTGATGTCGCTACCGTGGTCGTGTGACCGGTGCACAGAACGAAAGAGCAGCCCTCGTCGAGACCCTCGCGAAGGTGGGCCCCGACGCGCCCACCCTGTGTGAGGGTTGGACCACCCGCGACCTCCTGGCCCATCTCGTCGTCCGCGAGCGGCGACCCGACACCGGCCCGGGCATCCTCATCCCCGCCTTCGCAGGCCACACCGAGAAAGTGCGGGTTCAGGCGACGTCGAAGGACTGGGATGAGCAACTCGCGCTGCTGGCGTCGGGGCCACCGGTCTTCTCGCCGTTCAAACTGGTCGACCGATTCGCCAATCTGGCCGAGATGTTCGTCCACCACGAGGACGTCCTGCGTGGCGGCGCCGATCCCGACGGTCCCTGGACCCCGCGGGCGCTGACCCCGGAACTCGAGGCGGAGCTGCGCACTCCGGCGAAGTCGATGGGCAAGATGACGCTCAAGAAGGTCCCTGCCCGGGTGACACTGCGTACCCCCGACGGTGAGGACCTCGTCACCGCGGGATCGGGCGAGGAGGTCGTCGTCACCGGCCGGATCGGTGAGCTGGTGCTCTTCGCGTTCGGTCGTTCCCCCGTCGACGTCACCTTCACCGGCGACGACTCGGCGATCTCAGATGTCCGAGCGAGTTCCCGGGGCTTGTAGAGCGGTCACAACTTCGACACGTACCCCGTTGTCCGTGTTGCCCGTGTGACTGATGTGATCACCGCCCACTAGTCTGTCCGTATGGCTTCGAAGGCAAGCACGGGTACGCGCGCGTCCTCTTCGCGCGGCGCCGCCGGCTCCACACGCGGCGGTTCCGCACGCGGTGGGTCGACGCGCGGGAGTTCGACCTCGGGGAATCCGACCGCCGGCCGGCGTTCGACGAGCGGTTCGAAGGGTGGCGCCTCGAGGAGCGGCAAGTCCACCGGCAAGCCGACGAGCGGCGGTACCACGAGGTCGAAGGCCGGGGCCTCGCGAGGCGGCTCCCGCTCCACTGCACGATCGGCGCCCGCCGAGTCGGTGGACCTGCATCGCCGGTCGGTCGCCGCGGCCGGGGCGTCCGCGGTCGGCAAGGGCATCGGCGCCGGGTGGTCGCTGTTCGCGCGCGGAGTCGGAAGTGCCGCACGGGCGGGTTCAGGCGTCGGGCGCGGGCCGCGCACGGAAGTGGTCGGGGAGTACGACGACGACTCGGACTTCGATGCGGACCTGTTCGACGACGACGCCGGGGTGGACGAGCGTGGTCGGCCCCGCGCCGGCGGTCACAGCCATCGACGTGACGGAATCGCGCTCGGACTCCTGGCCTTCGGCCTGCTCGTCGGTGCCAGCGTCTGGTTCGGCGCGGCCGGCCCGGTGGGCGCCTTCATCGAAGCCCTCATCCGTGCGGTGATCGGCACCGCGGCGGTGGTCGTGCCGGTCGGTCTGCTCGCGCTGGCCGTCGTCCTGATGCGCCGCCCGGCTGCTCCGGAGCGACGCGGTCGCTACCTGGCGGGCGGGTTCCTCGTGGTCCTGCCGCTGCTGGGTCTGATGCACCTCATCGCCGGGGCGCCGGTTGATCTCCCGGGCCGTTCCGAGGCCGCCGGGTTCGTCGGTTTCGCTGTCGGCACACCGTTGACGGCGGGTGTGACCGCCTGGGTGTCCGTCCCGATCTTGTTGCTGTGCATGGCATTCGGCGTGCTCATCCTCAGTGGACGAACCGTCCGCGAGGTGGTGGACGCCGCCGCGGGCTACCTCGGTCTCGGGGTGGGCCGCGCCGACGACGCGCCCTGGGACGACGACGAGTGGGACGCGGAGGCGTGGGACACCGACGCCGAGAACTACGAGGATCCCGACTTCGGCGATCCGGCCGGCGGCGATGCGGACGCCGACTCGGACCGCTGGGATTCCGACGCCCTCGCATCGCGGTCCCGGCGCCGCCCGTACTCGTCGAATCCGTACGACAACTACCCGCCGGACTCGACGCCCGCGCGGACCTCGGGACGAACGGCGCGGCGCAAGCCCACCGACGTCGCCGACGCCGCACCGCTCGAGGAGGCCGTCACCGAGAATTTCGCGGATGCCCCCGGTGGTGTCACCGATCAGGTCACCGAGGTGATCGCACCGAGCCCCCGTACCCGTACCACCCCCGCCCGGCGGGTGACCGCGCGGCCGGCACCGCGCCCCGCACCCGAACCGGAACCCCAGCCCGACCCCGCGGACGAGAGTGTGGACGACGAGGCGTTCGTCCCGTCGGACCCGACGGGCGACGGGGACTATCGACTGCCGCCGCCCGATCTGCTCCTCGAGGGCGATCCGCCCAAGATGGGCAGCAGCGCCAACGACGACATGATCGACCGGATGACCGGGGTGCTCGAGCAGTTCAAGATCGATGCCGCGGTGACCGGATACACCCGCGGCCCGACCGTCACGCGCTACGAGATCGAACTCGGCCCGGGCGTGAAGGTCGAGAAGATCACCGCGCTGCAGCGCAACATCGCCTACGCCGCGGCGACGGACAACGTCCGCCTGCTCGCGCCCATCCCCGGCAAGTCCGCGGTCGGCATCGAGGTCCCCAACTCCGACCGCGAGATGGTCCGCCTCGCCGATGTGCTGAACTCGCCGTCGACCCGAAAAGACAAGCATCCGTTGGTGATCGGCCTCGGCAAGGACATCGAGGGCGATTTCGTCAGCGCGAACCTGGCGAAGATGCCGCACCTGCTCGTCGCCGGTTCGACCGGTTCGGGCAAGTCGAGCTTCGTCAACTCGATGCTCGTCTCGCTGCTCAGCCGGGCGACCCCGGAGCAGGTGCGGATGATCCTCATCGACCCGAAGATGGTCGAGCTCACCCCGTACGAGGGGATCCCGCACCTCATCACGCCGATCATCACCCAGCCCAAGAAGGCCGCCGCGGCCCTGGCGTGGCTCGTCGAGGAGATGGAGCAGCGCTACCAGGACATGAAGGCCTCGCGCGTGCGTCACATCGACGACTTCAACTCGAAGGTCCGGTCCGGTGACATCACCGCCCCGCTGGGCAGCGAACGCGTCTACAAGCCGTATCCGTACATCCTGGCCATCGTCGACGAGCTCGCCGACCTGATGATGACCGCGCCGCGCGACGTCGAGGACGCCATCGTGCGGATCACCCAGAAGGCGCGCGCCGCCGGTATCCACCTGGTGCTCGCGACGCAGCGCCCGTCGGTCGACGTGGTCACCGGTCTGATCAAGACCAACGTGCCGTCGCGGCTGGCGTTCGCGACGTCGTCGCTGACCGACTCACGCGTCATCCTGGACCAGCCGGGTGCGGAGAAGCTGATCGGCATGGGCGACGGGTTGTTCCTGCCGATGGGTGCCAACAAGCCGATCCGCATGCAGGGCGCCTACATCACCGACGAGGAGATCGCGGCGGTCGTCGACTTCTCCAAGGAGCAGGCCGAGCCGGAGTACACCGAGGGCGTCACCGCGGCGAAGGCCGGCGACAAGAAGGACATCGACAGCGACATCGGCAACGACCTCGACGATCTCCTGCAGGCCATCGAACTGGTCGTGTCGAGTCAGTTCGGCTCGACGTCGATGCTGCAGCGCAAGCTGCGGGTCGGTTTCGCCAAGGCCGGCCGGTTGATGGACCTCATGGAGACGCGTGGAGTGGTCGGACCCAGCGAGGGATCGAAGGCGCGAGAGGTGCTCGTCAAGCCCGACGATCTCGCCGGCGTGATCGCCTCCATCACCGGCGGGGACGGCGAAACGGACAGTTCCGACACCTGACGCATTCGCCTGACCAGCGGTTTCTGCGCGTCACCGGCGGTTTGTATATGGTGGCCGAAGATCCATGAGGGGAGTATCCCCAAAGCGGCGTCTCCGTCAATACGGTCACGACCCCCGACGATGCCGATCATCGTCGCGGCCGGGACCCGGAGCGTCGGCCCCCGTTCGGTGGGAGAGACCTCTGGCTCGTCAGCTCATGCTGCCTGCTGGAGGTATGGAATGGATGTGTCGCTGTCCGTATGGCTGATCACCTGTGCGGTGATCCTCGGACTGTTCGTGTTCGACTTCTTCACCCACGTGCGCGTGCCCCACGCGCCGTCGCTGAAGGAGTCGGGCATCTGGTCGGCGGTCTACATCGGCTTCGCCGTCATCTTCGGTCTCTTCGTCTGGTGGAACTGGGGTTCCACCTTCGGCGGTGAGTACTTCGCCGGGTACGTCACCGAGAAGGCCCTCTCGGTGGACAACCTGTTCGTCTTCGTCATCATCATGGCGAAGTTCGCGGTGCCCAAGGAATATCAGCAGAAGGTCCTGCTGCTGGGCATCCTGATGGCCCTGGTCATGCGCGGCATCTTCATCGCCGTCGGCGCCGCCGCGATCAACGCCTACAGCTGGGTGTTCTATCTGTTCGGCGCGTTCCTGATCTTCACCGCCGTCAAGCTGCTCCGCGAGAGCGACGACCCGGTCGAGCACGAGGAGGAGCGCGAGACGCGCCTCGAGCGGTTCGTGAAGCGCTACCTGCGCACGCATGACTCGTACGACCGCGACAAGCTGTTCACCCGCGTCAACGGCAAGCGCCTCGCGACCCCGATGCTGATGGTCCTCATCGTCATCGGCTTCACCGACGTCCTGTTCGCGCTCGACTCGATCCCGGCGATCTACGGACTCACGTCCGAGCCCTACCTCGTCTTCACCGCCAACGCGTTCGCGCTGATGGGTCTGCGTCAGCTGTTCTTCCTCATCGGTGGACTGCTCGATCGTCTCGTTTACCTGTCCATCGGCCTGTCGATCATCCTCGCGTTCATCGGCGTCAAGTTGGTGCTGCACGCCCTGCACGAGAACACCCTGGGATTCATCAACGGCGGCGAGCACGTGGCGGTCCCCGAGATCTCGACGGCCCTGTCGTTGTCGGTGATCCTCGGTGTCCTGGTGATCACGACGGTGGCCAGCCTGATCAAGAGCCGTGGGATGGCCAAGACGCCGGAGGTCGAGTCCGCCGGTGATCCGACCGGCTCCGACACCCCGGCGCCGAAGACCAAGGACCTCTGACCGGTCGGTCCGTCCCGGATCGACGGGTGGACGTGGGTCAGGCCGGGAACGGCCCGAACACCTGCGTCCACTCGTCGATGCGGATGGCGTCCACTGCCTGATGGGCCTGGAACGGATCATTGGCGAGGAACGCCTCGGCCGCCTCGAGGTCGGCGGCGCGGATGACGATGAGTGCGCCCGAACCGTCGGGGTACGGGCCGGCGATCAGCACGTTCCCGGCCGAGTGTTCCTCGGCGAGCCACTCACGATGCAGTGGCCGGTGCTGATCCCGCAGGGCGGCCTTGGCGGGACGGTAGGTGTACTGCACGGCGAAGAACGGCATGGTCACTCCTGCTCGATGGTTGCCAGCATCCGGGTGTTGCCCAGGGTGTTGGGTTTGACATAGCTGAGGTCGAGAAATTCCGCGACGCCGGTGTCGTACGACCGGCACATCTCCTCGAAGACCTCCCGCGTGACGGGGGTGCCCTGGATCTCGGCGAATCCGTGGCGTGCGAAGAAGGTCGTCTCGAAGGTGAGCACGAAGACGCGCGAGAGCTGCAGCTCCCGCGCGACCGCCATGAGCCGGTCGACGAGCAGGTGGCCGATGCCCCGCCCGGCGTGCGCGTTGTCGACGGCGACGGTGCGGACCTCGCCGAGGTCGGCCCAGAGCACGTGCAGCGCACCGCAACCGACGACCACCCCGTCGATGTCGGCGACCCAGAACTCCTGGACGGACTCGTAGAGCGTGACGAGATTCTTCTCGAGCAGGATCTTGCCGGCGTACTGATCGATCAGTTCTTTGATCCGCGGGACGTCGGAGGTGCGCGCACGACGGACGACGACGTGTTCGGCGGGGGGCATGGGAATCCACTTTAGTCCTGTCCGGCGCGCGCGCAGTCCACGCCGGCGCGGCGCGCAGGACCGACCTGTTCACCACGTTCACCGGGCCTGCCGATACCCTGATGGGCGTGTACATGAGGACTGCCCCGAACTGCGGCACGACGCCGCGATCGGGGACGAGCTCATGACCGACCGGATCAGGCGGGCCGTCGACGAGAAGGGCATCGCCAACGTCGGCCGCGGGCCCGATCACATCACCGACCCGGTCGACCCGGTGCCGGTGGTCAACATCGCGAACGCGCTCACCGTGTTCCGCATCGTCCTGGTCCCGGTGTTCCTCGTGGCGTTGTTCATGGAGTCCGGTGAGTCGACGCTGTGGCGCGCGATCGCGACGATCGTCTTCGGTGTCGCGGCGCTGACCGATCGCTACGACGGGATGATCGCCCGGCAGCGTGGCCTGATCACCGACTTCGGGAAGCTCGCCGACCCGATCGCGGACAAGGCGCTGATCGGCGGTGCGCTCGTCGGCCTGTCGATTCTCGGCATCCTGCCGTGGTGGGTGACCGTGGTGATCGTCGCCCGCGAGGTGTGGGTGACCGCGCTGCGTTTCTGGGTGTTGCGGCACAAGGTCATCCCGGCCAGCCGGGGCGGCAAGCTGAAGACGCTGTTGCAGGCGCTCGCCATCGGCCTCTACCTGCTCCCGCTGGGCGGTCCGTGGCAGGTCGCCGCCGACATCCTCATGGGGCTCGCGGTGGTGGTGACGATCTACACCGGGCTGGACTACACCTGGCAGGCCATCAAGGTCCGGTCCGACCGCGATGATCCGGAACCGCAACCGTCGGCACCGCGGCGACGTGCTGTGGGAGGAACCGGCGGCGGCCGCTGAGTTCGACTATCGTCGACCAGACGGTGCTTCGGTGACCCCACCGGTCGGTCTGCGGGAACTCGTCGACGCCGCGAAGCGTTGGCTAGGGCAGCAGACGCGCCACCGTCAGGTGTGCGTGGCGAGATGGTCAGTAGGGAGGAGACTCGATGGCGATGCTCTTACGCGAGGCGCTCGGCGACAGCCTGCGTCGGGTCCGCACGCAACAGGGCCGAACGCTGCGCGAGGTGTCCACCGGAGCGCGGGTGAGTCTGGGGTACCTCTCGGAAGTCGAGCGCGGGCAGAAGGAGGCGTCGAGCGAACTGCTCGCCGCGATCTGCGATGCGCTCGACGTGGAGATCGCCGACCTCCTCCTCGAGGTCGGGAGCGCCATGCGTCCGGCCGGTGCCGAACCGGTCGTGGTCGGCGCCGAGCCGATGGGCGACGCCGCCGGTGTGGATGCAGCAGACGCCGGCCTGACCGCGACCAAGGTCGTCATCCCCGCTCCCACCGGGCGGCGTGATGCGACGGCTCTGGCCGCTGCCTGATCCCCGGTTCCGCCGAAGGACGCCGTGTGCACGGTCCGACGGGCGCCGGTTTGCACCATCCGAACGACACCGAATCACCCGGGACTCACAGACGCTAGATTGGTCACCAGAGTTCTCAGACCCCGGAATGGAGTACGACGAGCATGGCGAACCCGTTCGTGAAGTTGTGGCGCTACCTCACAGCACTCGGCAACGCGAAGATCGACGAGCACGCAGACCCGAAGGTCCAGATCCAGCAGGCCATCGAAGACGCCCAGCGCCAGCACCAGGCGTTGTCGCAGCAGGCGGCCTCGGTGATCGGCAACCAGCGCCAGCTCGAGATGAAGCTGAACCGGCAGCTCGAGGACATCGAACGGTTGCAGGCCAACACGCGTCAGGCCCTGACCCTGGCCGACCAGGCTGCCGCGGCGGGTGACACCCAGAAGTCGACCGAGTACACCAATGCCGCCGAGGCGTTCGCGGCGCAACTCGTGACCGCCGAGCAGAGCGTGGAGGATCTCAAGTCCCTGCACGATCAGTCGCTGCAGGCCGCCGATCAGGCCAAGAAGGCCGTCGAGCGCAACGCGATGATCCTGCAGCAGAAGCTGTCCGAGCGGTCGAAGCTGCTCAGCCAGCTCGAGCAGGCCAAGATGCAGGAACAGGTCTCGGCCTCGCTCAACCAGATGAGCGAACTGTCGGTTCCCGGCAACACGCCGAGCCTGGATCAGGTCCGCGACAAGATCGAGCGCCGCTACGCCAACGCGCTCGGTTCGGCCGAACTGGCCAAGAACTCCGTCCAGGGCCGCATGCAGGAGGTCGAGCAGGCCGGCGTCCAGATGGCCGGTCACTCTCGCCTCGAGCAGATCCGCGCCAGCATGCGCGGCGACGCGCTGCCCTCGGGCGGTGCCACCGCACCCGGCCTGCAGAAGCCCGCGACCCAGGCTGCGCCGCCGACCACCGAACCGCCCCAGCAGAATTGACGCGGTCGAGCTGACGCGTCCGGAAGGCGGTCGCGACGTGCCCGTCCGCGTCGCGATCGTCGCGGGTTCCGACGCCGGGCACGCTTTCCCGGCCTTCGCGCTCGCCGAACGACTTCGAGCGGCCGGTGACGATCCGATCGTGTTCACCTCCCTGGGGTGGTCGGACGCCGCGCGTCGCCGGGGGATCGAGATCGCCGAACTGCCCGGATTGCGTGCCGAGAACTCCGACGACGACACCGACGCAGGGGCCAAGCTGAGCGCACGCGCCGCCCGGATGGCCCGGCAACTCGTCGGGCCGATGCAGTCGGCCGGTACCGAACTCGTCGTCTCCGATGTCATCACGGTGGGCGGTGGCTGGGCTGCCCAGCTGTGTGGCCTGCCGTGGATCGAGCTGTCCCCGCATCCGCTGTACCGGCCGTCCCGGGGATTGCCGCCGATCGGTTCCGGACTCGAGCCGGGCCGCGGCATCGGCGGACGGCTGCGCGACACCCTGATGCGGGCGGCCACCGCGTCGTCGATCCGGCAGGGCGTGCGGCAGCGTGAGGTCGCCCGACGCTCGATCGGTCTGGGCGCAGCCGACGCGGAGCCATCAGCGCGCCTGATCGCCACCCTGCCCGGGCTCGAGGTCCCGCGACCGGACTGGCCGGCGGCCGCGCATCTCGTCGGGCCCCTGGTGTGGGAGCCGACCGACGAACTCTTCGCCGTGCCGGCCGGGGACGATCCGCTCGTCGTCGTCGCACCGTCGACGGCCGAGACCGGTGCCGCCGACATGCTCGGCGCGGCCCTCCACGCGCTGTCGCCCGCCTCGCTGGGCAGGACGGTTCGAGTGGTGGTCTCCGGGCTGCGGTACCCGGCCGACGCCGACCTCGCAAGATTCGACGGCCGACTGATCACCGTCGGAGCGGGCAGGCAGGACGAGGTGCTCACCCACGCTGATCTGCTGATCTGCGGTTCCGGGCACGGCATCCTCGCCAAGGCGATGATGGCATCGGTGCCGGTGGTCGCGGTGCCCGGTGGGGGAGACCAGTGGGAGCTCGCCACGCGCATCCGGCGTGCCGGCGCAGGCCGCGTCGTCCGCCCGGTCACCCCGGTCTCCGTCGCCGAGGCCGTGCGCGCGGTGCTCGACGATCCGGCGCACGCCCGAGCCGCGGGTGCGATCGGGGAGTCGGTGGCCGACGTCGTCGACCCGGTGGCGGTGGCGCATCGGGTCCTGGCGTCGTCCCCTAGGCTGGACCCGTGCGTCTGACCGAGTTCACCGAGCTGATGACCGCCGAATTCGGTGTGCCCTCGGCGGATTCGATCCTGTCCGATCACATCCTGATCGATGTCGGCGGCCGTACCGGCGCCCAGGCGATCGACGACGGGGTCGACCCGCGCGACGTCTGGGTCGCGATCTGTCGCGACTTCGACGTGCCGCGCCACCGCTGGTGACACGCGACCGCGTGTCGCACTTGCCATCGAACAGGTGTTCGTCCATCCTGGTGCCCAGAGGTGAAATCAGACGGAACCACACGGGCCGCGTCTGCGTCTGAAGAGTTGTCGGACCCACCGGCTACCTTTCATCACATGAACGCCCGGACCGCACAGACCGCCCGCCGGAAATCCGGCTCACAACCGAGGAGAACTCCCATGGCACCTGCGCCCCAAGACCGCGAGAAGGCTCTCGACCTCGCCCTCGCGCAGATCGACAAGAACTTCGGCAAGGGCTCGGTGATGCGGCTCGGCGAGGAGACCCGTCAGCCGATCGAGATCATCCCCACCGGGTCGATCGCGCTCGACGTCGCCCTCGGCATCGGCGGGCTGCCCCGCGGCCGCGTCGTGGAGATCTACGGCCCGGAGTCGTCGGGTAAGACGACCGTCGCCCTGCACGCGGTCGCCAACGCCCAGGCGCAGGGCGGCATCGCCGCGTTCATCGACGCCGAGCACGCACTCGATCCCGACTACGCCGCCAAGCTCGGTGTCGACACCGACGCGCTCCTGGTGTCCCAGCCCGACACCGGTGAGCAGGCTCTCGAGATCGCGGACATGCTGATCCGGTCGGGCGCTCTCGACATCCTGGTCATCGACTCGGTGGCCGCGCTGGTCCCCAAGGCCGAGATCGAGGGCGAGATGGGCGACAGCCATGTCGGTCTGCAGGCCCGTCTGATGAGCCAGGCGCTGCGCAAGATGACCTCGGCACTGAGCCAGTCGAAGACCACCGCGATCTTCATCAACCAGCTGCGCGAGAAGATCGGCGTCATGTTCGGTTCGCCCGAGACCACCACGGGCGGTAAGGCGTTGAAGTTCTACTCCTCGGTGCGTCTCGACGTCCGTCGGATCGAGACCCTGAAGGACGGAACCGACGCGGTCGGTAACCGGACGCGCGTCAAGGTCGTGAAGAACAAGGTCGCACCGCCGTTCAAGCAGGCCGAGTTCGACATCCTCTACGGCCAGGGCATCAGCAAGGAGGGTTCGCTGATCGACATGGGCGTGGCGGAGGGCTTCATCCGCAAGTCCGGCTCGTGGTTCACCTACGAGGGCGATCAGCTCGGTCAGGGCAAGGAGAACGCCCGTAAGTTCCTCCTCGAGAACGTCGACATCCGCGACGAGATCGAGAAGAAGATCAAGGAGAAGCTGGGCATCGGTGCCACGGTCGACGCCGACGACATCGCCCCGGCCCCGGTCGAATTCTGAGGTAGTTCTTGAGCGAGGCATCGGACCCCGAGCAGACGCGCAGGCGGCGGGACAGTGATCCCGACCGCAAGGGACCCAGCGCATGGGACTCGGCGTTGCGGCTGCTCGGGGTCCGTGCGCGTTCTCGGCAAGAGATGCGGGATCGGCTGACGCGCAAGGGTTTCGAACCCGAGGTGGTCGACGAGGTGATGGCACGCCTGGAACAGCACAAGCTGCTCGACGACGAAGAGTTCGCGTCCGAGTGGGTGCGGTCCCGGCACCTCAATTCCGGTAAGGGACGCGTGGCGCTACGGCATGAACTGCGCACCAAGGGCGTCGACGAGTCGGTCATCTCCGAGGCACTGGCCCATATCGACCCCGACGACGAACGAGAGATCGCGTCCGGTCTGGTGGCCCGCAAACTCACACCCTCGGTCGTCGACCGCATCGGCGATGATCGCGCCGAGCGTGACAAGGCGATGCGTCGCCTCGTCGGGATGCTGGTGCGGCGCGGGTATTCCCAGTCACTCGCCTTCGAGGTCGTGGGTGAGGCGCTCAGTGCGCTTCGCAGCGGCTGAGCGCCTCACCTCGTACTACTTACCGGTCGGCATGTTCTCCGACGCCGCGAGTTCCGTCGCCTCGGGGTCCGCGGGCCGCCCGGACGACCGGCGCCCTTGCCGAAGCCGTCGCTCGAGAGCGGTGGCGAAGGTCGAGAGCCCGAAGTTGATCAGGATCATGATGATGGCGACGACGATCAGCGCGGGGATGTAGTTGCCGTAGCGCGATGCCGAGAGCAGGCCGCTGCGCACCACCTCGGAGTACCCGATGATGTAGCCCAGCGCGCTGTCCTTCAAGGCCACGACCATCTGCGAGATCAGCGCGGGCATCATCGCGGTGATCGCCTGCGGCAGAAGGACGATGCGCATCATCTGGCTCTTGCGCAGCCCCAGTGCCATCGACGCCTCGGTCTGGCCCTTGGGCAGCGAGTTGATTCCCGACCGCAGGATCTCGGCCATGACCGACCCGTTGTAGAGGGTCAGACCGGTGACCACGGCCGCGAACGCCAGGAACGACGACGGGAAGATGCCGTAGATGGCGAACAGGAACCACGTGAACACCATCAGGATCAGCACCGGGATGGCACGGAAGACCTCGACGAACAACCCCGAGAGCGTCCGCACCCACAGGTGGTCGGAGAGCCGACCGATGCCCAGGACGGCCCCGAGCAGCAGCGACAGCACGATGGACACCGCCGCGGCCGCCAGGGTCCGCCACAGGCCCGGCAGGATGTAGCCGGTCCAGGTGCTCCACGTGACGAACGGCGACCACTTCTCGGCGGTGAACTGTTCGTTGGCGGCGAGGACGACGATCACGTAGATCGCGATGGCGGCCAGGATCGCGAGGAAGGCGATCGCCAGCAGGCGGTTGCGGGCCCGGGCGCGTGGTCCCGGCGCGTCGTAGAGAACGGTCGAGTCGGCACTCATCGTTTCACCGCCAGTCGCTTGGCGAGGTAGCCGAAGACGGCACCCTCGCTGAGTGTGATGATCATGAACCCGACTGCGATGACGCCGAAGATGACGAACAGCTGATCGGAGTAGGTCTCGATCTCGGTCTTCATCAGGGCCGCCGCCTCGGCGACACCGATCACCGAGGCGACCGTGGTGTTCTTGGTGAGCGCGATCAGGACGCTGCCCAGCGGACCGATCACCGACCGGATCGCCTGCGGCAGCACGATGATCCCGAAGACCTGCGCGAACGACAGACCGAGGGAACGAGCCGCCTCGGCCTGGCCGAGCGGGACCGTGTTGAAGCCCGACCGCAACGTCTCACAGACGAACGTCGACGTGTACAGCACGAAGGCCAGGACGGCGAGCCAGAAGTTGTTCGACTCGATCGTCGGCGCGAACGTGAGTCCCAGGTTCTGATACAGGCCGATCGCACAGAACAACACCACCAGGGTCAGGGGTGTGTTCCGGACGATGTTCACGTACACCTCGGCGAATCCGCGCATCACCGGCACGGGGGAGACGCGCATGGCGGCGAGGATCGTGCCCCAGACCAGCGAGCCGATCGCCGAGTAGAAGGTCAACTGGATGGTCACCCAGAAGGCGGGCCACAGTTCGGGACCCATGCTCTCCCACAGAGAGACGTCATTCATCGGTTGCTCCGTCGCTCACTGGAGCCCGGGCGGGCACGGGGTGGAGGGCGAGTCGAGGAAGTCGAGATCGCCGGGATCGGGCAGGTACGGGAACTTCGAGTCCGGCCGGTCGGCACGCGCGATGATCTCGTCCACGTAGGGGTTGCCGAGCGCCTTGCGCAGTGCGGCGTTCCAGGCGGACTCGCCGTCGACCGCGGGCGCGAGCATGGCGTCGAGCGCCTTGTTCACCGCGTCCTGCGAGGCGGTGTCGTCCAGGGCGAGCCCCACGCCGTAACGCTCGGTCGAGAACGGGCTGCCCGCGGTCTTCAGGGCGTCCTTGACGCAGGCGTCCTTGAGGTAGGTCATCTCGACGAGCTTGAACTCGCCCTCCCAGAAGTTGGAGTAGCCGGCCAGGATCGCCTCGTCGGTGGTCACCGCGTCGACCTTGTCGCGGCGCAGCGCCTCGACACAGGCCGAATAGGAGTCGTACTCCTGCAACTGCACCGCGGGGAGCTGTGCCTTGACGTTCTGCGCCGGCGTCGAACCGGTCACCGAGCAGAGCTTCTTGCCCTTGTCGAGGTCGGCGAGCTGGTCGATCGTGTTGTCGTCGGCACGCACCATCAATCCCTGATAGGTGACGAGATACGGGCCGCCGAAGGACACCTTCTTCGACCGGGCCGCGTTGATCGAGTACGTGGCCGCGATGAGGTCGACCTCGCCGTTGTCGATCATCGCCTCGCGTCGTGCCGAGGGCGTCTCGCGCCAGGTGACCTCGGGATGGGGGACACCGAGGTCGTCGGCGATGTGGTTCACCACGTACCGCGACACCGACGCGTCGAAGCCCTCGACGTTGCCGTCCGGCTCGTACAGACCGAGACCCGGCTGATCGAACTTGACGCCGAGCACGACCGAGCCCTCGCGGATGGAGTCGAGCAGGTTGCGGGGTTCGGTGCTGCCACACGCCGACAGCACGGTGGCGAGCAGTGCGCCGACTGCCAGGATCAACCCGGCGGTGCGTACCTGTCTCATGTCAGTGCCCCAGGATCTTGCCGAGGAAGTCCCGGGCACGGTCGGTCGCGGGGTTGCTGAAGAACGTCTCCGGATCGGAGTCCTCGATGATCGCCCCGTCGGCCATGAAGATGATGCGGTCGGCGGCCTTGCGCGCGAAGCCCATCTCGTGGGTCACGACCACCATCGTCATGCCCTCTTTCGCGAGGGACACCATCACGTCGAGCACCTCGTTGACCATCTCCGGATCGAGCGCCGAGGTCGGCTCGTCGAACAGCATGATCTTGGGGTCCATCGCCAGCGAGCGGGCGATCGCCACCCGCTGCTGCTGGCCGCCGGAGAGCTGGGCGGGATACTTGTCCTTCTGGCTGGCGATGCCGACCCGTTCGAGCAGTTCGAGGGCGCGCTTACCGGCCTCGTCCTTGCTCTTCTTGCGCACCTTGATCGGTGCGAGGGTGACGTTCTCGAGAATTGTCTTGTGCGAGAACAGGTTGAAGGACTGGAAGACCATTCCGACGTCGGCGCGGAGGCGGGCCAGATCCTTGCCCTCGGCCGGCAGGACCTGACCCTCGACGAGGATCTCGCCGCCGTCGATCGGCTCGAGGCGATTGATCGTGCGGCACAGGGTGGACTTGCCCGAACCCGAGGGTCCGAGGACCACCACGACCTGGCCGGCGGGCACCTCGAGATCGATGTCCTTGAGGACGTGCAACGACCCGAAGTGTTTCTGCACCCCGCGCATCGCGATCATCGGCTTGGACCCGGGGTCCGCGGACTTGCTCGGCGAAATGGTCATTGGGGAACCCTATCCGCCGACGTGCATCCGGGTGTCCTGTGGGAGTCGATTTGCTCGCGCCCCGTACCCTCGTAAGAGTGAGTATCGAGTTGTCGGATCGGCCTGAGCAGGCAGCACCCGCCGCGCGCAGCTATCAGGTTCGTACCTACGGCTGCCAGATGAACGTCCACGATTCCGAGCGGATCGCCGGTCTCCTCGAGGACGCCGGGTACGTGCGCGCGGCCGAGGACGACGCCGCCGATCTGGTCGTCTTCAACACCTGCGCCATCCGCGAGAACGCGGACAACAAGCTGTACGGCAACCTGTCGCATCTGGCGCCGGTCAAGTCCGATCGGCCGGGTATGCAGATCGCCGTCGGCGGCTGCCTCGCCCAGAAGGACAAGGACACCGTGCTGTCGCGGGCCCCGTGGGTCGACGTCGTGTTCGGCACGCACAACATCGGTTCGTTGCCCGCGCTGCTGGATCGCGCCCGCCACAACGACGCCGCCCAGGTGGAGATCCTCGACGCACTCGAGCGGTTCCCCTCGAACCTCCCGGCCAAGCGCGACTCCGCCTATTCGGGCTGGGTCTCGGTGTCGGTGGGCTGCAACAACACCTGCACGTTCTGCATCGTGCCGTCGCTGCGCGGCAAGGAGGTCGATCGACGGCCGGGTGAGGTGCTCGCCGAGGTGCAGGCTCTCGTCGACCAGGGCGTCGTCGAGGTCACCCTGCTCGGCCAGAACGTGAACGCCTACGGCATGTCCTTCGCCGATCCCGACCAGCCGCGCAACCGGGGTGCCTTCGCCGAACTGTTGCGCGCCTGCGGCGACATCGAGGGACTCGAACGCGTCCGATTCACCTCACCGCATCCCGCCGAGTTCACCGACGATGTGATCGAGGCGATGGCGCAGACGCCGAACGTGTGTCCGCAGCTGCACATGCCGCTGCAGTCCGGGTCCGATCGCATCCTGCGCGCCATGCGCCGCAGCTACCGGCAGACCAAGTTCCTGGGCATCCTCGACAAGGTCCGCGAGGCCATGCCGCATGCGGCGATCACCACCGACATCATCGTCGGCTTCCCCGGCGAGACCGAGGAGGACTTCCAGGCCACCCTCGACGTCGTCGAACGGGCCCGCTTCTCGAGCGCGTTCACCTTCCAGTACTCGCCCCGCCCCGGCACCCCCGCGGCGACGATGGCCGACCAGGTCCCGCCCGACGTGGTGGCCGACCGCTACCGACGGCTCATCGCCCTGCAGGAGCGGATCTGCCTGGCGGAGAACGAGGCGCTGGTCGGCACCGAGGTGGAGCTGCTCGTCGTCGCCGACGAGGGTCGCAAGTCGGCGAAGACCCAGCGCATGACCGGACGGGCCCGGGACGGCCGGCTGGTGCATTTCGCACCCGGCACGACGTCGGGTATCCGCCCCGGTGACATCGTGCACGCGACGCTCACCGCGGCCGCGCCGCACCATCTGATCGCCGACTCCGGCGTCCTCGCGCACCGTCGGACCCGCGCCGGCGATGCGCATGAACAGAGCCGTACCCCCACGACCGCGCCCGTCGGCGTCGGGCTCGGGCTGCCGGGGGTCGGTGCCCCCGCCGCGGCCCCGATCGAGGCCGACGCCGGTTGCGGCACCGGCTGCGGCAGCTGACCACCATCACGAAGTGAGGCGATGACCATGTCCGACCCCGGCAAGTCCGACCCCGGCAAGTCCGACCCGGGAAAGCCCGACCCCGAGAAGACGGCGTTCGAGAAGTCCGTGACCGAGAAGTCGACGTTCGAGCAGTACGAGCGGGACCTGCGCAAGGCCGAACGCCGGGTCGCCGGCGAGATCGATCCGGGAGCCCGTGCGGTCGTCGTCGCCGTGGCCGTCGTCCTGGCCATGGTGTCGATGGTGCTGCCGCACACCGGTTCGGTGACCGGCCTCGAGGTGCTCACCTTCACACCCGAGGCGGCCGCCGAACGCGTCACGATCGTCTCGCGGATCTTCGTCTATCTGGTGACGATCTTCGGCATCGTCGTCTCGATGCTCGCGCTGCTCACCCGACGCTGGTTCCTGGCCTGGATCGCGTTGTGCGGGTGCGCCATCGCATGCGTCGCCGGGATGCTGGCGTGGTGGTCGCGCAACACCCCGGGAGTCGGTGGCGTCGAGCCGCCGTCGGGCGTCGGCGTCGGGCTCGTACTCGGCTGGATCGCGGTTTTCGTGCTGACGTTCCACTGGTCGCGGGTGGTGTGGGCACGTAGCTCGTACCAGCTCGCCCTCGAGGACGAACGCCGCCGCCAGGCCGCCGAGCAGGAGGCCTACGCCTCGGCGCTCTACCACAAGAAGCCGCAGCAGCCCTGACCGCTCGGATCTGACCAGCGAGGTCTGACCGCCGACAACTGACCGCCGAACCCCGACCGGGGTCGGCGGTCAGCGGATTCAGCGGTCGGTGACGGCGTTCTCAGCGGCGTCGGCCCACTCGCGCCACTGCGCCGCCTGGTCGCGCAGTTTCGCGGCGTCGCGGTCCTTGCCGCGTTCGGCGGCCTTGCGTGCCTGGTCCTCGAGTTGCGCTGCGCGATCGGCGAATTGCGCCGCCCGCGCCAGCGCCTCGGGATCGGTGCGCTGCCACTGTGCGTCCTCGGCGTCGCGGATGCGCTTCTCCAGTGCCCGCGCCCGGGCCTCGAGGCTGTGCATCTGGTCGCGCGGGACCTTGCCGAGTTCGTCCCACTGGTCGCGGAACGACCGGAACTCGCGCCGGGCGGCGTCGAGGTCGGCAGCCGGGTCGATGGCCTTCTCGGCGGCGTCGAGCAGCGCGATCTTGGCGGTCGCGTTCGCGCTGAACTCGGCGTCGCGCTCCGACGATGCCGCGTTGCGCGCCCCGAAGAACACGTCCTGGGCGGCCTTGAACCGCTGCCACAGCGCCTCGTCGGTGTCACGCGGTGCGCGTCCCGAGGCCTTCCACTCGCCGAGCAGTTCCCGGAACTTCGCCGACGTCGGGCCCCAGTCGGTCGAGCCGGACAGCTCCTCGGCGCGGGCGATCAGCGCCTCTTTGCGTTCTTTCGCTCCGGCGCGCTCGCGGTCGAGTTCGGCGAAGTGCGCACCGCGCCGGCGGTTGAACGCGTCGCGCGCCTTCGCGTAGCGCTTCCACAGCGCGTCGTCGGTCTTGCGGTCGACGCCCTTGATGGACTTCCACTCGTCGAGGATCTCGCGCAACCGGTCGCCCGCGCTCTTCCAGTTGGTCGCGTCGGCGCCGATCTGCTCGGCCTCGGTGGCCAGCACTTCCTTGCGGGCGACCGCCTCGGCGCGGTTCTTCTCGCGCTCGGCGCGGATCGTCTCGGCGACCTCGTCGGCGCTGCCGACGATGGCCTCGAGCCGGCGCTGCAGCGCGGCGACGTCACCGATCACATGCGCGTTGGGCAGTTCGTCGAGCAGATGCTTGGCGGCACCCTGCGCTTTGCGCGGGTCGCCCGACCGGGCGCTGAGTCGTTCCTCGAGGATCTCGACCTCGGTGGCCAGATCGTCGAACCGGCGTCCGAAGTGCGCGAGTCCCTCTTCGACCGTCCCGGCCTGCCACGACGCGATCTCGCGTTCGCCGTCCTCGGTCTTGAGCCACACGACGCCCGCTTCGTCGATCCGGCCGAAGCGGTGCGGATCGGCCGTGACCAGGTGCGTGACGACCGGCTCCGATGCGACGCCCGGCCGCGGGCCGGGTTTGGGGCGCGGGCCGGGTTTGGGCGCGGGTGTCGGTGAGCTCTGGCCTGCCTGCGCCGTCTGGGTGTCGGGTGAAGCGTCGCCCGGGGCGGACGATCCGGTCGCGGGTGCCGATTCGGTCGGGTTGGTCATGTGCACGTGTCCTGCCGCTCAGTGGTGCCGCGCGTCACGGCTGCCGGTCGCTGGAGTCGGCTTCCGCCGGGCATCCGATGCCCGCGATCGCCGAGAAGTACCGTTCCATTCAAGCAGTTCAGGCCCGTCGATGTGGCGTCCGTGCCGAGTTGGTGGGTCGTGGGCCGGATGTCCCGGCGCCGGGAGCGGAGCGAGCGGGCGCTTTGTTGTCGACTAGCGTCGTGGTGTGCTTGCGGCCCTCGTCTTCGTTCCGAGTGCTCCTCTGCTCGTTCCCGAACTGTCCGGACCGGCCGCCTCCGACACCGAACCGGTGCGTCGGGCGGTGCTCGACGCGGTGGCGGCGGTGCGCGACAACGGCATCGACCGGTGGGTGGCTCTCGGCGCCGCCGACGCGCCGACCGCGGGTCCGGTGTGCGAGCCGGTCCGGGGGACCTTCGCGCGGTTCGGCGTCGACGTCCCGGTCGCGACAGACACGGTGACCCCGATGATCACGGGGGCCACGGGGGATACGGCCCCCGACGGTGCGTCGCGTCGGATGAGTCTGTCGATTCTCATCGCCGGCTGGCTTGCGGAGCGGATGGCGCTCGGACCCCTGCAGGTGTGCAGTGTCGGTTCGACGACGCCGCCCGCGGAGTGCGTGGCCCTCGGTGCGGGATTGTCCGTGCGGCTCGACGAGGGGACGGAGCGGGTCGGTGTCCTCGTGGTGGGGGACGGGTCGACCGCGCTCACCGACAAGGCCCCGGGCGGGGGTCGTCGGGAGTCGGCGGTGGCGCTCAACGACACGGTCGTCGCAGCGCTCGGTTCGGCGGATACCGCGGCGCTGACGGCACTCGATCAGCAGCAGTGCGATGTCGAGGGTGTCGGCGGCCGGGTCGCGTGGCAGGTTTCGGCGGGCCTCGTCGGCGACCGTTCGGTCCGGGCCGCACTCGACTTCGCCGACGCGCCCTTCGGGGTGGGGTATGCGGTCGCGACGTGGACCGTCGACCGCGGCGGACGTGTTCAGTGAGCGAGGCATCCCTCCCGTCGGCTCCCACCCCGATCGCTGTCGTCGGGCCGACTGCCTGCGGCAAATCCGACCTCGCCCTCGACCTGGCCGAACGGCTCGGCGGGGAGATCGTGAACATCGACGCCATGCAGCAGTACCGGGGCATGGACGTCGGAACGGCCAAGCTCCCGCCCGGCGAGCGCCGCGGCATCCCGCACCATCAGCTCGATGTGCTCGACGTGACCGAGGTGGCGACCGTCGCGCGTTATCAACAGGCCGCGCGGGCCGACGTCGACCGGTTGCGCGCCGCGGGCCGGGTCCCGGTGATCGTCGGCGGATCGATGATGTACGTCCAGGGACTCCTCGACGACTGGCAGTTCCCGGCCACCGATCCCGACGTCCGGCGGCGCTACGAGGACATGCTCGACGAGCGCGGGGTGGGCGCGATGCACCGGTTGCTCGCGTCGGTCGACCCGGCCGCGGCGGCGACCATCCTCGCCACCGACGGCCGCCGCATCGTGCGAGCGCTGGAGGTGGTCGAGTTGACCGGTGCGCCGTTCGCCGCGTCACAGCCGACGATAGGCGAGCCGCGGTGGGGCACGATCATCCTCGCCCTCGACCGGGACACCGAGGAACTCGACGACCGCATCCGACGGCGCACGAGTGCGATGTTCGAGCAGGGTCTCGTCGACGAGGTGGAGGAGCTCTGTGCCCGTGGCCTGCGGGACGGGCGCACGGCCTCGCAGGCGATCGGCTACAAGCAGGTGCTCGCCGCCCTCGACGGCGAGTACGACCTCGCGCAGGCCGAGGAACTGACGTTCATCGGGACCCGGCGGTATGTCCGGCGGCAGCGGTCGTGGTTTCGGCGCGATCATCGGGCCGTGTGGCTCGACGCCGCCGCACCCGACCTCCTCGACCGAGCGCTGCGTGTCGTCGCCGGCGACGCCCCGTAGTCTGTTCTCCGTGACTTCCGCCCCGCAGAGCAGTGCGAACGACGGCCTGGCCCCACCGGGTGTGCAATTCGGCGGCCTGCCTTTCGTCAAGGGGCACGGCACCCAGAACGACTTCGTGGTCCTCGCCGACCCGGAGGCCGAGCTGTCCCTCGACGCCGAGATGGTCGCCGCGCTGTGCGACCGGCAGCGGGGGATCGGCGCCGACGGACTGCTGCGCGTCGCGCGGTCGAGTGCCCTGGTGGCCGCCGGTGTCCTCGACGCGCTGCCCGACGGGGTGTCCGCCGACGACTGGTTCATGGACTACCGCAACGGCGACGGCTCGGTCGCCGAGATGTGCGGCAACGGCGTCCGGGTGTTCGCGCACTTCGTTCGCGCGTCGGGCCTCGTCGACACCGACACGTTCCCCGTCGGTTCCCGGGCGGGCGCGCGAGGCGTCACCATCCACTCCTTCGACGCGGTACACGCCGAGGTCACCGTGGAGATGGGCGTGGCACGGCTGGACGGATCGTCGGTGGTCCGCATCGGCGACGACATCTACCCGGGCGCGATGGTCGACGTGGGCAACCCCCACCTGGCGTGCGTCGTCGCGGACATGACCGCCGACGATCTCGCCGCCATCGACTTCGGGGCCGGGGTGACGATCGAGGCCGACGACTTCCCGCACGGCGCCAACGTCGAGCTCCTCACGCCTCCTGTCGACGGACCCGACGGCGGGCTGACCGCGCGGATGCGGGTCTTCGAGCGGGGTGTCGGGGAGACGCGCAGCTGTGGGACCGGCCTGGTCGCGGCCGCGCGCGCCGCGCTGGACGCCCGCGGAACGGACGCGGGGGAGCTGCGTATCGGTATCCCGGGCGGAGAGGTCACGGTGACGATCCGTCCCGACGGATCGACCCTGCGCGGGCCGTCGATGCTCGTCGCCGACGGGGTGCTCCGGCCCGGCTGGCAGCGCTGAGCTCGATATTCGCGTGCTCGCATCCTGGCGGACGTGAGACCATGGATCTCGTATGACCGAATCACGAGAAGACATCATGTCCGCAGCCGATCTCAGTGTCCGGGACACCACAGGTCCCACCAGTGGGGACCCGATTGGCGTGGACCCCACCACCGGCGAACTCCAGCTCTCCGAGCGTGCATCTCTGCAACGCGTCGCGGGACTCTCCACCGAACTCACCGACGTCACCGAGGTCGAGTACCGGCAGCTCCGACTGGAACGCGTGGTCCTGGTCGGCGTGTGGACCGAGGGCAGCGCGGCTGCGGCCAAGGCCAACATGACCGAGCTGGCCGCGCTCGCCGAGACGGCCGGATCCCAGATCCTCGACGCGGTGATCCAGCGTCGCTCCAAACCGGATCCCGCCACCTACATCGGCAGCGGCAAGGCCGAGGAACTCCGCGAGATCGTCCTCGCGACCGGCGCCGACACCGTCGTCTGTGACGGTGAGCTCACCCCCGCCCAGCTGAACGCGCTGGAGAAGGTGGTGAAGGTGAAGGTCATCGACCGCACCGCCCTGATCCTCGACATCTTCGCCCAGCACGCGACCTCGCGGGAGGGCAAGGCGCAGGTCTCCCTCGCGCAGATGGAGTACATGCTCCCGCGACTTCGCGGTTGGGGTGAATCGATGTCCCGGCAGGCCGGTGGCCGGGCGGGCAGCAACGGCGGCGTGGGTCTTCGCGGTCCGGGTGAGACCAAGATCGAGACCGACCGTCGCCGGATCCGGGAGCGAATGGCCAAGCTGCGCCGCGAGATCCGTGGGATGAAGAAGGCGCGGATGACGAAACGCGCTGCGCGCAAGAGTGGTTCGATCCCGACGATCACCGTCGCCGGGTACACCAACGCCGGCAAATCCAGTCTGGTCAACGCGATGACCGGTGCCGGGGTGCTCGTGCAGGACGCCTTGTTCGCGACCCTCGATCCCACCACCAGGCGTGCCACGCTCGACGACGGGCGCGCGGTCGTGTTCACCGACACCGTCGGGTTCGTCCGCCATCTGCCGACCCAGCTCGTCGAGGCATTCCGGTCCACGCTCGAGGAGGTCGTCGACGCCGACCTGTTGCTCCATGTCGTCGACGGCGCGGATGCCTTTCCGATGGAACAGATCTCGGCCGTCCGTCAGGTCATCAACGACATCGTCGCCGAGGAGGGCGTTTCCGCGCCGCCAGAGCTGCTGGTGATCAACAAGATCGACGCCATCGACGGCAACCGCCTCACCGAGTTGCGCGGTGCGCTCGGTGCGGATGCGGTCTTCATCTCCGCCCGGACCGGAGAGGGACTGCCCGAACTGTTCGGGCGTGTTCGCGAGTTCGTCGGTCGCGAGGACGTGGAGATGACCATCGAGGTGCCGTTCGACCGGGGCGACGTCGTCTCTCGGGTTCACAGCGAGGGTGAGGTCATCTCCTCGGAGCACACCGAGGCCGGCACGACGATGAAGGTCCGCGTCCCGGCCGCGTTCGCGGGCGAGATCGCGGACCTCCGGATCTGAGCGGGTTCGCTGCGTACGGACTAATCCGCGTCGAGATCCTTCTCGACGAGATCGACGATGGTGTCGAGCGCGGCCTGGTCGTCGGCCGTGACCACCACCCGGGTCCCCTTCTCGGCCCCCAGCGTCATGATCATCAGCGCCGATCCCGCGTCGACCGGATCGCCGCCCTCGAGACCCAGCGTCACGGGGCTGCCGGTCTCGGCGACCGCCTCGGCGATGATCGTGGCGGGTCGGGCGTGCAGTCCGACGGCGGAGCCGACGGTGGCGGTGGTGCTGGGCATGGGAACTCCTTCGAGTGGGTTGGGATGTCGGGTGGGGTCGGTCGTCGTGCGATTCGGTGCCGGGGTCTGACCCGGATGTCGGGCGGTCGGGTGGTCGCGTCGTCGAGGCGTCAGGCGGCGACCGCCTCGAGTTCGTCGAACGCGACGGCGTCGCGACTGCGATGGACCTGCTTGGCCGCGATCACCAGGACGGCGGACAAGACGGTACCGGCGACGAGTGCGACGAGGAAGAGCACCCAGTTGTTCATCGCGAAGAAGACGAAGATGCCGCCGTGCGGAGCACGGAGTTCGACGCCGAACGCCATGATCAGTGCGCCGCTGAGCGCGCCGCCGGCCATCATCGAGGGGATGACGCGGAAGGGATCGACCGCCGCGAACGGGATGGCGCCCTCGGAGATGAACGACGCGCCGAGAAGCCATGCGGCCTTGCCGTTCTCGCGCTCCGGCTCGGTGAACAGGCCGGGGCGCAGGACGGTGGCGAGTGCGAGCGCCAGCGGCGGGACCATGCCGGCGCACATCACGGCCGCCATGATCTGGTACTGCGCGGTGCCTGCGGTCGCGGCGTCGGCGATCCCGGCGGTGGCGAACAGGTAGGCGGTCTTGTTGACCGGCCCGCCGAGGTCGAAGCACATCATCAGACCGAGCACGATCCCGAGGGCGATGGCCGATCCGCCGGACATGCTCTCCAGGCCGCTGTTCATCTGCTCGGTCAGCCAGGCGAGCGGCTTGCCGAGCACCATGTAGAGCAACCCGCCGACGATCATGCTGCCGAACAACGGGATGACCACGACCGGCATGAGGCCGCGCGCCCACTGGGGCACCGGGGTCCGCGCGATCCACAGGCACACCACACCGGCGATGAGGCCGCCGATCAACGCGCCGATGAAGCTGGCGCCCACCGCGAGCGAGACGATGCCGGCCACGAAACCGGGTGCGATACCGGGTCGGTCGGCGATCGCGAACGAGATGTAGCCGGCGAGCACCGGGACCGCGAGTCCCATCACCCCCGAGCCGATCGCGAAGCTCACCGCACCCAGGTACTGCAGGAGTCCACCGGACGGCAGGTCCCACAGACTGTTGTTCAGGGCGATGAACGCGCCGTCGCTGAGGGTGCCGCCGTCGTCGAGGGTCGTGTTGGCGACCTCGTAACCGGCGAGGAGGAAGCCGAGTGCGATGAGCAGTCCGCCGGCGGCGACGAACGGGATCATGTAGCTGACACCGGTCATCAGGGCCTGGCGCGTGCGGCCCGCGAGGCCCACGCCCGACGTTGCGGTGTCGGCGGACTCGGCATCGGCCCCATCGCCGGTGACGCGCGCCGCGTTCGGGTTGCGCCCCGCGGCCACCGCCTCGGCGATCATCGCGTCGGGTTCGTTGATCGCCCGTTTCACCCCGGATGCGATGACGGGTTTGCCGCTGAACCGGTTGCGACCCTTCACCCCGACGTCGGTGGCGAAGATGACGGCATCGGCCGAGGCGATCACCTCCGGGTCGAAAGCGGTGGTGGCCGAGGACCCCTGGGTCTCCACCGCGAACTCGACACCGGCCCGCTCGGCTGCGTACTTGAGCGCATCGGCGGCCATGTAGGTGTGGGCGATCCCGGTGGGGCACGCGGTGATCGCCACGATGCGCGGCTTCGAGTCCGCGGTCTGGGCCGGATCGGTCGGGGCCGGGTCCTTCTGGGCCGGTGCGCTCTCGGGCTTCGCGGTCGACACCGCTGCAGCTGCGGGCGCTACGGCCGCCGGGGCGGCGGGGGCGGGGGGTGCGGGGTTGATGGCCTCGTCGACCAGTTCGATCACTCGCTCCTCGTTCTCCGCCGCGCGGAGCGAGGCCACGAAGTCGGGCCGGACGAGTGAGCGGGCCAGGGAGCTGAGGAGTTTCATGTGCGCGCTGGCGCCCCCCTCGGGGGCGGCGATGAGGAAGACCAGGTCGGCCGGCCCGTCCGGCGCGCCGAAGTCGACCTTCCGGGACAGCCGCGCCATGGCGAGACTGGCCGTGGTCACCGACGCGGTCCGGGCGTGCGGGATGGCGATGCCGCCGGGAAGCCCGGTGGCGGACTTGGCCTCCCGGTCCAGCGCGGCCCGCGCGAGATCGGCGGGATCGGTGGTCCGGCCGGCCGCGGCGAGCGCGTCGGCCAGCGTGGTGATGACGGCGGCGGGATCGCCGCCGGCGTCGACGTCGAGACTCACCGTCTGGGCGGTGATGATCTGCTCGGTCATGGGATGTCCTTCGGTGACAGGGGGTACGGGGTCAACGGGTGGTACTGGATGTGCGGTGCGGGTCCGTGAAGGTGGCGTCAGCTCATGCGGGCGGCTCCCGACAGTTCGGTCACCCGGACGCCGGGGAGGTCGAGATGGTCGGGAGTCGGGGCCTGGGTGCCCGCTAACGAGGCGGCCGCGGCGCCGTAGGCCACCGCCGACCGGAGGCAGTCCGCGGGCGAGGCCCCCGTGCTCTGGGCGATGAGGAAGCCGGCGAGCGAGGAGTCGCCGGCGCCGACGGTGCTGCGCGGCACGATCGGAGGGGGTGTCGCCGACCAGACGCCCGATGCGGTGACCAGGACGGCGCCGGCTGCTCCGAGTGTGGCCAGGACGTTGCCGCCGATCTGTTCCGCGATCGTGGTCGCGGCCTCGACCACGGGTTCGAGGTCGTTGCGCGACAAGGCTTCCCGCAGCGTGGCCGGGTCGGCGCCGGTCAGTTCGGCGAGTTCGTCCTCGTTGGGTTTGATCAGGTCGACGCGACCGGCAACGGTCGCCCGGAGCGGGGCGCCGGAGGTGTCCACCGCGACGCGGCACCCGGCCAGGACCAGGTCGTCGGCGATCGCGCGGTACCAGTTGTCGGGTACGCCGGGCGGGAGGGAGCCGCAGAGGGTGACCCACTGGGCGGAGTCGGCGTGCGCCCGGATGAGTTCGACGAGCGCATCGCGATCCCGCTCGGTCAGCGCGACACCCGGAGCGTTGATCTTGGTGGTCGTGCCGTCCGACTCGGCGATCGTGATGTTGGAGCGGACCTCGCCGTCGACGGGCACCGCGTCGTAGGCGAGTCCGAGTTCGTCGAGTGCGGTACACAGCGGGTCGCCCGTCCGCGCGGGGAGCAGGGCTCGGGTGGACAGGCCGGCGGCCGCGACGACGCGGGCCACGTTGACGCCCTTGCCGCCGGGTTCGGTGCGGACCGTACCGGCGCGCTGCACCTCGCCGCGTGCCAGCGGTGCGCCGAGCTCGAGGGTGCGATCGAGGCTGGGGTTCGCGGTGACGGTGACGATCATGCGATCACGACCTCGACGCCGCGCGCGGACAGTGCCGCCGAGAAGGCCGGGTCTATCCCGGAGTCGGTGATGAGGACGTCGACGTCGTCGATCCCGGCGAAGGAGGAGAGGTCTTCGCGATCCATCTTCGAGCTGTCGGCGAGGACCACGACGCGTTGCGCGGCCGCGACCATCGCCGCTTTCACCGCCGCCTCGTCGGGATCGGGAGTCGACAGCCCATGGGACTCGCTCAGACCGTTGGTGCCGAGGAACGCGGTGGTGACCCGAAGGCGGCGGAGCGCGTCCACCGTCTCGACGCCCACCGTGGCCTGGGTGAGACCACGGACGCGTCCGCCGAGCGCATGGAGCCCGTCGGGGTGGGTGCCGGCCAGCAGGCCGGCGATGGGCAGGCTGTTGGTGAACAGGGTGAGCCTCCGATCGGGCGCGGTCGCCTCGGCGGCGCGGTAGGTCGTGGTGCCGGCGTCGAAGAGCACGGAACCGCCGTCCGGCGGCAGGAAACGGATCGCCGCCCGGCCGATCGCCGTCTTCTGTTCGATCTGGCTCGACTCGCGCTCGTCGATGCCGAGCTCGCCCAGGGCGCGCATGACCTCGGCGCGCACGGCACCGCCGTGGACTCGCTGCAGATGTCCGGCACGCTCCAGGACGGCGAGGTCTCGACGAACGGTCTCGCTCGTGACGTCGAACTTCTCGGCGAGCGCGGCCACCGACGCCCGCCCGGCGACGCGCACCTCGTCGACGATCGCCTGTTGTCTCTCCTCGGCGTACACACCGCTCCGATCTCCGGTTCCGACCACCCCGCTTGTTGAGGCGTGTGGGATTGCATGTTGTAGTAATTGTGTTTACGCCTGTTTGTGTTGACAAGTCAAGCACTTTTTGTAACGGTGGTCACATCGGTAGTCGAGTGAGAGGCAAGACGATGGCGCAGATCCTGACAGGGACCCCGGTGGTCGGCGGACTGGCCCACGGTCCCGCGCTGTGGCCGGGCGAGCGACCCGATCACTCACCGGAGAAGCTCGGCGTCGGCGTGGAGATCCCCGAGGAGCGTCGTGCCGACGAGGTGACACGCTTCGCCACGGCGGCCGGCGCCGTCGCCTCGCGACTGCGTACGCGCGCCTCCCAGAACACCGGGGTGACCGCGGAGGTGCTCGCGGCGACCGCGGGACTCGCCGAGGACCGGGGGTGGATCGGGGCCGCGAGCGCGCTCATCACCAAGGGCGCCACGGCCGAGGCCGCTGCCGTCGCCGCGACCGATCAGTTCGCGGCGGTGTTCACCAAACTCGGCGGGTTGATGGCCGAGCGGGTCACCGATCTGAACGATGTCCGCGACCGCGTGCTCGCCGAACTGCTCGGTCTACCCGAACCGGGCGTGCCGACACCGCAGGTGCCCTCGGTGCTGCTCGCCGACGACCTCGCACCCGCCGACACCGCCGGTCTCGACCCGACGACCACGATCGCGCTCGTCACCCGGCTGGGTGGGCCGACCAGCCACACCGCGATCATCGCCCGGCAACTGGGGATCCCGTGTGTGGTGGCCGTGGCCGATCTCGCCGAGATCGGACCCGGCACAACGGTTCTCGTCGATGGGACGACCGGCCGGGTCGAGGTGGAGCCTGACGCGGAGACGGCGCGGGCGCGAGTCGAGGAGGATCGTCGGCACGCCGAGCTCGTCGCCGGGTGGACGGGTCCGGGGCAGACCGCCGACGGCATCGCCGTCTCGGTGCTCGCCAATGTCGCCGACGGATCGTCGGCGCGGGCCGCCGCCGGGCACCCGGTCGAGGGCGTCGGACTCTTCCGCACCGAACTCGCCTTCCTCGAACGCGCCGACGAACCGTCGGTGGACGAACAGGCCGCGATCTACCGGGAGGTCCTCGACGCGTTCGGCGGGCAGAAGGTGGTGATCCGTACCCTCGACGCCGGCTCGGACAAGCCCTTGAGGTTCGTGACCCACCCAGACGAATCCAATCCCGCGCTCGGTGTCCGTGGGGATCGAATCGCCCTGGCGCATCCCGAGATCCGAGCCCACCAGCTCGACGCGATCGCGCACGCCGCGTCGGGTTCCGACGTCGCGCCGTGGGTCATGGCGCCGATGATCGCCTCGCCGTCCGAGGCGCGCGCCTTCGCCGCGGAGGTCCGCGGCCGGGGCCTGGTCGCCGGGGTCATGATCGAGGTGCCCGCGGCCGCCATCCTGGCCGAGGCCGTGCTCGCCGAGGTGGACTTCGTGTCGATCGGCACCAACGATCTGACGCAGTACACGATGGCGGCCGATCGGATGTCGGCCGATCTCGCCGGATTGACCGATCCGTGGCAGCCCGCGGTGCTCAGCCTGATCGCGGGTGTCGCCGCAGCGGGTGTCCGCCAGGGCAAGCCGGTCGGGGTGTGCGGTGAGGCGGCTGCCGATCCGAATCTCGCCTGCGTGCTCGTCGGTCTCGGGGTGACCTCGCTGTCCAGCGCGCCGGCCGCGGCCGCCGCGGTGGGGGCTCGGCTCGGCGAGGTGACCGCGCAGGACTGCCGCGCCGCCGCCGACGCCGCGCTGGCCACGTCCGACCCCGCCGCGGCGCGAGAAGCTGCCGCGGCGGTGCTCGACCGTTCGGTCGGGGGAGAGGTCAGACTCGCCGCATCACGGTGACGACCTTGCCGAGGATCACGGCGTCGTTGCCCGGGATGGGATCGAACAGCTCGTTGTGCGGCATCAGCCACACATTGGCGCCTTGACGCTTGAAGGTCTTCACGGTGGCCTCGCCGTCGATCATCGCTGCGACGATGTCGCCGTTGTCGGCGACGTTCTGCTGCCGCACGACGACCCAGTCGCCGTCGCAGATGGCGGCGTCGATCATCGACTCGCCCACGACGCGCAGCAAGAAGAGCGAGCCCTCGCCGACCAGCTCGCGAGGAAGCGGGAACACGTCCTCGACCGCCTCCTCGGCCAGGATCGGGCCACCGGCCGCGATCCGGCCGAGGACCGGCACGAAGGTCGGCTCGGGCAGCCGGCCGGCCGGCGGGGTCTCCGGCGACGGCGATTCGCTCGGCGCGATGTTGACCGCACGCGGCCGGTTCGCATCCCGCTTGAGCAGACCCTTGCGCTCGAGGGTCCGTAGCTGGTGGGCGACCGACGATGTCGAGGCCAGGCCGACCTCGTCGCCGATCTCGCGGATGCTCGGCGGGTAACCGCGCTCGCGTACCGAGCGGCGGATGACTTCCAGGACCCCGAGCTGGCGCGGGGTGAGTGAGGCCTCGGCGGCGGCGACGTCGATGGGGGCCTCGTCGTCGGCTCCCCGCGCTCGGCCGCGCCTATCGCCGGTGTCACTCATGTTCGGTTCCTCTCGTCTTCGGAACGTGCTGGTAGATGGCCCGTGGGGATGTTCAGCCGCGTCCGAGCCTAGCGGAGTGCGACCTCCACCTCAAACATTTGTTCGATGTGTCGCGAGACTTTGTCGGTGCGCCGTGCTACAAATTCGAACATCAGTGCATCGAACATCTGATCGAAGTTCGAACACCGGATGCCAGACACCCGAACACCCGAAGATCCCGCACCGAACACCCGGAGGGCACCATGCGCACCGCCACTCTCGTCGCTCCCGTCCGTACCGAGCGTCCCGACACCGTCCGGGCGCGCACCGACCGCGCCGACCGTATCCGGACCCGGACCCCGCTGTCCGACGGTTCTCGGCCCGTCGACAACCGGCCGGCAGGCAACCGTCCGGTGGGCGGGTCGCCACTGACGCCACGCGTCGGCGGCACGCACTGCGGCTCCGCGGTGGGTGCCCGGGGCCGCGGGCCGGTCGGTCCGGATGCGGCGGTGTTCCGTCGCCGTCGCCGCACCGCCGTCGCGGTCCTCGCCGGCGTCGGCCTCGCGTTCGTCGTGTGGGTGTTCGGTGTCGTCGGTCAGAACTATTCGGACTCGATGACGCCCGCCGCGGTGAGCGCAGAGGTCGTCCACGTGCGCGCCGGGGATTCCCTCAGTACGATCGCCGGCCGGGTGGCGCCCGAGATGCCCCGCGACATCGTGATCGACGAGATCGTCGCGATGAACGATCTGCCGTCGAGTGCGCTGCAGGTGGGTCAGCCCCTGCTCACCCCCCGGTACCGCTGAGGCCGGGCGGTATCCTCGATGGCACAGGGGCCGGCCGAGAAGCGGCGGGGCGCACGGTTTCGGTGCGTTCCAGCGTCCCGCGACCTGCGTGAGGACACGATGCGCTGCCCCTTCTGCAAGAACGACGACACCAAGGTCATCGACTCGCGTGTCGCAGATGAAGGGCAGGCCATCCGACGGCGTCGCTCGTGTGTGGAGTGCGGGCGCCGATTCTCCACGGTGGAGAGCGCCGTGCTCGCCGTGGTCAAACGCAACGGGGTCACCGAGCCGTTCAGTCGCGAGAAGGTCATGCGCGGTGTGCGTCGTGCCTGTCAGGGCCGGCACGTCGCCGAGGACGCACTCGCGCAACTCGCCCAGCAGGTCGAGGACACGGTGCGCGCGAGCGGATCG
Organism: Gordonia sp. McavH-238-E; assembly: GCF_022348225.1. Classification (NCBI taxonomy): domain Bacteria; kingdom Bacillati; phylum Actinomycetota; class Actinomycetes; order Mycobacteriales; family Gordoniaceae; genus Gordonia; species Gordonia sp. McavH-238-E. The sequence goes on from NZ_JAKRFE010000015.1 coordinate 65,234, forward strand.
GCCGAGATCCCCAGCAACGAGGTCGGTCTCGCGATCCTGGGTCCGCTGCGTGATCTCGACGAGGTGGCGTACCTGCGGTTCGCGTCGGTGTACCGGTCGTTCGACTCGGTGGAGGACTTCCAGCGCGAGATCGACGATCTGAAGTCGTCGGCGTCCGGTGGCGGACGTGTCGAGACCGCCACCACCGATCCCGTCTCAGCCGAGTCGGTCCAGAGCTCGTAGGACGCGCTTCTCCGACACGGGGAACGCGGTACCGAGACGCTCGGCGAACAACCCGACCCGTAGTTCCTCGACGAGCCACTGCGCCTCGTCGTCGACGATCGCCCGTCGGTGCTCAGGGACCTGTTCGAGCCGTTGGGCCCACCGCTCGACGACGCGATCGACGACCGCGACGCCGGCCTTGTCGCGCGCGGCGGACGCGGGCAGCGCCTCGAGACGTGCCCGCGCACCGTCGAGGTACCGCGGCAGGTTCTCCAGATGCCGCCGTGCGGTGGCTGCCACGAAGCCGTCGAACACGAGATGGTCGATCTGCTCGGCGACGTCGTCGGCAGCCAGCGATCCGGCGTGCCGGTCGATCGCCGCGCGGACCGGCGCCAGCCGTTCGAGCGCCGCGACGGCGAGCGAGAAATAGTCCGGGGCGGCCTCGGCGACGCGCGGCCTGATCCGCTCGAGGAAGGCCGAAAAGGATTGTGGCGAGCGGACTGCCGCCAGCTCGGCGTCGGCGACACCGATGGTCGCGTCCCGGATGGCCCGTCGAGTGCAGTCGGCGAGCAGTGCCTCGATGTCCGCATAGGGACTCAGGCTCAGGGCGAGTCGTTCGGCCGGATCGAGTGAGCCGGCGAGGCGTTTGGACAGCGGGGGAATCGCCAGTTCGAGCAGGGCGACGAGCCCGCGACGACGGAGACGCTCGCGGGCGTCGGGGGAGGACGCGTCCACGACGATCACGCCACGCGGGCGGCCCTTGTCATCGGCGACCACGTCGATCGTCGGGTAGCGGGTCAGCCGCTGCCCGGCGACGTCGACCGTCGTCTGTTCGGGGAGCGTGCCGATCCCGTCGGCGGTCCAGGCCCGGTACAGAGTGCGTGACACCGTTCGCGGCGCCGCGGGCACACCCTTCTGCTGGAGCTCGGACAACGAGTCCGCGCGGGCGATGATCCGTCCGGCATCGTCGGCGACCGCGAAGTGCATCCGGAGGTGAGCCGGCACTCGTTCGACGTCGAAATCAGCTGCGGTGACTCTCATCCCGGTGATCGCCGACAGCTCGCGCGCCAGTCCGGCGGCCAGCGGCTCCTTGCGGGGGGTGAGTCGGCCGAGGGCGAGGTCGGCGAATCGTTGCGCAGGGGACATGCTCTTGCGGAGTTGCTTCGGCAGGGACTTGACCAGTGCGGTGGCCAGTTCGGCGCGCATGCCGGGGACCGACCAGTCGAATCCGGCCGGACGCACATGGGGGAGCAAAGCCTGCGGGATCACGACCGTGACCCCGTCGTCGGTCGCGCCGGGTTCGAAGCGGTAACGCAGTTCGAGTCGGGTGTCGCCCTGCTGCCAGGCGCCGGGGTAGTCCGTCGGCGCGACATCGGTGCCGCCGGTGACGTCCTCGGGACGCAGATCCAGCAGATCCGGTTCGGCCCGGCGGGCCTTCTTCCACCATGAGTCGAAGTGCCGCGCGGAGGTGACGTCGGCCGGTAGCCGCTGGTCGTAGAACTCGAAGAGCTGGTCCTCGGTGATCACCAGACCCCGGGTGCGCGTGCGGTTCTCGACGTCGGAGGCGGCGTCGAGGAGTGTGCGGTTGCGCTCGAAGAAGGCGTGCTGCGTACGCCAGTCGCCCTCGACGAGAGCGTGCCGGATGAACAGCTCCCGCGAGACCACCGGGTCGATGGGGCCGTAGTCGACGCGCCGCCGGGCGACGAGGGGGACGCCGTAGAGGGTGACCCGCTCGTAGGCCATCGCGGCCCCGCGTCTGGCGGACCAATGCGGCTCGCTGTGGGTGCGCTTGACGAGATCCCCGGCGAGTTTCTCGGCCCACAGCGGATCGATCCCGGCGACGGTGTGGGCGAAGAGTCGGGACGTCTCGAGGATTTCGGCCGCCATGATGAAGGCGGGTGGCTTCTTGGCGAGCGGAGAGGCGGGGAAGATCAGCAGTGTGGTGTTGCGCGCACCGGTGAACTCGCGGCCCTCGGTGTTGCGGGCGGCGATGTTGCTCAGCAGACCCGACAGGACGGCCCGGTGGACGGCGTCGGCGTCGAGTTCGGTGGGCGCGACCGACCAGTCGAGGTCCTTGACGATCTCGGTCAGCTGTCGATGGAGGTCCTGCCACTCCCGGATGCGAAGGAAGTGTAGGTACTCCCGCTCGCACATGCGCCGAAAGCGGCTGCCGGACAACTCCTTGCGCTGTTCGCCGAGGTATCGCCACAGCTCCACGTAGGACAGGAAGTCCGACTGTGGGACGACGAAGCGCCGGTGCTGGGCGTCGGCGGCCTCCCGGTGCTCGGCCGGCCGTTCCCGAGGATCGGGGAGCGACATCGCCGCGGCGATGACGAGAAGGTGGTCGAGACAGCCGAGCTCGTGTCCGGCGATGAGCATTCGGGCGACCCGCGGATCGACCGGAATCCGCGACATCGACCGGCCGGTCGGGGTGAGCCGAGGCGGGCCGCCCTCGCGTGGGACGGTGATGGCGCCGAGTTCGGTGAGAACGCCCATACCGTCGCGGATCGCGCGGTCGTCGGGCGGCTGGACGAACGGGAAGTCGGCGATCTCGCCGAGCTTGAGGGAGGTCATCTGGAGGATGACGGCGGCCAGGTTGGTGCGCAGGATCTCGGGGTCGGTGAACGCCGGCCGGGATTCGAAGTCGTTCTCGCTGTAGAGGCGGATGCAGACGCCGGGCGCGACGCGACCGCATCGGCCTGCGCGCTGGCGGGCGCTGGCCTGGGAGACCGGCTCGATGGGCAGGCGATTGACCTTGGTCCGGGTGGAATACCGGCTGATGCGGGCGGTGCCGGTGTCGATGACATACCGGATGCCGGGCACGGTGACCGAGGTCTCGGCGACGTTGGTCGCCAGCACGATCCGGCGTCCGTCGGACGGGGAGAAGACCTTCTGCTGTTCGGCGATCGACAGCCGCGCGTAGAGCGGCACGATCTCGGCGCCGGGCCCCTTGCCGCCACCGGTGCGGCGGCGCAACGCGTCCGCGGTCTCCCGGATGTCGCGTTCGGTCGGCAGGAACACCAGGATGTCGCCGCGGCCACCGGCCCACAGTTCGTCGACGGCGGCGTCGATGCCCTGGATCTGGTCGAGGTCGGCATGCTCGCCACCGCCGGCATCGTCGCCGTCGTCGGGGCGCTCCTGCAGGCTCAGCGGCCGGTAACGGATCTCGACCGGATAGGTGCGACCCGACACCTCGATGACCGGGACCGATGTCGTCGGCGTACTGAAATGCCGTGCGAACCGGGCCGGTTCGATCGTCGCGGAGGTGATGATGACCTTGAGATCGGGTCGTCGCGGCAGCAACCGGCGTAGGTATCCGAGGATGAAATCGATGTTGAGGCTGCGCTCGTGCGCCTCGTCGATGATGAGGGTGTCGTAGCGGCGCAGCATCGGGTCGGTGGCGATCTCGCGCAGCAGGATGCCGTCGGTCATGACCCGGACGAGGGTGTCGGCGCCGGAGCGGTCGGTGAACCTGACCGAGTAGCCGACCGCGTCGCCGAGCTCGGTGTCGGTCTCGTCGGCGATGCGTTTGGCGACCGAGCTCGCGGCGATCCGCCGGGGCTGGGTGTGCCCGATCGACCCGCGGATGCCCCGGCCGAGTTCGAGGCAGATCTTCGGGAGCTGCGTGGTCTTGCCCGAACCGGTCTCACCCGCGATGACCACGACCTGGTGGTCCCGGATCGCCTCGGCGATCTCCTCCCGTGCCGCCGAGACGGGGAGTTCGTCCGGGAAGCGCAGGATGGGGACGCTCGCGCGCCGCCGGTCGAGTCGTGCACGTGCGTTGTCGACGTCGGTGACGAGCTGCTCCCACTTCGCGTCATCCGGACGCGCCGTGAGGCGGTCGATGCGACGCCGCAGCCGGTCGGCGTCGACGAGGCCCACGTCGTCGAGTGCGCGGAGCAGGTCCGGGCGCGACACACCCGGTGCGCCTGCAGACGGGGCACTTCCCGGCGACGGGGAAGCTGAGGAAGACGGGTCCGGCATGATCCCTCCAGGATATGGGTCGGTGCGCGCGGGACTTCACCCCAGTGGCCGTGCAGGGTGCGCGGACCGGCATCATTGGGGCCATGGCTGATGGTTCGAGTACCGGAATTCCGGGGTCGCTGTGGCACGGTTTCGCCGACATGGGTGCGGTGACCGCGAGCGGTCCGTTCGTCGTCACCCGGGGCGAGGGTGCGCGCATCTTCGATCGCGACGGCAAGTCCTATCTCGATGCGACCGCGGGTCTCTGGTTCACCAATGTGGGTCATGGTCGTACCGAGATCGCCGACGCCGTCGCCCGGCAGCTCGGCTCGATCGCGCACTATTCGAACTTCGGTGACATCGCGAGCGACACGACCCTGCAACTGGCCGAGGAACTCGGTGCGATCGCGCCGGTGCCCGGGTCGAAGATCTTCTTCACCTCCGGCGGCAGCGACTCGATCGACACCGCTGTCAAGCTCGCCCGTCGCTACTGGGTGGAGCAGGGACGCGAGTCCAAGCGGGTCGTCGTCAGCCGCACCAAGGCCTACCACGGCATGCACGCCGCGGGCACCTCGCTGGCCGGCATCCCGCTGAACCACGACGGGTACGGCGAACTCATGCACGACGTCCAGAACGTCGAGTGGGACGACGCCAAGAGCCTGCTCGGCCTGATCGAACGGGTGGGCGCCGACAACATCGCCGCGTTCTTCTGCGAGCCGATCATCGGTGCCGGCGGCATCTACCTGCCGCCGGAGGGTTACCTCGCCGAGGTGCGGAGCATCTGCCGCGACCACGACATCCTCTTCGTCGTCGACGAGGTCGTCACCGGCTTCGGTCGCATCGGCGGCGAATCCTGGTTCGCCTCGGCACGATTCGGCCTCGAACCCGACATGATCACCACCGCCAAGGGCCTCACGTCCGGCTATGTCCCGATGGGCGCGGTGTTCATCGCCCCCTGGATCGCCGAGCCGTTCTTCGCCGGTGGCGTCTGGTGGCGGCATGGCTACACCTACGGCGGGCACGCGGGTGCGGCAGCGGCCGCCCTGGCCAACCTGGACATCATCCGGCGCGAGAACCTCCTCGCCGAGGCGACGCGTCTGGAGGGTGACCTCGCCGCGGCGCTGTCACCGCTCACCGATCTCGATGCGGTCGCCGAGGTCCGGACCGGTCTGGGTGCGGTCACCGCGGTCCAGCTCGCCGACGCCGCCACCGCTCCGGCCGCGGTTCGCGCGCTGCGCGAGCACGGCGTCAGCACGCGCGCGGCGGGTCAAGGGGCGCTGCAGATCTCGCCCGCCTTCGTGATGACGACCGCCGAGGTCGGCGAACTCGCCGACCGGATGCGCGCGGCCCTGAGCTGACCCCGCGGCGGCCGTTCGTTCTGCTCCCTGAGGAGCGCCTGGAGCTTGCGGAGGGCGCGTCCCCACTGCTCCCTGAGGAGCGCCTGGAGCTTGCGGAGGGCGCGTCACGAAGGGGCCCGGCTGCTCGAGCAGCCGGGCCCTTGTTCGTCGCGCTGCGGCGGATCAGGCGTTGGCGAGCACCTCGGTGGTGGCGATCGCCTGGGCGACGCCGCTGACGATCGAGGCGACCTTGAGCGCCTCGAGGATCGCCTCACGGTCGACGCCGGCCTCGCGCAGGGTGTTCTCGTGTGCGGCGACGCAGTGGCCGCAGCCGTTGATCGAGGACACCGCGAACGACCACAGCTCGAAGGCGGCCTTGTCGACACCGGGGTTGCCGATGATGTTCATCCGCAGGCCGGGACGCAGGTCGTCGTACTTGCCGTCGAGGAAGCCGCGACCCCGGTAGAACACGTTGTTCATACCCATGATCGACGCGGCGCCGAGTGCGGCGTTGTAGGCCTCGGCGGACAGCGTGTCGGCGGCCTCGTCGGCGATCTCGCTCAGCACCTTGGCATTACGGCTCGCCGCTGCGGTCGACAGCAGGGTCCCCCACAACTGCTCCTCGCTCAGCGCGGTGGTCCGGCTGATCGATCCGAGGTTGAGTTTGAGGTCCTTGGCGTACTCGGGGAGTGCGTTCTTCAGATTCTCGATGCTCATCTGTTCTCCTCTCAGACGCCGGCCGTCATGAGCTCGCCGGCGTCGATGGTCGGATCGCCCTTCTTCCAGTTGCATGCGCACAGCTCGTCGGACTGCAGCGCGTCGAGGACCCGCAGGACCTCGTCGACGTTGCGGCCCACCGAGCCGGCGGTGACCGACACGAACTGGATCTCGTTGTTCGGATCGATGATGAAGGTGGCGCGGTCGGCGACTCCGTCGGCATTGAGAACGCCTGCAGCGGTGGCCAGTTCACGCTTGAGGTCGCTCAGCATCGGGAACGGGAGGGTCTTGAGGTCCTCGTGCTGTGCGCGCCACTGGAAGTGGACGAACTCGTTGTCCACCGACGCGCCGAGGACCTGGGTGTCGCGGTCGGCGAACTCGTCGTTCAGCTTGCCGAACGCGGCGATCTCGGTGGGGCAGACGAAGGTGAAGTCCTTCGGCCAGAAGAACACGATGCGCCACTGACCGGGGTGATCGTCGGACGACACGGTGGTGAAGTAGTCGTCGGGCTGCTGGGCATTGACCTTGCTGAGGTCGCCACCGATGACGGCGGTGAGGTTGTAGGCGGGGAACTGGTCACCGATGGTGAGCAGGGCCATGTGTCGCTCCTTCAGCTGGTGAATGTACGGAAACTTGCGCGCGAAAGAGTTTCGCGACGTACGAGTACCATCGTGCCGGATTCTGGCCGAAAGCGAAACGTGATGATTAGCACTACACTGATAGGCATGCCCGATAGAACTTATCAGCCCACCGTCGCCGGTCTGCGCGCCTTCGTCGCTCTCGCTCATCGCCGTCACTTCGGAACTGCCGCAGCCGATCTCGGTGTCAGTCAGCCGTCACTGTCGCAGGCGCTGTCCGCGCTGGAGTCCGGGCTCGGGGTGACCCTCGTCGAACGCACCACGCGGCGTGTCCAGTTGACGGCCGACGGGGTCGAACTCCTGCCGCGGGCGATCGCGGCGACGGAGGCCGTCGACGAGTTCACCTCGGCGGCCGCGGGCGCCGGACAACCGCTACGCGGGGTGCTGCGGCTGGGGGTCATCCCGACGGTGGCACCCTACGTCCTGCCGACGCTGCTGCGCGGGCTCGGCGAGCGGCTTCCGGATCTCGTGCCCCGGGTGGTGGAGGAACAGACCGCGCGACTGGTCGAGCAGTTGCGCACCGGCACGTTGGACGTGGCGTTGCTCGCCCTCCCCGTCGAGGTGCCCGGCATCGTCGAAGTCCCCATCTACCGTGAGGATTTCGTTCTCGCGCTCCCGTCCGGACATGCCCTCGCCGGACGTCGCCGTGTCGACCCCACCGCCCTGGCGGACCTGCCGTTGCTCCTCCTCGACGAGGGGCACTGTCTGCGCGACCAGGCCCTGGAGGTGTGCCGGCTCGCCGGCGTGCGGCCCGATCTCGGACAGACCCGGGCCGCCTCGCTGACCACGGCGGTCCACTGCGTCGTCGGCGGTCTCGGTGTGACGCTCATCCCTCAGACGGCGGTGGCGTCGGAGACGGCGTCGGGCGACCTGGCCACCGCGACGTTCGCGACCCCGCGTCCGGGCCGTCGGATCGGCCTGGTCTTCCGGGCCTCCGCACGCCACGACGAGGCCTACCGCGAACTCGCTTCCGTCATCGGTGATCTCGTCGGCGCGACCGGGGCCGTGACCCCGCTCTAGACCGGCTCGCCCGTCGAGGCGAGTGACTCGGCGGCGGCCGCCTGCGCGGCCAGGGCCTCCCACTCGTCGACGAGACTCGAGTCGACCTCGCGGACCATGGTGCCCAGATCCTCGACGATCCGCTCGATCTCGGGTGTCACCACGCTCGTCGGAACACCCTGGCGCAGAACTCGATAACAGTCCGACAGGTAGCGCAGCAACACGCCTTCGCTGCGGGCGAGGCCGTAGGCGGAGATCAGCTCGGTGAAGGTCATGGCCTTCTCCAGCATCTCGCGCAGGACCGCCTTCGGCGCCGGCGGGAACGACGACACCCAGGGATGGCCGCGACGATAGATGTCGAAGGCGGCGAAGATCTCCTCGGCCAGCGGCTGCGGCCAGGTGATCTCCTCCAGTCGGGTCATGCGCTCCTCGTACTCGATGCCGTCGGCCTTCATCTCGGCGATCGCGGCGTCGCGGGCCACCTTACGCTGGGCGAGCAGCAGCGGGCGGGGATTCTCCAGCGTCGATTCGAGGACGGAGACCACATCGAGTGCGTACGTGGACGATTCGGGGTCGAGGATCTCGAAGGTCGCCAGCGCGAAGGCGGACAGCGGATTGGTCAATGCGAAGTTCGCCGGCATGTCCACGCTCAGCGCGATGTGCCGTCCGGTGTCGTCGGGTTCGTCGAGCTGCACGACGATGCCGGCATCTCGCAACCCGCGGTAGAGCTCGATCGTGTGCTTGATGGTGCGCAACTGCCGGTCGCGGGGTTCGTGGTTGTCCTCGAGGAGGTGGCGCACCGCGGCGAAGCAGTCGCCCGGTCGGCCGAGCACCTCGAGCAGCATGGCCGTCGTCATCTGGAAGTGGCTGCGCAGCGGCTCGTCGGGGGCGTCGACGAGCTGGGTGAACGTCTTCTCACCCCACGACACGAAGCCCTCGGGGGGCTTCTTGCGCACCAGCTTTCGCAGTTTCTTGGGATCGTCGCCGGCCTTGGCCACCGCGCGGGCGTTCTCCACGTCGTGATCGGGGGCCTGGGCGACGACGTAGCCGATCGTGTCGAACCCGGCACGCCCGGCGCGGCCGGCGATCTGATGGAACTCGCGCGCCCGCAGGCGCCGGACCCGGCGCCCGTCGTACTTGCTCAACGCCGCGAACAGCACCGTACGGATGGGCACGTTGATCCCGACGCCGAGCGTGTCGGTCCCGGCGATGACCTTCAGCAGACCCTGCTGGGCGAGGCGCTCCACCAGGCGCCGGTACCGCGGGAGCATCCCGGCGTGATGCACACCGATCCCGGCGCGCAGGAGTTTGGACAGGGTGTTGCCGAAGCCGGTGGAGAACCGGAAGTCCCCGATCGCTTCCGCGATGGCGGCCTTCTCGGCCTTGTCGCAGATGCGGACGCTCAGCAGTGCCTGTGCGCGCTCGACCGCGGCGGCCTGGGTGAAGTGCACCACGTAGATGGGCGCCCGGCCGCGGTCGACCAGTTCCTCGATCGTCTCGTGGACCGGCGTCATCGCGTAGGTGTGTTCGAGGGGGACGGGCCGCTGCGCACCGGTGACCTCGACGGTCTCGCGTCCGGTGCGGCGGGTCAGATCGTCGACGAAGAACGAGACGTCGCCAAGCGTCGCCGACATCAGCAGGAACTGCGTCGACGGCAGTTCGATGAGCGGCACCTGCCATGCCCAGCCGCGGTCCGGTTCGCCGTAATAGTGGAACTCGTCGGCGACCAGGGTGCCGATGTCGCTCTCACCGCCCGCGGCCAGCGCGAGATTGGCGACGATCTCGGCGGTCGCGCACACGATCGGCGCGTCGGCGTTGACCGCGGCGTCACCGGTCAGCAGACCGACCTGGTCCGCGCCGAACATCGCGCACAGCTCGAAGAACTTCTCGCTGACGAGCGCCTTGATCGGGGCGGTGTAGAACGCGCGCTCGCCGCGGCAGCGCGCGAAATACAGCGCACCCGCCGCGACGAGTGATTTACCCGAGCCCGTCGGCGTCGCCAGGATCACGTGGCTGCCGGCGAGGAGTTCGAGGAGTGATTCCTCCTGATGGGGGTAGAGGTCGAGACCACGCCCCGTCCACCAGTCGGTGTACCGCTGCAGGGCGGCGTCCTCGTCGTCGGTCGGGACCAGGACGTGGGGTCCGGGAATCGATGCGGTCTCGGGGATCAGATCGGTGATCGTGGACCCTCGTCCCCGGGGTCCGCCTCACCGTTGCCGGTCTGCTCGGCCAGGAACCGCTCGAGTTCGGCTCCGAGTTCGTCGCCGCTGGGCAGGGATTCCTCGGCGGCGAGCAGCGAGGCCCGCTCCTGGGCGGCCTGGGTGAACGTGTCGTACTGGGTCTCCAGCGCGGCCACCACCGACTCGATCTCGCTGTTGCCCTCGACCTCGGTGTCGACCTGTGCGCGCACCTTCTCCGCGGCGCTGTCCAGAGCGGCGAGGGGGAGGTCGAGGCCGGCGAGTTCGGCGACCGCCGCCAGCAACCGTGCCGAGGCCGCCGGATAGTTGGTCTGCGCGAGGTAGTGCGGGACGTGTACGGACAGCCCCGAGGCGCGGTAGTCGTGCTCACCCATGCGGAGTTCGAGAAGCATCGACGCGCTGGCGGGCAGCTTCATCGCCGATCCCCACCGGGGCAGGTCGCCCAGGGCGTCGGGATCGCTGCCGTGCGCGGTGATCGACGGCGGGCGGGTGTGCGGCACGGCCATCGGGATCGCGTTCAGGCCGATGACGTCGGTGACGCCGAGGCCGTCGCTGAGGCGACGGACCGCGTCGACGAACTGTTCCCACCGGAGGTCCGGCTCGGAACCGGCGAGGAGGAGAAACCCCTTGCCGGAGTTGTCGCGGATGGCGTGCAGCGCCAGCGACGGCATCTCCACGTCGGTGAAGGTCTCGCCGCTGAACGAGATGGTCGGCCGGCGCGAGCGGTAGTCCATCAGTTCGTCGGACGAGAAGGTCGCGACCAACTCCGACTCGAGGCTGTCGCGCAGATGCGCCGCCGCCAGGGCGACCGCATGCCCGGCATCGGCGAACCCTTCGAGTGCGTGGATCAGTACCGGACCCGTGCCGTCGGGCCGGGTCACCTGCGGAGCGGGAAAGGCGAGTTCATACAGCGCGTCGTCGCGCGCGGGCTGCTCGTCCACGTCGTCCCTCCTTCTGCTGGCAGCTGTCCATCGAGACAGCTGAACGTCCATTGTCCCGCACCGGGGTGCTGAGAGTCATCTGGGTGCAACCACCTCGGCACGCGGGTGATTCCCGGCCTGGTGCGCGCGGTGTGTCGGAGGGCGTGCGGGGCGTGCGGCGGTGGCACAGTAGACCGTTGTGACCGAGCCGCGTGTGCCCCGACCGTGTCTGCCTTTCCCGGGCCGGACCCGTGTGCCGGCCGCCTGCCTGGTGGCCGCCGCGGTCCTGCTCTCCGCGTGCTCGGTGGCCGGGGAACCGGCGCCGTCCGGCCCGGACCTCTCCGCGCGATCGGTGTCGGCCGCAGACTTCCCGGGTGGCGCGGCGAGCGAGATCCCGGCGTCCGCGGTCGCGAACGCGCTGGCCGACGTGACCGGCGCACCGATGCCCGGACAGACCGGCACCGAGGTGTCGCCGCCGGACTGCGCGCCGGCCACCGTCGCCGCCGACGGCGCGGTCGCCTACCTGGGGCCCGGCCCGGGGGAGCGGTCCACCCTGACCACGGTCGTGGCCGGCGTCGACACGACTCTCGACGACGTGGTCGACCTGGCGCAGCGGTGCGGGCAGACCACGACGACGACGTTCGGTGCGTCGTCGACGGTCACCACCGAGGTCCTACCTCCGCCACCGGCGCTCGACGGGGTCGACACGGCCACCATCCGTCGCACGATCGTGACCGGCGGCGGCGTCCCCACGACGACGAGTGCCCTCACCCTGCTCGGCGAGCGCGACGGGGTCCGGGTCTACACCGAATACCGTTGGCCCGCAGCCGGTCCGGTGGCGCCGGAGGCGGCCGCCGCGCTCGACGCACTGTTCGTCAAGGCGAACGCGGCCGCATTCGGCTGATTCCCCACCGCCCCTGTGGATGACTCGACCCGAGTTGTCCACAGGACGAGTTCCCCGGCGTTCGCGCGGCCGCCTGCGGGTGACGCTGCGTCCATGCAGATGTTCGAATCACGTCCGTCGGGGCCACACGACCCGTCTACGCTGCTCACCTCGATCCCCGCACGTCTCGGATTCGTCCCGGAGCGATCGATCATCGTGATCGCCTTCGCCGCCGACCGGACCGTGAACGCGACCATGCGACACGACCTCGCCCTCGAGGACGACGGCAGCCCCAGCCGGGAGTTGGTCACCGTCCTCGGCGGGCTCGGAGAGATCACCTCCACCTATGGCGTCGAGGAGATCGTGGTCGTCATCGCCGACGACCGGCATCCCGTCGACGACCACCGCCACCGCCGGATCATGGCGATGAGCGACCGGTACTTCGGTGAGGTCGGCGGCGTCGCGGCGGGATTCGCGCTGGCGACCTTCGACGCAGGCGCCGAGTGGACCACCATCTGGTGTCCCGAGGACCGAGCATGGTCGGTCGAGGTGTCTGCCGACGCGGTCGGGCGCATCGACGACCCGCACACGAGTCCGACGGCGATCGCCGAAGCCGTGCGCTCGGGCCGACGAATCCTCGGACGGCGCTCGGAGATGAGGTCGATGCTCGAACCGCTGGACGGCGAGTGCGGTCCGGGTCGCCCCCGGCCGGAGTGCCATCGGTGCCGCGGCCACGACCTGGACCGGACCGATCTCGACCGGTTCGATCCCGACACCGACGACGTCGAGGTCTCGGCGCTGGCGCTCGACCTGGTGATCAGCGCGATGATCGGAGCGGACCGGGCGCTGGACTGCGACGAACTGGACCTGCTCGAACGGGCGATCCTCCGCCCCGACGTCCGCGACGCCGCGCTCGCCCTGGCCGTCACCGAACTGCGGGGAGCTGCCGAACGCCTGTGGCGAGAACTCACCAGACGACTCGCCGGACGCGGACGCGCAACCGCCGCAACACTTCTCGCGCACCTGCACTACATCGGCGGGGACGGGGCCTATGCCGGTGTCGCGCTCGACGTCGCGCTCGCGTGCACAGAACCCGGACCGCTGGCCACGCTGCTGGACTCGGCCCTACGGGCAGGCGTACGCCCGGCCAGGCTGTGGGGCACGATCGACAAGTCCTACGACGCGGCGAAACGTCTCGGCATCGTCATCCCGGCGGCGACGTTGCGCACCGCCGGGTGACCGGACCTGTTGCGTCAGATCTTCGCTGGGTCAGACCTTCGCTCGGTCAGACCTTCTCGACGACCTTCTCGACGAACAGCGAGTGCGCCATGTCGGGCGAGAGCTCGAGACCGTCGTGACCGGGCGTGTCGATGGTGATGGTGCCCGCGGTGTTCGAGACCGTCACGCGGGCGTTGGGGACCACACCCGCCTCCCGGAGCGCTCCGATGAGTTCGGTGTCGGACTGCGCGTGCTCCGACAGACGACGGACGATGACCGGCACCGTCTCGCCCGGCGGGAGGTCGGCGAGACGGGTGGCACCGTCGTCGGAACTCGGCACCTCCACGCCCAGCAGCTCCAGGCCCGGGATGGGGTTGCCGTACGGCGACGTCGTCGGGTACTCCAGGACCGCGAGCAGGCGACGTTCGACGTTCTCGCTCATCACGTGCTCCCAGCGGCAGGCCTCCTCGTGGACCTGATCCCAGGGCATCCCGATGACATCGACCAGCAGGCGCTCGGCGAGACGATGCTTGCGCATCACCGCGACGGCGAGCGAGCGGCCGCGGTCGGTCAGTTCGAGGTGTCGGTCGCCGGCAACGCGGAGCAAACCGTCGCGCTCCATCCGGGCAACGGTCTGCGACACGGTGGGACCGGATTGGTCCAGACGCTCGGCGATACGTGCCCGCAGCGGCACGATGCCCTCTTCTTCGAGATCGTAGATCGTTCGCAAGTACATCTCGGTGGTGTCAACCAGGTCGTTCACTGTGCGCAATCCCTTTCGTCCCCGCCAAGATTACCCTCTTTGCGAGCGGTGACCGCGATCTCACCGCGGCCGGGTGGTCCGCGACGAGGATGGTGCGGTGCCCGCTCGTGTCCGACGCGACATCCGTGGCCGCTGCGCGAGGTGTACCACTAGCCTGAGGTCGTGATCAACACTACGAGCGCCCGATGACGACGGCGGTCATCTGGAGCGAGGACTTCCTGTCCTATCGCTGGGCCCACACGCACCCGATGAACCCGGTCCGACTCGCCCTCACGATGACCCTCGCGCAGAGCCTCGGGGTCCTCGACGACGTCGAGACGGTCCCGCCGCAGGCCATCGACGACGACGCGCTGACCGTCGTCCACAGCCGCGACTACATCGACGCCGTGCGTGCGGTCGGCTCCGGGACCGCGTCGCTGTCGGGCCCGTTGCTCGAGCGGTTGTTCGGTCTCGGTGACGCCGACAACCCGGTCTTCACCGGGATGCACGAGGCCGCGCGCCTGCTCGTCGGCGGCACGCTGGCCGCGGCCCAGACGGTGGTCTCGGGGGCGGCGACGCGAGCGGTCAACATCGGTGGTGGCATGCACCACGCGATGCGCTCGCGCGCGGCGGGGTTCTGCATCTACAACGACTGCGCCATCGCGATCAAGTACCTGCTCGACAACGGCTTCGACCGGATCGCCTACATCGACGTCGACGCCCACCACGGCGACGGCGTCCAGGTCGAGTTCGCGGCCGACCCGCGTGTGATGACGGTCTCGCTGCACCAGCATCCGGCGACATTGTGGCCGGGCACCGGATGGCCGACCGAGGTCGGCGACGGCGATGCCGCGGGCAGCGCGGTCAACCTGGCCCTCATGCCCAACACCGAGGACCGATTGTGGCTGCGCGCCTTCCACGCCGTGGTGCCGTCACTGATCGCCGAGTTCCGGCCGCAGATCATCGTCAGCCAGTGCGGCGCCGACAGTCATCGGGCCGATCCGCTCACCGACCTCTCGCTGACCGTCGACGGCCAGCGGGCGGCGATGATCGCCATGCGCGACCTCGCCGACAAGTACTGCGAGGGCCGCTGGATCGCGGTGGGCGGCGGCGGCTACGGCGTCGTCAACGTGGTGCCGCGCAGCTGGACGCACCTGCTGGGGGTGGCTCTCGGGCGTGAGGTCGACGTATCCTCGGTCATCGACGAATCCTGGTGTGCCACAGCCGAACAGATCTCTGAGCAGGTGCATTCCGACTACGCCGCCCCGCCGGTTCGGGTCATGGGCGACGGGGGCATCGTCGACTACCAGCCGTGGGCGGGTGACGCCGGTCAGGAGCCACCCGAGGGCGTCGCCGCCAACGCCCAGCGCCAGACCGATCGCGCAATTCTCGCCACGCGACGCGCGGTGTACCCGCTCCACGGTCTCGACCCGGAGGATCCCCGTGACTGACGACACCACGACCGCAACGGACGCTTCGCCTTCCGACCCGCCCGCCGCGGTGGCCGATCAGCCGGAACCACGTAGCCCGTGGGACTACCCGCGGCACTGGATCGCCGACGTGCTGGCCTCCGACGGCGGCGTCGTGCATCTGCGGCCGATCGTGCCCGACGACGCCGACCGCATCGTGGCATTCCACTCCAAGCTGTCCGAGCGGACGCGCTACATGCGTTACTTCGGTCCGACCCCGACCCTGCCGCCGCGCGAGGTCGCACGGATGACGACCGTCGACCATCAGCAGCGGGTCGCGATCGTCGCCGAACTCGGGGGCGAGATCATCGCGGTCGGCATCTACGAGGGCCTCGGCTTCGACGGCAAACCCGAATCGGCGGAGGTGGCCTTCGTCGTCGCCGACGAACACCAGGGTCGCGGACTCGGACCGATCCTGCTCGAACACCTCGCCGGGGCGGCGGCGGAGAACGGCTTCACCCGCTTCGAGGCCGAGGTGCTCAGCGAGAACCCGAACATGGTCGCGGTGTTCCGCGACGCCGGGTATCAGCTGGCGCGGAGCTTCGACGGTTCGACCGTGCACGTCGAGTTCCTCATCGACCCCACCGAGGCGATGCTGTCGGTGCGCAACGCCCGGGAACGCGCCTCGGAGGCGCGCAGCGTGGCGAACCTGTTGCGTCCCACCTCGGTCGCGGTCATCGGCGCGTCGACGGACCCGAACAAGGTCGGCAATGCGCTGCTGGCGAACATCATCGCCGGGGGGTTCACCGGACCGGTGTTCCCGGTCAACGGACCCGCCCGGGTCGAGGACGAGGAGTCCGAACCGGGCCGACGCGGGGCCGGTCGTGAACCGACGCCGGCGCGTCGACGCACTCGGGAACGCCCGCCGTCGGTGCGCGGGATCCGTGCGTACGAGACTGTGCGGGACATCCCCGATCCCGTCGACCTCGCGGTGGTCGCGGTGCCGGCCGCGCGCGTCGACGACGTGCTCGACGACTGTCTCGTGAAGGGTGTGCGCACCCTCGTCGTGGTGTCGTCGGGCTTCGGCGAGTCCGGTGAGGAAGAGGGGTTGGAGAACGAGCGCCGGCTGGTGGCCCAGGTCCGCGAACACGGGATGCGTCTGGTCGGGCCGAACGCCCTGGGGGTGGCGAACAACGACCCCGCGGTCGCACTCAACGCGACCCTCGCGCCGCGCATCCCGGGCGCGGGCCGGGTGGGGTTCTTCTGTCAGTCCGGCGCGCTGGGGATCGCGATCCTCGACACCGCAGCCCGACGCCAGATCGGCCTGTCGACGTTCGCCTCGGCCGGCAACCGCGCAGATGTGTCGGGCAACGACCTGCTCCAGTACTGGGACACCGATGCCACCACCGACGTCATCCTGCTCTACCTCGAGAGCTTCGGTAACCCGCGCAAGTTCTCCCGCATCTCGCGCCGGGTGTCCCGCTCGAAGCCGATCATCGCGGTCAAGTCCGGACGGGGCGCCATGACACCGGTCCGCGCGGCGCGATCGGCGGCCACCCTCGACGACCAGATCGCCCGGATGATGCTCGAACAGGCGGGGGTGATCCAGGTCGACACGATCCCCGAATTGTTCGACTGCGCGGCGTTGTTCGCCTATCAGCCGCTCCCGCGGGGACCGCGCGTCCGCATCATCGGCAATTCCTCGGTGCTCGGCAGCCTGGCGGCCGACACCGCGCGCAACGGCGGCCTCGAGGTCGTCGACACGATCGATCTGGGAGCCGGTGCCTCCGAGGAGGAGTTCGAGTCGACGGTCTCCGCGGCGATGGCCGACCCGGGTGTCGACGGGATCATCGTCGTCTTCGTGCCGCCGGTGGCGGTGGGCGCCGACTGGCATGCCCGCGCCCTCATGGCGGCGGCGAACACACCCGACGCCGATGGCGACAAACCGATCGTCACGACCTTCCTCGCCGTGGACGGCATCCCACCGGGCTTGACCAGGCCCGGTCCGGGCGGGATGCCGACGAAGGGGTCGATCCCGTCGTACGGCTCACCCGAGCGGGCCGCGGCAGCGTTGGCGAGGGCCTGGCAGTACGCCCGGTGGCGCCAGCGGCCGGAGTCCGTCGTGCATCGTCCCGAGGGCACGGACCCCGAGACGGCCCGGATGTTCGTGCGTGAGGCCATGTCGGGCGAGGGTGTCCCCGACACTCCCGGCGAGCGATTGCTCGGACACGTGGAGTCGGCGAAGTTGTTGCGCTGGTACGGCATCCATGTGGTCCCGTTCCGGGAGGTCACCACCATGCACGAGGCGTCCGCGGCCGCGCGCGAGCTCGGACTGCCGGTGGCGGTGAAGGCGACGTCGGACAAATGGCGCGGCCGGCTCGACCGCGAGGGCGCGCGCCTCGACCTGCCCGACGCGACATCCGTGGTGACCGCGTTCGCCGAACTCACCGAGCTGACCGGTGATCGGGTGCTGCACGTGCAGAAGATGGCACCGAAGGGCGTCGGCACGGTGATCCGGGTCCGCGACGACCCGTCGTTCGGTTCGGTCATCTCGTTCGGTCTGTCCGGGCGGACGTTCGATCTGCTGGGCGATCACGGTTACCGAGCTGTCCCGCTGTCCGAGCTCGACGCTCGTGAACTGATCGAGGAGCCGCGGTCGGCACCGCTGCTGTCGGGATACCGCGGGGAGGAGCCGGCCGACAAGGAGGCGCTCGCGGATCTCCTGCTCCGCATCTCGACCCTCGTCGACGACATCCCGGAGGTACGCGAAGTCGTCTGCGACCCGATCCTTGCCTCGGTCGACGGGGTGGCCGTGCTCAATGCCCGGATACGAGTGGGCCCGGTGCCCGACAGGCGGGACACCGGACCCAGACGACTCGGCTGATCGGCGGACCCGACCGAGAGACTCAGTGAAGGCGGCAGTCGAGCGTGGGGGGACGCTCAGCTCGCGTAGGCACGCAGGCGCTCGGCACGGTCACCGTGGCGGAGCTTGCCCATGACCTCGCGCTCGATCTGACGGACGCGCTCGCGCGACAGCCCGAACATGCGGCCGATCTGGTCGAGGGTGCGTGGCTGGCCGTCGTCGAGGCCATAGCGCATCCGGATGACCTGCTGTTCCCTCTCGTCCAGCGTGGCGAGGACGGCCCGGATGTCGGAGTGCAAAAGTCCGGCGATCACCGCGTTCTCGGCGGAGGTGGCCTCGGCGTCTTCGATGAAGTCTCCGAGCGGTGCTTCCTCGTCGCTGCCCACCGGCATGTCCAGGCTCACCGGGTCGCGGCTGTGGTCGAGGAGGTCGGCGATCTTCTCCGCGGGGATGCCCGACTCGTTGGCCAGTTCGTCGTCGGTCGCCTCTCGGCCGAGCTGCTGGTGCAGCTCGCGCTTGATACGGGCCAGCTTGTTGACCTGCTCCACGAGGTGGACGGGGAGCCGGATCGTGCGACTCTGATCCGCCATGCCGCGGGTGATCGCCTGACGAATCCACCAGGTGGCGTAGGTCGAAAACTTGAAGCCCTTGGCGTAGTCGAACTTCTCCATGGCCCGGATCAGACCCAGGTTGCCCTCCTGGATCAGGTCGAGGAGCGGCATGCCGCGGCCGGTGTACCGCTTGGCCAGCGAGACGACCAGGCGGAGGTTCGCCTCGAGCAGGTGCGCACGGGCGGCCTCACCTTCCCGGACGATGACCGCGAGGTCACGCTTCTTGGCGGCGGAGAGCCGCTTCTTGTTCGCCAGAACGTGTTTGGCGTAGAGGCCGGCCTCGATCTGCTTGGCGAGTTCGACCTCCTGCTCCGCGTTGAGGAGAGCGGTGCGACCGATTCCGTTCAGATAGACACGGACCAGATCCGCCGCTGGAGACTGGGCGTCGAGATCTTGTTCGGTCATCGCCGGCCGGGTACCCGGAGGGGTGACTTCGGCGAAACCTTTGGTCGGGGTCGAACGTGCAACTGTCGAGCGTGACATGCGGCCTCCTGACTTGAGTGCGTTCACTGGGTCCAACGTCCATGTGTGGCCGATAGTTCCCGAGAGTGCTTCGGAGCAAACCTCGATGAGGCTTGGTGACCTGCGCATTCTTTTTCGTGACTCGACAAGCGGCTGAGAAGTTGCTGAGATGTCGCGCGCGACGGAACCGCGCCGCGATGCGGTGAACGGGTCGAGGTGTTAGGCGCGGGGATCGTCGGGGTCGACGACCTGCCCGTCGACGGTGCGCGACAGTTTGTTCTCGGTGTCGGGGAGTGCGGGCGGGCCCACGACATGGTGGTCGGCGCCGTACTTGTACTGGGGGACCTCGCCGCGCTTGCGCGGTGGACGGTCGTTGGCGATGAGGACCGCCGCCCAGGGCAGCGGGATGGAGATCGCGACGATCGCCAGCGCCAGGAGGCCCGACCCGGTGATGCCGTAGGCGATACCGGCGATCAGGAGGGCGGGCACGCGGAAAGCCATGAGGAACAGGTATTTCCGAACGCGTGCCCGGTGCTGGGCCTCCAGCGAGTCCGGCGCGTCGGTGATCAGGTAGGTCTCGGCGGCCGACCGTTTCGACAGGGGGTGGCCGTGCTCGTCGACGTGCGGTGACGCGCTCCTGTGGCCGTACTGACCGCGACCGGTCTCACCCATGGATTCCCTTTGTTCGAACACCCTCTCCACTGTCCCACTTTCGATCATCGAATGCACCCGCGGCTTCGCCCGCCGCCGCCTGTTGACGCACAATGGACGCATGGGAACCGAAACCATCGAACGCCCGGACCTCGACGAATGGTCCGACACCAAGACCGACGAGCGTCCCGACGCCGACGCGACCGATCGGGATGACGACGACCGCCCCAAGTTCTTCCACTACGTGAAGAAGAACAAGATCGCCGAGAGCGCGGTCATGGGGAACCACGTCGTCGCCCTCTGCGGCGAGACCTTCCCGGTGACGCGGTCGGCCAAGCCCGGGTCTCCGGTGTGCCCGAAGTGCAAGAAGATCTACAGCAAGATGCGCAAGTAGCGGCTGCCTGATCGGGCCCGCCCGCTGCCGGGCGGCGGCGGGCCCGGCGCCGTCAGCCGCGCCCGCGTTCGCGCGGCTGCCTGCGGATCGGACCGGAGGACAGCCGGTCGGGCAGGGTCCGGAGCTGTCCGGTGAAGTCCGAGGTCTGTGAATTCACCCAGTGGCGCACCTGGGTCGTGGTCGAGGCCTTCGCCGGCCAGAACTGTTGCACCGCGGCGTTGAACTCGGCGCCGATCACGATGCCGAATCCCAGCGAGAACGTGAAGAGCAGGAACGCGATCGGCGTGGCCAGCGCTCCATAGGAGACCCCGGCCTCGGTGATCTTGGTGAGGTAGATGCGCAGCAGATAGCTCGCCACCCAGAAGAACACGCCGGCCACGACGGCGCCGCCGATGAGCCGATGCCACGGCAGGGGATTGGGCAGCGCGAGGTGGTAAAGCGTCGTGAGCACGAACAGGAGCAGGACCGCGACGAACGGGAAGTAGCCGTAGTCGATGAGGGTGGTGACGAACGATCCCCACGATTCCGGCACGATGGCCCGCAGGTAGTTCGGTCCGAGGGCGACGAGGGGCAGCAGGAACACCGCCACGCTCAGGAATCCGACGTAGAGGAACAACGCGAAAAACCGCTGCCACACCGGATTACGGACCTCGTGCTGATCGTGGGCGTGGGCGATCGAGGCGATGAAGCACGATACGGCCGACGATCCCGCCCACAGTGACAGGACGAAGCCGACCGACATCAACCCGATCCGTCCGCGACCGAGCACGCTGTCGACGGTGGGGGTGATCAGGTCGTCGACGACGGTCGGGGTGAACGTGCGGTCGGCGAAGTCGATGATGCGGGCGTACACGACGTCGACGGTGTCGGGACCGAACCAGCCCGCGACGTAACCGACCGAACCGAGCAACCCGAGCAGCAGCGGCGGCAGGGACAGCGCCTGCCAGAACGCGGCCTGCGCGGCCCAGCCGATGATCCCGTCATCCCAGGACTTGACGATGGTCCGCCAGATCACGCGATGGATGTTCGGCAGCACCGGCAGGCCGGGCCCGGTCGGTGCCTCGTCCCGAACCGGGTCGTCGTTGCCCGGCTTCGCCGAACGGCCGGCGTCGGCGGGCACCTCGACGTCGCCGGACGCGGGCGCGGCCCGCAACGCGGCGGAGCGCAGGGGTTCGGTCGCGGCGTCGCCGATCGGGGCGGTGATCGCGGCCGACACGGGCGCGGGTGGCGCCCCCGCGGGCAGGCTCGGCGCAGCCACCGACGACGTCTCGTCGGCCAGCGGGACCGGATTCCTCTTACGCGTTGTGATGTGTTCAATATCCCTGATCGGAGGGGCGGTTGGGTACTCGGGTCACCAGGCGAGTCGTTCGGATCGCCCACGAGGGGTGACTTCCGTGGGCGCCTCGGCCCGGTGTCGGGATGCGGGAGCTGTCGCCGGTCGGCGGTACGATTGGCGGGTCCCCTTGGGCGCGGGTGCCGCACGCGAGGGGTCATTTCATGTCCGGCAGTACACCCGCACGCGTGGAGGAGCAGCACTGAAGGTGACGTCAGCCGAACCCTCCGCCAGTGGTCCGTCCGGGTCCACGAGCGCCCCCACACAGCAGCTCCGCGCCTGGCAGCGTCGTGCGCTGACCAAGTACCTGACGCAGAAGCCGAAGGACTTCCTCGCCGTGGCGACCCCCGGCGCAGGCAAGACGACCTTCGGTCTGCGCATCGCCCGCGAACTGCTCGACGACCGCACCGTCGACAAGATCACCGTGGTCGCGCCCACGGAGCATCTCAAACACCAGTGGGCCGAGGCCGCGGCGCGCGTCGGGATAGCGCTCGACTCCCGGTTCACCAATGCCGCCGGACAGACCAGTTCGGACTTCCACGGCGTCGTGGTCACCTACGCGCAGGTGGCCGCCCACCCGGCTCGGCATCGGGTGCGCACCGAGAACTACCGCACGCTGGTCATCCTCGACGAGATCCACCATGGTGGCGATGCCAAGTCCTGGGGTGAGGCGATCCGCGAGGCCTTCGACGACGCCGAGCGCCGGCTGCTGCTGACCGGTACGCCGTTCCGCTCGGACGACTCGCCGATCCCGTTCGTCACCTACGAACCGGAGGCCGGCGGGCATCAGCGTTCCAAGGCCGACCACACCTACGGCTACGCCGACGCCCTGAAGGACGGCGTCGTCCGCCCGGTCGTGTTCCTCGCCTACTCCGGTGAGGCCAGTTGGCGGGACAGCGCGGGCGAGGAGTACACCGCGCGCCTGGGCGAGCCGCTCTCGGCGGAACACACCACGCGCGCCTGGCGCACTGCCCTCGACGCTCACGGCGACTGGATCCCCGCGGTGCTCACCGCCGCGCACACCCGCCTCGGACAGTTGCGCGCGACCGGCACACCGGACGCGGGCGGCCTGGTGATCGCCACCGATCAGACCGCGGCCCGCGACTACGCCGAACTCCTCACCGCCATCACCGGTAGAGAACCGACGGTCGTGCTCTCCGACGACCCGAAGTCGTCGTCGCGGATCGGCCAGTTCGCCGCGTCCACCGACGAGTGGATGGTCGCGGTCCGCATGGTGTCCGAGGGTGTCGACGTGCCGCGCCTGGCCGTGGGCGTGTACGCCACCAGTTCGTCGACCCCGCTGTTCTTCGCGCAGGCCATCGGCCGCTTCGTGCGATCGCGTCGGCCGGGTGAGACCGCGAGCGTCTTTCTGCCGTCGGTGCCGGTGTTGCTCGACCTGGCCAGCCAGATGGAGGTCGAGCGCGATCATGTGCTCGGCAAGCCGCACCGCGAGAGCGACGGCCTCGACGACCAATTGCTGATCGACGCCAACAAGCAGGAGGACGAGCCGGGGGAGGACGAGCCGAAGTTCCAGTCCCTGCACGCCGACGCCGAGCTCGATCAGGTCATCTTCGACGGCACGTCGTTCGGCACGGCGACGTTCGCGGGCAGCGATGAGGAGTCGGACTACCTCGGCCTTCCGGGGCTGCTCGACGCCGATCAGGTGCGTGCCCTCCTGCGCAAGCGGCAGGAGGACCAGGTCACCGCGCGGACGGCTGCGTCGACCGCGGAGTCTCCGGCGAATGCCGAGCAACCGACGCCCGGCCGACCCCCCGGGACGACCGGTGAGAACCTGCACGCGCTGCGCAAGGAACTGAACACTCTCGTCGCCATGCATCACCATCGCACGGGTAAACCGCACGGCATGGTGCACAACGAATTGCGGACCCGTCTCGGTGGGCCGCCGACCGCGATGGCCAGTGCCGAGCAACTCAAGGAACGGATCGCCGCGCTGCGCGAGTGGCGCTGATCGGTCGGGTAGGGCGAAGGCCCGGACATGACCGACACGACGGACAGACGCACGACACGACAGAGCCCGGCCGGATGATTCCGGCCGGGCTCCTGTGCGCGTAGGAACGCCCGTGTCAGATCGTCGGGATCGTCAGACCAACTCGCCGGCGGACTCGACGACGGTGGCGCTCAGCTCGACGAGACGGGCTTCGTGCTCGTTGAAGTGATGGCGGCAGAAGAGAAGCTCGCCGCCCTTGGGCAGGACGGCCCGTACCTTGGCTGCGGCGCCGCAGCGATCGCAGCGATCGGCGGCAGTGAGCGGCAGGTAGATCGGGGCTGTGGTGGCGATGTCAGTCATGGTTGTCGTTCCTCCGTCCCGGTCCGGCGCCGGTGTCCGGTCGCCTTCCCTTCGAGCCGACACATCCGGGCGATGCGTCAACCTCACTCTGTCAGACGCTCGAGGCGTTCGTATTGTTCCGGGGGTGCGCTCGGTGTGTCGTCACTCACCGTTAACCTCGCGCAACAACTGGACAACGATCGCCCGAACGCAATGCGACCCGGCCATGGGGGCCGGGTCGCACCACTCTACGTGTTCTGCGCGGGTCGGGTCGGACGGTCAGCTCGTCCGGGTGGGGGAGTGCGTTCCGCTTGCGCCCGCGTCGGGTTCGGGTGCGGTGCCGGCGGCCGGGATGTCGGACGTCGATGCCGCCTCGGTGCCCGAACGCTCCGTGCCCTCGGCGCTCACGAGCGCCTCTTCCTGCTCCTCGCGGAAGTGGGTGACCGCGTCCGAGGACTCGTTCTCACGGTCGCGCAGGTACTCGCGAAGCGAGTAGGCGAACGCTGCTGCCCAGGCGATGGCGATCACGACGTAGAAGACGTTGCGCACCGAGCCGGGGGCATCGATGAAGTCGCTCTTCAGCAGGCTGCGGGTGTTGGTGAGGACGATCAGGCCGCCGACCGAGGCGCCCAGAAGGCGCGGCGGGATGTGGCGCACGAGCCAGGCGGCGATCGGTGCGGCGATCACGCCGCCGACGAGGATGGCGCCCACCCACGCGAAGTTGATGCCCTGCGAACCGAGGCTGAACAGGAAGCCGAGGCTGGCGGCGACGGCGATGATGAACTCGCTGGTGTCGATCGAACCGATCACCTTGCGGGGTTCGAGGCGGCCGCTGGCCAGGATGGCCGGGGTGCCGACCGGCCCCCAGCCGCCGCCACCGGTGGCGTCGACGAATCCGGCGACGAATCCGAGCGGGCTGAGGAAGCGCTTGCGCAGCGGCTTGCCGAGGTTGTGCCGGGGAATGCCCTGGAAGGTGAAGCGCACCAGGATGTAGAGACCCAGCAGCAGGAGGATCACGGCCATGACGGGGGCCGCGGTCTCGGTGGAGAGATTCGACAGGATCGTCGCACCGAGGAATGCGCCGATGGCACCCGGAATCGCGATCCGGCGCACGACGCGCCAGTCGACGTTGCCGAACTTCCAGTGCGAGACGCCGGACACCAGCGTGGTGCCGATTTCGGCCAGGTGCACCGTTGCCGACGCGGCGGCCGGGTTGGTGCCGATGGCGAGGAGGAGGGTCGTGGTGGTGACGCCATAAGCCATGCCGAGACTGCCGTCGACGAGCTGTGCAGCGAAGCCGACGAGGCCGATCAGGACAATCGTTCTCATAGTGGGTCTTTCCGAGAAGTCACACCGTCAGGGGCGTGACGAGGCTGGAGCGGGCACGATGCGGCCGCGAGAAGAGAAACGCACAAGGTGGGGACGCACGTGGGCCCCGGGGCGGGTTGGGTCGCCTCACAGACACAGCATCGAGGCTGTGCGCAGCAGGTCAACGGTGGCGCGGCGCACCAACATGGCGCCGCGTCTGCTCCCGGTCACTGCGTAAGTCACCGCGCCATCCTATGTAGTGCCTCGCCGAAACTCCGACTCTCCGCCTGTGTCGAAATCGGAGCGCGCGCAAACCTTGACAAATCTGCCTTTGCGTGTCTGTGCGGGCACGAAAACGCCGTCGCCCCCGTACCGGTGAGGCACGGGGGCGACGGCGTCGAACGAAGGGGCGACCTAGTCCAGGTAGTCGCGCAGGACCTGCGACCGCGACGGGTGGCGCAGCTTGGACATCGTCTTGGACTCGATCTGCCGGATGCGCTCGCGGGTCACGCCGTACACCTGGCCGATCTCGTCGAGCGTGCGGGGCTGACCGTCGGTGAGACCGAACCGCAGGCGGACGACGCCGGCCTCGCGCTCGGACAGGGTCTCCAGGACCGACTGCAGCTGATCCTGCAGCAGCGTGAAGCTGACCGCGTCCACCGCGACCACGGCTTCGGAGTCCTCGATGAAGTCACCGAGCTGGCTGTCACCCTCGTCGCCGATGGTCTGGTCCAGGGAGATGGGTTCCCGGGCGTACTGCTGGATCTCCAGCACCTTCTCCGGGGTGATGTCCATCTCCTTGGCGAGCTCCTCGG
The DNA here is from genome assembly GCF_022348225.1 of Gordonia sp. McavH-238-E. Classification (NCBI taxonomy): domain Bacteria; kingdom Bacillati; phylum Actinomycetota; class Actinomycetes; order Mycobacteriales; family Gordoniaceae; genus Gordonia; species Gordonia sp. McavH-238-E. The sequence continues at coordinate 91,183 of NZ_JAKRFE010000015.1, forward strand.
GCGTCGGCTCGCGGCCGAGGTCCTGGAGTAGCTCACGCTGGATACGACCGAGCTTGTTGATGACCTCGACCATGTGCACCGGGATACGGATGGTGCGGGCCTGGTCGGCCATGGCACGGGTGATCGCCTGACGAATCCACCAGGTGGCGTAGGTCGAGAACTTGTAGCCCTTGGTGTAGTCGAACTTCTCGACCGCGCGGATCAGACCCAGGTTGCCCTCCTGGATCAGGTCCAGGAACGCCATGCCGCGGCCGGTGTAGCGCTTGGCCAGGGACACGACCAATCGGAGGTTCGCCTCCAGTAGGTGGTTCTTGGCACGGTTGCCGTCGCGCGAGATCCAGTTGAGGTCGCGCTTCTGGGCGGTGCTGAGCTTCTCGCCTGCGTCCATGATGCGTCGGAGACGCTCGGTGGCGAAGAGCCCGGCCTCGATCCGCTTGGCGAGCTCGACCTCTTCCTCCGCATTGAGGAGGGCGACCTTGCCGATCTGCTTCAGATACGCGCGGACGCTGTCGGCCGAGGCGGTGAGTTCGGCGTCCTTGCGCGCCTGGCGCAGGGCCTCCGATTCCTCCTCGTCCCACACGAAGTCGCCCGACTTCGCAGCGGCGGACTCGTCTTTGGCGCCCGCCTTCGCGGTGGCGGAGGCGGCGCCGGCGGCGGCCGGGGCCTTCGCGTCCGCGGACTCCTCGTCGTCGTCCGACTCGTCGGAATCGTCATCGTCGTCGACCTCGAGGTCGTCGATCTCGACGTCTTCCAGCTCGGCGTCGGGACCGTCGATGTCGTCGATCGAGTCCGGGTCGTCGGGCTCGGCGTTCGGATCGTCGCCGGCGCCCTCGGCCGACGCGGCCTTCTTGGCAGCTTTCTTCGGGGCCGCCTTCTTGGTGGCCTTCTTCGCTGCTGCCTTCTTGGCGGGAGCCTTCCGGGCGGCGGTCTTCTTCGCAGCCTTCTTGGCGGTCCGTTTGGCCGGGGCGTCGGTCGCGGCGGGGGTCGACTCGGTCGACTCCTCGGCCTCTACATCACCCTGATGGGTCGTGATGGCTGCCACGTACAACCTTTCGAACTGTCTTCTGTGGTGTCTACTGTCGTCTGTCACCAGACGCGACACGGCAGCACGAGCCGCCGTGGACGAGGTCTTGGTTTCGCGGTTGGAATGACCGGTGACGACCATTGTAACGACATCGTCCGGTCCGGTGTGTCAAAGACCTGGTCAATGGACGCGCGGCGCTAGGTTTTGAGGCCCCGCGAGACCGCCATGGCGGCGCCGACGATGCCTGCTGTGTTGAGCAGTACCGCCGGTACCACCGGGGTCTTGTTGGTCAGCAGCGGAATCCACTTGTCGGACTTGCGGCTGATGCCTCCGCCGGCGATGAAGAGCTTCGGCCAGAAGAGTGCTTCGTAGGTCTCTAGCACCTCGGAGACCTTCTCGGTCCACTTCTCGTAGGACCAGCCCTTCTCCTCCCGGACGCGGGAGGAGGCCTGATGCTCGGCTTCCTTCTTGCCGACCTGGAGGTGTCCGAGCTCGGTGTTGGGCACGAGGGTGCCGTCGATCAGGATCGCCGATCCGATCCCGGTCCCGAACGTCAACAGCATCACGACCCCTGCGACGTCCTTGCCGGCGCCGTACGCGTCCTCGGCCATGCCCGCGGCGTCGGCGTCATTGAGCACCGACACCTGCCTGCCGTCGAGGTGTTTGCTGAACAGCTCGTAGACGTCCGTGCCGATCCAGGCCTTGTCGATGTTGGCGGCCGTGCGCATGATCCCGTCGGTCACGACGCCGGGCAGGGTGATGCCCACCGGGCCCGTCCAGTCGAAATGCGCAACGACCTCGGCCACCCCGTCGGCGACGGCGTCGGGTGTCGCCGGCTGTGGGGTCAGCACCTTGAACCGCTCGCCGACGAGCTCACCGGAATCGAGGTCCACGATCCCGCCCTTGATCCCGGACCCACCGACGTCGACGCCGAAACCGAGGTTGGTCGAGGGCGTCGAACCGTCGGGGTCGGACGATTCGGGGACGGACGTGTCGGTCATGGCGGGGCTCCCTGTCCGGGTCGGCGGCAATCGACATCCAGGCTATCCACGCGACCTGCCGAACGCGCGACATCGCAACACTTGTCGACACGTTTCGCCCGTTCGAGGCGAGAGATCGGTCACCGCGATCGGCGGTGCGGTCGGGCCATGTGCTGACATGGAAGGCGTGGATCAGACAATTCCGGTGGACGAGCTCGCCGCGGTCGCCGACGCCGTGGCCCGGGAGGCCGCCGCGCACGTGCGTCGCCGCCGGCCCGAATTGTTCGGTGCGACACCGGGACACGGCGAGCCGCCGGAACCGGGCACCGTTGACGCGACGGTGCAGCCCGTGTCGACGACGTCGACGGTGCAGGCTGTGTCGACGAAGTCGACGGAAACCGATCCGGTCACCCTCGCCGACACCGAGACCGAGCGACTGATCCGCTCGCTGCTCCGTCAGGCGCGCCCCGACGACGAGGTGCTGGGTGAGGAGGACGGCGGCAGTCGCGCGGTGCCCTCCGGCGTCCGATGGGTCGTCGACCCGATCGACGGCACCGTCAATTTCATGTACGGCGTCCCGGCCTACGCGGTGTCGGTCGCGGCGCAGGTCGACGGGCGGTCGGTGGCCGGGGTGGTCGTCGACGTCGCCCGCGACGTGACCTACGGCGCGACCCTCGGCGGCGGAGCCTGGGCCGCGGACTCGACCGGGGTCCGGCGCCCGTTGCGCTGCAACCCTGTCAGTCGTGCCGAACTGGCCCTGGTGGCAACGGGTTTCGGGTACGACGCAGCACGACGCCGACAGCAGGGCCGCATCGTCGCCGAACTGCTGCCGCGCGTGCGGGACGTGCGTCGCATCGGCGCCGCAGCCCTCGACCTGTGCATGGTCGCCGCCGGCGCGGTCGACGCGCACTACGAGCACGGGCTGAGCCCGTGGGACTGGGCGGCGGGAGGCCTCATCGCTGCCGAAGCCGGCGCCGTCGTCCAGACGCCGCCGCCGGACTCCCGGGCCGACGAGGGACACATCACCGTCGCTGTCGCGCCGGGTGTGGCCGACGAATTCCTCGCGCTGCTGGACGAATTCGATGCGCGTCGCCCGCTGACCTGAGTCAGCAGGGAGTGGAGTGCACGGCCTCGACGAGCACCGGGTCGACGCCGCTCGCCGGGTTCTTCGGGTCCGCCGAGCGCAGTGCCTCCAGGGCGGCCTGCGCGTCCTGCGACATCTCGCCGCCCGAGTGGTGGACACCCAGGGCGACATCGACGGCCGTCCCGCGCCGGCCGTCGTCGACGAGCTGGGCGCACGGGAACGCGAGCCACGTGGCCGCCGCGGCGGCGCGACCCGCCGGGCCGAACCGGATCTGCGCGACACAGTCGAGATCCCGGTTGGGGTACACCGGATCATCGGCGTATGGGTTGTCCGGTACGGGCGTGAAGCCCTGGGCGGTGAGGTCGTCGGACACCGTCCGGGCAGCGCCGCGTTCGTCGGAGGCGTTGAGGACCCGCACACCGAAGGTGGACAGCGGAGCCGGTGCGACCCCGAGCATCTCGTCGCGCCCGACGACGGTCAGGGTCGGCGGTGCGGCCGGTGCGGGTGCGCCGGCTTCCACCGACGTCGGGGGCGTCGGCTGATTGCAGGCCGTCGGTACGGATTCGGTGTCGCCGCCACCGAGCGCGATCGCCCACACCACCACACCGACGACCATCAGGACGACGACCGTGATGATCGCGGGCGCGTAGCGGCGCCGACGGTAGGGGCGGCCCTGCTCGTCTGTCGGATAGCCGGACGTAATCTTCGACACCACCGTGAACTGGCTCCTCAACTGGGCGTTGCGTGATCTCGGATCACTCTAGAGGGTGGCCCCGCGGCGGACCGCGTGCCTCGCCGGGAGCGGTGTCGGCCGCGCGAATCGGGTCGTCTGCCAACGGACGAGGTGAAACTTACCGACGAGTTGGGTGCAGTGTATTGACCTTGGATGGGGCGTCGACTATGCTTCGGGCGCCCGCGCTTCCAGACCCGGGGTGCGCCTGATATCTAACCGTGATCGAAATCACGCAATACGTTTGTTTCTCTGGTACGAATCTCGCCCGAGACGACGTTGCAGTGACCCCATCGGTAAGACAATCCCGGCGGAGTCGTGCGCAAGAACACCGGGTGGCGACGTCAGCGCCGTCACCGTGAGCGCCCCTCACACTCTCGACAAGTTAGGCACAGAATGGCTACAGATTATGACGCGCCACGGCGGACGGAGACCGAGGACCTCAACGAGGACTCGCTCGAAGAGCTGAAGGCCCGGCGCAGCGAGGCCCAGTCCTCGGCGGTGGATGTCGACGAGAGTGACACCGCGGAATCCTTCGAACTCCCCGGCGCCGATCTCTCCGGCGAAGAGCTGTCGGTGCGTGTCATCCCCAAGCAGGCCGACGAGTTCACCTGTACCAGCTGCTTTCTCGTCTATCACCGCAGCCGGCTGGCCGAGGAGAACGGAAGCTCGCTCATCTGCGTCGACTGCGCGTGAGCAGGTCCGCCGCCAGCGACTGACAGCTGACGAAAGGGGCCGTCGCCGAACACCGGCGCGGCCCCTTCGTCGTGTCCGGGGTCAGGCGGTGGGGGCGGGACGGTCGGCCGCGGCGTCCTCGATGCCCAGGGCGGCGAGGAGTTCGGCCGGGCGCCGGGTGGACACGAGCCAGTACGGGGTCGGGTCGTCGGGATCGTCGAGGACGATGAGGACCATCGTCTTCACCCAGGACCGGTGCACGAGGTAGGCGGCCGGATCGAGCTGGCGGCCGAGTGCCGCGCTCTTGGCCGACGCCGGAACCGTCGCCCCGCGGGCCACGACGCCGCGCGGCAGGACGGCGCGATGGGCGTGCAGTTCCCGATCCGGGGTCACCCGGATGCGGGTGCGGCCCATCGACCACAGCATCACCACGCACAGCACTCCGGTGGCGACGTAGCCGATGATGCTCCAGGCGCTCCCACGCGCCGACAGCTGGATCTCGTAGCCCACCACGCCGGTGAGGACCACGGCGGCGAGCCACCACCACCAGGGGACGTACAGGCGCTCGTCGAACCGATCGGTCGTCGAGTCGGTCACGCCGGCGTTCCGCCCGGTGGGTGCGGGGGAGGCGTCCGACGTGCCCCCGGGGCGCTCGGGCGAATGATCTGCGGTCACGTGACCAGCGTAGTCTGCGTCCGTGACCCCAGATCTCCCCCCTGCGCAGCCCTCCGCCCCGGCGTCGATCGCGGTCCGTCGCCTCGACCCCGACCTACCCCTGCCGACCAGGGCGCACCCGGGTGATGCGGGGGTCGACCTCTATTCGACGATCGATCTCGAACTGCCCGCCGGGCGCCGGCAGCTCGTCGGAACCGGGATCGCGGTGGCCCTGCCGGTGGGCACCGTCGGGCTGATCCACCCGAGGTCGGGCCTCGCCGCCCGGGCCGGCCTGTCGGTCGTGAACACCCCGGGCACCATCGACGCCGGCTATCGCGGCGAGATCAAGGTCTGCCTGATCAACCACGACCCGGAGCAGACGATCTCGATCGCGCGCGGCGACCGGATCGCCCAGCTGATCGTGCAGCGGGTCGAGCTGCCCGACTTCGTCGAGGTCGACGAACTCGACCAGACCGCCCGGGGCGACGGCGGTTACGGATCGAGCGGCGGTTCGGCGATTCTCGCCTGACCGCTGCCCGGTGGTGGTGGATTACTGTTTTCCGTGTGGCCGGCAGATCGTCGTCGCCGGCGGTGACGAACCAGGAGTGACGCGATGGCACAGGACGGATCAGAGGAACTGCGGGTCGGTCAGGCGCGCGGTCCCTACGACCTCGACGCGCTGACCACCCGACCGCAGGAGCTCGAGAACTCCCATCTCGACCTCGGCTCGGTGCTGGTGCCGGTGGTCGAGGGTGGCCAGGTCACCGTGGAGATGTCCGAGGCCCACCAACCGCAGAACGTGTACCTGGTGACTCCCATCGGCCGCATCTCGGTGACGGCGTTCGCGGCACCGAAATCCCCCGGGATGTGGCGCGAGGTGGTCCGGGAACTGGCCGGTTCGCTCCGCGACGACGGCGCCACCACGAGTGTCGAGGACGGGCACTGGGGGCGTGAGGTGGTCGCCGAGGTGGACGGTGTCACCCATCGGTTCATCGGGGTCGACGGGCCGCGCTGGCTCGTCCGGTGTGTGGGCAGCGGGCCCACCGAGAACTCCGAGGACCTCGCACGGCTGAGCCGTGCGGTGCTCGCCGAAACCGTCGTCCGGCGCGGTTCCGAACCCTTCCCCCCGCGGGACCCGCTCCCGATCGTGCTGCCCCCGGTGCTCGCCGAGCAGGTCGCGGCCGCCCAGCAACAGATGTTCGCCGACCCCGCGGCCGGACAGAATCCCCAGAACCCGAGCGCCCAGAACCCGACGGCCCAGGCTCCGGTCGCCGGGGCCGACGCGGACGCGACCGACGAGTCGGGTCCCGTCGCCGGCGGCGCGCTCGATCAGGTCGCGCACGCCACCGTGTACGGCGAGAACACCTATCGCGATGACGCGGATGCCGCTGTCGAGGTTCCCCAGGACGAGTCACCCGCGGCCGAGGCGCCCGATGTGCCGGCGGACGCTGATGACCAGGAGCCGCCGTCGTCGGGATCGGCGATGCAGCGCTTCCTGCGACGGCGCTGACGTCCGCTCACGCCTGCGGGTCCATCAGCCCGAGGATGCCGTCCCGCGTGCCGGCTCCGAGGAGCCCCGGGTTTCGGCCCCAGTCGTCGAGGGCGACCTCTGCGAGAGCCGATCGCGGTGCGGCGGCGTGCCATTCACGGGCGACGGCGATCGGGTGCACGGGATCGTCGGGGGCCGCGACGATGGCGAGGGGCACCGTGAGGCCGCCGATCTCGGCGGGCACCGGAGCCCGGTAGCCGGCCGCCTCGCGCAGGGCGGCGGCGAGTCCCGGGTGCAGGCGCCGCCACGACCGGGTCAGTTCCGCGGCCAACCAGCCGGGGCTGCTGCTCGTCATCGCGGCGATGGTGGCCTCGAGTCCGTCACGCTCGAGCGCCTCGGCGGTGGCGACGGCACTCGCGGCCGCGGGGGCGGTGTGGGCCTCGCCACTCCATGCCGGCAGCGCGGCGAGCACTCCGGAGCACCGTCGTCCGGCGTCACCGATGGCCCAGTCGAGCGCGATCGCGGCCCCGATCGAGACGCCGCCCACCAGGATCGACCGATGGGCTCGAGCGGCACGCTCCAGCCCCAGTCGGTGGCCGTCGATCAGCGACGCCGTCGGTTCCAGGGCGATGAGCTCGATGCCGAGGTCGGCGGCCGCGCCGCCGAAGGAGCGGGAGGCGTGATCGGCGTCGGAACCCGTTCCCGGGATCACGACCAGAGCGGTCGGAGGCGGGCGGTGCAGACGGTCGGTGCCGGGCATCAGGGCATCATCCCCTAGTGTGTCCCGGGGCCCCGCGCAGACCCGAGTTCGCGGCGGCCCGGCACCGCGGAATGCCCCCGTGGTCGTCTACGTTGTCACTGGCACGGGCCGGGGTCTACGCTGGCGGACAGGTCACCGATCACTCGTTCGGCGACCCACGGTCACCGCTCTGCACAGCCCGCGGTACCGGCCGAAATCCATTGGGAGGGTCGAGATGCCCACTGCCGGCTATCTCAAACGACTTACCCGTCGGCTGACCGAAGATCTCGGTGACGCCGACGCAGAGAAGATCGCCGAGGAATCCAAGGCGACGGGCGCCCAGCGCGCATCCGAATGCTGCCGCGGTGACGAGGTCACCATGCACGGCGAGCTCCGCGCCGTCGAGACGTGTTCGCGGTCGGCCAAGGCGGGTGTGAAGGCCGAATTCTTCGACGGTTCCGACATCGTGATGCTCAAGTGGCTGGGTCGCAACCGCATCACCGGGATCGAACCCGGCCGCAAGGTCACCGTCCGCGGCCGCCTCGCCGAGCAGGACGGACACAAGGTGATCTACAACCCTTATTACGAGCTGCACGGCGTCGACGAGTGACCGGCCCGGCGCCCGACCAGTCGGCATCTGAACCGTCGGCTCCCGAGCGGACGACGCCGACGGTCCTCGAACAGATCGGTGGCGTCTCGGGCCTCGTCTACTCGACGGTGCCCGTGGTGGTGTTCGTCCCCGTCAACTCCTTCTTCGACCTCCGCACGGCCATCTACGCCGCGCTCGGTGTGGCAGCGCTGCTCTTCGTCGTACGACTCATACGCCGCGAACCGCTCACACCCGCGATCTCGGGCCTGCTGGGTGTCGGGATATGCGTCTTCATCGCCGACCGGGTGGGAGATGCGAAGGGCTACTTCCTCTTCGGCATCTGGAGCACCCTCGTCTACGCGATCGTCTTCGTCATCTCGATCCTGGTGCGCCGGCCCCTCATCGGTGTGGCGTGGCACCTGGTCAACGGCGAGGGATCGAGCTGGCGCAGACAACGCTCCATCCTGCGTGCCTACGACATCGCCACGGCGCTGTGGGCGCTGCTCTTCGCGGCGCGCTACCTCACCCAATCGGAACTGTACGACGACGGCGCGACCGGGTGGCTGGCCTTCACCCGCATCGCGATGGGGTGGCCCCTGACCGCTCTCGTGGTGCTCGCGACGATCCTGCTCGTCCGCCGCGCGCAGCGCGCCGAAGCGGCCCGCGCGGAAGCCTCGGCGGACGCCGAGATCACCGCACGATCTGCATAGCCTCGTAGAGGGCGGGTTCGGCCTCGGTCGGCGCGATGAAGATCAGTTCGTCGCCGCCCTCGATCGGGTCGTCGCGCTGCGGGACGATCACCCGTCCGCCGCGCAGGATCGCGACGAGTGCCGCGTCCCGGGGGAGTTCCAGCTTGCGTACGGGTTTACCCGCGAGCGGCGTGTTCGACGGCAGGGTCAATTCGACCAGATTGGCCTGTCCCTGGCGGAAGGTCATCAACCGGACCAGATCGCCGACCGACACCGCCTCCTCGACGAGGGAGGCCAGCAGTCGCGGCGTCGACACGGCGACGTCGACGCCCCAGTCCTCGCCGAAGAGCCACTCGTTGCGGGGATCGTTGACGCGGGCGACCACCCGGTTGACCGCGAACTCCGTCTTCGCGAGGAGACTGACGACGAGGTTGGCCTTGTCGTCGCCGGTCGCGGCGATCATCACGTCGTAGGTCTGCAGCTGCGCGTTCTCGAGATTGGCGAGTTCGCACGCGTCGGCGAGCACCCAGTCCGCGCCGGCGACGGCGTCGGTGTCGATGTGACCGGCGTCGCGCTCGAAAAGCGTGACCTCGTGGGCGTTCACGAGCAACTCGCGTGCGATGGAGCGCCCGACCGCGCCGGCTCCGGCGATGGCGACCTTCACTTCAGGACTCCTTCGGCCCGGATCATCCGGACTCGTTCTGGGTGAACGGCTTCGCGGCGAGGCCGCGGGCGTTCTTGAGATTGTCGAGCATGACTGCCCCGTAGATCACATCATCCTGTTGGACAACGGTTTTCGCGTCGGGCAGGACCGGGCGTCCGACGCGGCTGAGGAACACGACCCGCGCCCCGGTCTGTTCCTGGAATCGGGCGACCGAGATCCCGATCCAGGACTCGTCGACGTCGATCTGCGCGATGGCCAGCGAACCGGACGGGTCGCGCCACTCCATCGTCGTCGTCTCGCCGAGTGCCGAGACGAACCGTTCGGTCGTCCACGGCACGGTCGCCACCGTCGGGATCCCGAGACGCTCGTACACCTCGGCTCGCTTGGCGTCGTAGATGCGGGCCACGACGCGCTCGACGTCGAAGGTCTCGCGGGCCACCCGCGCCGAGATGATGTTCGAGTTGTCCCCGGACGACACCGCGGCGAAGGCGTCGGCGTGCTCGATGCCCGCCTTGACCAGGATCTCGCGGTCGAACCCGACCCCGGTGATCGTGCGGCCCGCGAAATCGGGGCTCAATCGCACGAACGCGCTCGGATCGCGGTCGATGATCGCGACGTCGTGTCCGCGCTTCTGCATCGCCATTGCGAGCGAGGATCCGACCCGCCCACAACCCATGATGACCACCTGCACGGCATTCCTCTCCACATGCGGCTCGTCTGCCGCGAGTCGAACCTACCCGGCTCGGCGCCGACGCTCTAGGGTTGCCTGGTGTCCACCGTCTCCAAGGTGTCCGTCGCGACGAAACGCCTGCTGCTCGGCAGGCCGTTCCGCAGCGACACCCTCGGTCATACCCTTCTGCCCAAGCGGATCGCCCTGCCGGTCTTCGCGTCCGACGCGATGAGCTCGGTGGCGTACGCGCCGCAGGAGATCTTCCTGGTCCTGTCCGTCGCGGGGATCAGCGCGCTCGCGTTCACGCCGTGGGTGGCGATCGCCGTCGCGATCGTCATGATCGTCGTCGTCGCGAGCTACCGGCAGAACGTGCACGCCTATCCCTCGGGTGGCGGCGACTACGAGGTGGCGACGGTCAACCTGGGACCCAACGCGGGCCTCACCGTCGGCAGCGCCCTCCTCGTGGACTACGTGCTCACGGTGGCGGTCTCGGTCACCTCCGCCGCGGAGAACATCGGCTCGGCGATCCCGTTCGTCGGTGAGCACAAGGTGTGGTTCTGCGTGGGCGCGATCATGCTGCTCGCCGCGGTGAACCTCCGCGGCATCAAGGAGTCCGGCGCCTTTCTGGCGATCCCCACCTACGGGTTCATCATCGGTGTCCTGGGCATGCTCATCTGGGGCTTCACCGAGATCTTCGTGCTCGGGCAGGACATCCATTCCGAGACCGCGGACTTCGGGATCGTGCCCGAGCAGGACAACCTCACCGGGCTGGCGCTCGTCTTCCTCGTCGCCCGGTCGTTCTCGTCCGGCTGTGCGGCGCTGACCGGGGTGGAGGCCATCAGCAACGGCGTGCCGGCGTTCCGGAAACCCAAGTCCCGCAACGCCGCGACGACGCTGCTGCTGCTGGGTGCCTTCTCGATCACGCTGCTGCTGGGCATCGTCCTGCTGGCCGAGAAGATCGGCGCGAAGTACGTGATGAATCCGGAGCAGGATCTCATCGGCGCGCCCGAGGGCTATCAGCAGAAGGCGATGATCGCGCAACTCGCGCACGCGGTGTTCGACTCGTTCCCGCCCGCGTTCTTCTTCGTCGCCACCGTCACCGCCCTGATCCTGCTGCTGGCCGCCAACACGGCCTTCAACGGATTCCCGGTGCTGGGTTCGGTGCTCGCGCAGGACCGGTACCTCCCACGGCAGCTGCACACCCGCGGCGACCGGCTGGCGTTCAGCAACGGCATCCTGTTCCTGGCGATCGCCGCGATCATCTTCGTGGTCGCCTTCGGCGCGCAGGTGACCGCGCTGATCCAGCTCTACATCGTGGGTGTGTTCGTGTCGTTCACCCTGAGCCAGACCGGCATGGTGCGGCACTGGACGCGCCTGCTGCGCACCGAGACCGATCCGAGCGCGCGCCGCCGCATGATGCAGTCCCGGGTGGTCAACACCGTGGGCTTGGTGATGACGGCCACCGTCCTCGTCGTGGTGCTCCTGACCAAGTTCACCGAAGGGGCCTACATCGCGGTCATCGCGATGGTCGTGCTGTTCGTGATCATGAAGCTCATCCATCACCATTACGCATCGGTGCAGCGGGAACTCGACCGCGCCGAGGAGGACGACGAGGCCGTCCTGCCGAGCCGCACCCACTCGATCGTGCTCGTGTCCAGCCTGCACATGGCGTCCAAGCGTGCCCTGCGGTACGCGCGGGCGACCCGGCCGGACGTCCTCGAGGCGATCACGGTCAACGTCGACGACCGCGACACCCGCAAACTCGTCTCGGAATGGGAGGCCAGCGACATCACGGTCCCGCTGAAGGTCATCGCGTCGCCGTACCGCGAGATCACCCGTCCGGTCGTCGAATACGTGCGCCGGGTGCGCCGCGAGTCGCCGCGTGACGTGGTCACCGTGTTCATCCCGGAGTACGTCGTCGGACACTGGTGGGAGCAGATCCTGCACAATCAGTCGGCGCTGCGCCTCAAGGGACGCCTGCTGTTCGAACCCGGCGTCATGGTGACCTCGGTGCCGTGGCAGCTCACCTCGTCGGACCGGCGCAAGGAAGACCGTGCGTACTGGGCGCCGGGGGAGACCCGCCGCGCACTGGGCGAACCCGAACGGCGACCGTGACCGGGTCGGGATCGCCCCGCCGGGTCGAGGTCACCGTCGACCGACCGGCCAACGGCGGTGAGGCGGTGGGCCGCGCGGACGGCCGGGTCGTGTTCGTGCGCGGGGCGATCCCCGGCGAACGGGTGGTCGCCGAGATCACCGACGACCGGCACGACTCGTACTGGCGGGCCGATGCGGTGGACGTGCTCGACGCCTCACCCCATCGGGTGCCCTCACCGTGTCCGGCGGCGTCGGCCGGAGCCGGCTGCTGCGATCTCGGCCACGTGGCGCCCGATCATGCCCGGGACCTGAAACAGGCTGTGCTGCTCGATGTCCTGGACCGGGTGGGCCATCTCCCGCGGAACGTCGTCGCGAGCACCGAGCTGGCGACCGTCGGTGTCCGGCGGCTCGGGGACGCCGACCTCGGCTGGCGGATCCGTACCCGCCTCGCCGTGGACGGGCAGGGGCACCCGGGCCAGTCGGCGTTCCGCGGCCGGACGATCGTGACCGAGCCCTGCGTGCAGCCCGCCGCGGGGATGCTCGACGGACTCGCCGACGGTCGCTTCACCCCGCACTCCGAGCTCGCGGTCGTGCTCGACGCCGACGGCGCACGCCACGTCACCGAGCTGGCACCGGTCGAGAAGCCGCGGCGGGGCCGCGCCGACAGCCGGCGCCGCGCGCAGCAGAACCGTGTCCGGCGGTCGCGACCCCGCGCCCAGGCGATCCTCGAAGGCGGCGCGAACGCGGTGCACCGTGTCGGCGGGCGGTCCTGGGACATCCCGGTCACGGGATTCTGGCAGGCGCACCGCGAAGCGCCCCGGACCTACTCCGAGACCGTCGCCGAACTCGTCGGTGCGCATCTCGGGACGCCGCCGCGCGTGGCGTGGGATCTCTACGGCGGCGCGGGAGTGTTCGCGGGCGCGTTGCTCGACGGTCCGGGTGGCCTGGACTCCGTTCACATCGTCGATTCCGATCCGGCCGCCCTCGACGCCGCCGACCGTGCTTTCGCCGGCGAGGGCGATCGGGTGCGCACCCACAGGGGCGAGGTCGCGACCCGGATCGCGGACCTGACCGGGCGGCCCGACGTCGTCGTGCTCGACCCGCCCCGCACGGGTGCAGGCGAGCGGGTGATCACCGCGGTCGCCGACGCCCGGCCCGGCATCGTCGTCCACGTGGGCTGTGACGCAGCCCGGTTCGCACGTGATCTCGGACTCTTCGCCGAGCGCGGATTCCGCGTCGCGGAGATCCGCGGTTTCGACGCGTTCCCGCTGACACACCACGTGGAAGCGGTGGCCTGCCTCCTCCCGTCCGCGCCCGGGTGAGCAACGCGGGTCCGGACGGTCCGGCGACGGCGGTGTCCCGGCCATCCGCCGGTCCGGCTCGCGACGAATGCTTCCGTAGACTGACCTGACATGTGCCGGACGTCGTCGGCACAACAGCCGACCCGGCCTCGCGCCGGTGATGGAGGAAACGATGGGTGTGCTCGACCGGATCAGCTCACCGGCCGATCTCCGGCCGCTGTCGGACGAGGAGATGGAAACCCTCGCGTCCGAGATCCGGACGTTCCTGATCGAGAAGGTCGCGGCCACCGGCGGGCACCTCGGTCCGAATCTCGGTGTCGTCGAGCTGACGCTCGGCATCCACCGGGTCTTCGACTCGCCGTCGGACGCGATCCTGTTCGACACCGGCCACCAGTGCTACGTCCACAAGATCGTCACCGGACGCAAGGACGGCTTCGATCAGCTGCGTCAGCGCGCCGGGCTCACCGGCTACCAGGAACGCGCGGAGTCCGAACACGACTGGGTGGAGTCCTCGCACGCCTCGGCGGCGCTGTCGTACGCGGACGGGCTGGCTAAGTCCTTCGAACTGACCGGTCAGTCGCACCGCACGGTGGTCGCAGTCGTCGGTGACGGCGCTCTGACGGGCGGTATGTGCTGGGAGGCGATCAACAACATCGCGGCCTGCAATCGCCCGGTGGTCATCGTCGTGAACGACAACGGGCGCTCGTATGCGCCGACGATCGGCGGTCTGGCCAGCCATCTGTCCGGGCTCCGGCTGCAGCCGGGGTACGAGAAGTTCCTCGACGAGGGGCGGCGCGTCGTCAAGCAGGTGCCCGTCGTCGGTGAACCGGCCTATGCGGTCCTGCACGGGATGAAGAGCGGACTCAAGGATCTGCTGGCGCCGCAGGCGATGTTCACCGACCTCGGTCTCAAGTACGTCGGGCCCGTGGACGGTCACGACATCGACGCGGTCGAATCGGCTCTGCGCCAGGCCCGCGACTTCGGCGGACCGGTGATCGTCCACACCGTGACCCGCAAGGGCATGGGGTACGCCCACGCCGAGAACCACGTCGCCGACCTGATGCACGCCACCGGGATCATCGATCCGGTCACCGGGCGACCCACGAGTGTGTCACCGCAGGACTGGACCGCGGTGTTCTCCGCCGCGCTGCTCGACGCCGGCGCCAACCGCCCCGACGTCGTCGCCATCACCGCAGCCATGCCCGGACCGACCGGACTCACCCCGTTCGGCGATCGCTACCCGGATCGCATGTTCGACGTCGGCATCGCCGAACAGCATGCGATGACCTCGGCGGCCGGGCTCGCCCTCGGCGGACTGCATCCGGTCGTCGCCATCTACTCGACGTTCCTCAACCGGGCATTCGACCAGCTGCTGATGGACGTCGCGCTGCTGAAGCAGCCGGTGACGCTCGTCCTCGACCGTTCCGGCATCACCGGCCCCGACGGTCCGAGCCACCACGGCATGTGGGACCTCTCGCTCATGGCGATGGTGCCCGGTCTGCGGGTGGCCGCACCGCGGGACGCGGTCCGGCTTCGCGAGGAGTTCGACGAGGCACTCGGTGTCGCCGACGGTCCGACCGCGCTGCGGTTCTCCAAAGGCGCGGTCCCCGAGGACATCCGGGCCGTCGAGCGGCTCGACGACGGGGTCGACGTACTGCACCGGACCGACCGTGACCTCGGCCCGGCCGGCGGCGACGTGCTGATCGTCGCGGTCGGCGCGTTCTGCGGACTGGCCGTGGACACCGCCGAACGCCTCGCGCGTCAGGGCATCGACGCGACGGTCGTCGATCCGCGGTGGGTGCTGCCCGTACCGACATCGGTGGTCGAGGTGGCGCGCCGCCATCGGCTGGTCGTCACCCTCGAGGACGGATGCACCAGCGGCGGTGTCGGTTCCGCCGTCGCGACCGCGCTGTCGACGGCCGAGGTGCTGGTGCCGGTGCAGATCAAGGGCATCCCGCAGGAATTCGTCCCCCACTCCTCCCGGGGTGAGATCCTCGCCGATCTCGGGTTGACCGCACAGGACCTCGCCCGGTCGATCACCGCCACGGTGTCGGGCATGCAGGCCGGGCCGGGCCTCGACCACGCGATCCAGAACGCGCCCGACGCGGCGGAGAGCCGCGCAGAGGACTGACACCCGCAGCGGACTGAACGCGACGGTCCCCATGCCGGACAGGTCCGGTTTGGCCGGTACCGCGGCTGGGCATTTTCACCTGGTGAACGATGACCCGCCGGCACCGACCCTCGGGGTCGAGGAGGAGTTCGTCCTGGTCGACCGGGAAACCGGACGGCCGGTCGGGCGCAATCGTGAGGTGGCTGCGGCGGCGTCGGCGCACGGTCTCGACCTCGAGTTGGAGCTCACCTCCTCGCAGATCGAGATCGCGACGCCCACGGCCGGCTCGGGTCCGGAGATCGGCGATCACCTCCGTCGGCTACGTGACATCCTGGCCGCGGCCGCCGAGGAGGTGGGTGTCGACGTGGTCGCGTGCGGGGGGCCGCCGCGCGTGCCCGACTCGTTCCCGGTGACCGACACCGGCCGGTACCGCGCGATCGCCGACCGTTACGGCATGCTCGCCCACGAACAGGGCATCAGCGGTTGCCACGTCCACGTGGGCGTGCCCGACACCGAGACGGCGGTCGCGGTGTGCAACTGGCTGCGGCCGTGGCTACCCCTGCTGCTGGCGCTGGCGGCCAACTCGGCGATCTATCGCGACGCGGACTCGGGCCACGCGAGCTGGCGGTCGGTGCTGTGGTCGCGGTGGCCGGCATCGGGCCCACCGCCGCATCTGCGCTCGGCCGAGCACTTCGCCGACACCGTCGAGCTCCTCGTCGCGACCGGCGCGATCCTGGATCCGCACATGCTCTACTGGGATGCCCGACCGTCGGATCACCTACCCACGGTCGAGGTACGGGTCGGCGACGTGCAGATGCGGGCGGAGGAAACACAGGTCTTCGCCACCGTCGTCCGGGCCGCGGTGATGAGCGCTCTCGACGACCTGCAGCACGGGGGACGACGGTCACGCTCCGGCGCGGTCCTCGATCCGGCGCTTCTGTCCGCCGCCTATTGGATCGCCGCTCACGACGGGATCGACGACCGCGCGCTGGACCCGGCGACCGGGGCTCTGATGTCCATCTGGACCCGCGTCGATCAGCTGCTCACGACCCTCGCACCCGCGCTCGACCGACTCGGCGAACGTGAGCACGTCGAGCAGGCGCTGAGTGTGATGCGACGGGACGGTAACGGGGCCACCCGGCAGCGGCGGATCTTCGAGGAGTCCGGGTCGGCGCTCGCCGTCGTCCGGGCGGCCACGCTGCGCCGGGCCGGCTGACCACAGCCAGGGTTCAGCGCAGCGTCGCCAGGTTCGAGATCGACTTGTGCACATCGGCTTCCAGTACCTTGGCGACGAGCCGGCCGACCGGGCCGTTGAGCAGCCCGCCGGACAGCTCGGCCGAGAGGTCGAAGTGGGAGCCGTCGACGATCTCGTCGACCTTCATCGCCAGATCGATGTTCACGCCGCCGCGTCCGGTTCCGGAGAGTGCGATCAGGCGCGGCTCGTCGTAATCGGTGACCGTCCAGTGGATGACGTTGCGGAAGCCCTTGACCTTGATCAGCGACGAGATGGTGGTTCCCTCGGCGATCGTGTCGGGCACCGGCGAACGCCAGCCGCCGAAGATGGTCATCCATTCGTCGAAGCGCGAGAGGTCGCTCGCGAGAGCCCAGGCCGCGCTGGGGTCGAGGTCGGAGTCGATGCCGACGGAGACTGTGGCCACAGAACTGCTCCCATCGCAGGAGGTGGTCCGCTCGGGAAGATGACTTCCCCCGGGCGGTTCGTGCACTCGGGTGGTTCGCATTCGGGTCGTGACCGAATGTACGCGAACGACGCGGTGTGGCTACTCGCCCGCTGCTGTCGGCCCTGGTCGAGCGGCTTCGAGGAGGGCCTGCGTCAGGGGCTCGGCACACAGTGTCCGCTGCCAGACGCGGGCGCCCGCAGCGGCCAGGTGCGCATCGAGCGCCGCGGCCGTGATCGGCTCGGGCAGCCCGTCCCAGCACAGTTGCCGCACCACATCGGGAGCGAGAAGGTTCTCCATCGGCAGGGTGTGGCTTTCGGCGATCTCTTTCAGCGCCGGACGCACCGTCTGCAGTCGCGTTGCGGCCTCCGGATTGCGCTGATCCCAGCGACTGACCGGTGGCAGGCCCGGCCCGGTCGTCTTGCGCGACGGGAGCTTGCTGTCGGGGATCTCGCGGGCCCGTTGCAGCGCCGACAGCCAGATCCCGGCCTGGCGTCGTTGCCGCGGACCGCCGAAGACCGGCAACTTGGTGAGTTCGGCGATGGACTCGGGGTTCACGGTCGCGGCGTTGACGATCGCGGTGTCGGGCAGGACACGGCCCGGTGCGACATCCCGGCGCTGCGCCAATTCCTCACGCGCGGTCCACAATTCGCGCACAGCAGCCAGTGCGCGGGTCGACTTGACGGTGTGGATGTTCGAGGTCTTGCGCCACCTGTCGGTGCGCGGCGGGGCGGGCGGCCGGGAGAGGATGTATGCGAATTCCTCACGCGCCCAACCGTCTTTGCCGGCCGCGGCGAGCGCGGCGTCCATCGCATCACGCAGTTCGACGAGGACCTCGACGTCGAGTGCGGCATAGTTGAGCCACTCGTCGGGCAGGGGACGACGCGACCAGTCGGCCGCACCGTGACCCTTGAGGAGCCCGAGCCCGAGGAACTCGGCCACCATCGCCGCCAGGTTGACCTTGGCCAGGCCCAGGAGGCGTCCGGCCAGTTCGGTGTCGTACAGCTCGACGCACTCGAAACCGAGTTCACGCAGGCACGGGAGGTCCTGGTCGGCGGCGTGCAGCACCCACTCCGGTCCGCGCAGAGCGTCGATCACCGGTGCCAGTGCGTCCGGATCGCCGATGGGGTCCAGCAGGAAGCTGCCCGACCCGTGTCGTTTGATCTGGATCAGATAGGCCCGTTGTGAGTAGCGGTAGCCCGATGCGCGTTCGGTGTCGACGGCGATCGGTCCGCTGCCCGCCGCGAGAGCTGCTGCGGCGTCTGCGAATTCGGCGGCCGTTGCGAGGACCGGGGGTACGCCGTCGGCCGGCTGGAGCAGTGGGGTGACCTCCGGTGTGGGGTCGTCGGGAGCCGGGTCGTCGGGCGCGGGATCGTTCACGTCGCGCCGAGTTCGGTCACCCCGACCGGTGGGAGACCGGCTGCGGAGGCGAGGACATCGCAGAACGCCTCGAGATGGCTCCCGAGCCCGTCCGCGCTGAGTGCGGTCCACGAGGCCCGCACCTCCAGTTGGTGTGCGCGCGGCGGCCCGGCGATGTCGCCGTAACGGACCGACGTGGTGGAGGTGACGGTGCCACCGAGGGCGGTCACCTCGACGCGGTGCGCCGACCCCTCCGGTGTGGCGGTCGCGCCGACCGGTACGCCGAGCGCATCGCTGATCCAGCTCCAGGCCACCTCGGGCAGCAGGGGGTCCATGGCCAGTGCGGCCTCGACCTCGGCCTGTAGGAACGCGACGAGACGCATGGTGCCGTTCCAGGCATCCTGGCCCGCGGGGTCGAAGAGCAGGATGAGTCGCCCGAACGCGCTGCCCTGCGAATCGGTGGGCACCACGTCGAGGTCCTCGGGCGGACGCACCTCGGCGCCGACAGCGTAGCTGTAAGGCGCCAGGCGCTGCGGTGGGCGGATGGGTCCGACCTCGATCTCGCGGCGCACCCGGGCAGCATGCAGCGACTCCACCGCCGCGCGGAAATCAGCAGGCTCGTCCGGAGCTCCCGAAGAGGTCACCGTTCGACCGTAGGGCGGGCGCGCCCGGCCACGGCGGAGGCGCGCCGACACCACACGTGCGGGATCGGGGGGCATGGCAGAGTAAGCGGTGATGTCGAACGCAACTGGTACCCGGGTCCATAGGTCGCACCTGCCGCTCGTCGCCGCGGCCACCGGCGCGACCCCCTCACGCCGTCCGGTGTGGTTCATGCGGCAGGCCGGCCGGTCGCTGCCCGAATACCGGGCCATCCGCGCCGATCACGGCATGCTGGAGTCCTGCTTCGACGCCGAACTGGTCTGCGAGATCACGATGCAGCCCGTCCGCCGGCACGACGTCGACGCGGCGATCCTCTTCTCCGACATCGTGGTGCCGCTCAAGGCCGCAGGCATCGACCTCGACATCGTCGCCGGAACCGGACCGGTGATCGCGGAGCCGGTGCGCTCGCCCGACGCGGTGTCGCGCATCCCGCGACTGGAGCCCGCTGCCGTCGGCTCGATCGCGCGGGCCATCGAACTCCTGCTCGGCGAACTGGGCGACGCCACGGCGCTGATCGGCTTCGCCGGTGCGCCGTTCACCCTCGCCTCGTACCTCATCGAGGGCGGGCCGAGCCGCAACTACGAGCGGACCAAGGCGATGATGCACGGCGACCCGGAGACGTGGGGCGAACTCATGGCACGTCTCGCCGACATCACCATCGCGTTCCTGCGCGTCCAGCTCGACGCGGGCGTCGACGCGATCCAGCTGTTCGACTCGTGGGCCGGCATGCTATCGGCCGCCGACTATCAGCGTTTCGTCGCGCCGCACAGCGCCCGCGTGCTGGCCGAGGTCGCCGAATACGGGGTGCCGCGCATCCACTTCGGCGTGGGCACCGGTGAGCTCCTCGCGCCCATGGCGCATGTCGGCGCCGACGTCATCGGCGTCGACTGGCGCGTGCCGCTCGAGGAGGCCGTCCGCCGGGTGGGTCCGGGCAAGGCCGTGCAGGGCAACCTCGACCCGACACTCCTGTTCGCCGGACAGGACGTGGTCGACAGTGAGGTTCGGCGGGTCGTCGCGGACGGCGACCGCGCGGTGGCGGCCGGGGCGATCGGGCACATCTTCAACCTCGGTCACGGCGTGCTGCCCGGCACCGACCCGGATGTGCTGACGCGGGCCGTCGAAGTGATCCACAGCCTCTGATGTCTCCGCGCGTCCGGATCGCGATCGTCGGCGGCGGGATCTCCGGCCTGACCGCCGCGTACCGCCTTCGTCGTGCGCTCGGGTCCGACGCCCACATCGACCTCGTCGAGGCATCCGGACGGCTGGGTGGTGTGCTGCACACCGCGACCGTCGGCGAGCGGGCCGTCGACGTCGGAGCCGAGGCGTTCATCGTCCGGCGTCCCGAGGCGCTCGACCTCGTCACCGAACTCGGCCTCGCCGACCGGATCGTCTCACCGACACCGCGGCGTCCCGCCGTGTGGTCGGGGGAGCGGTTGCATCCGCTGCCCGGTCCGGCATTGATGGGGATCCCGGCCGGCCCGGCGGTCGTCGAGGGTCTCGCCGACCCCGCCGACCTCGTTCGGATGGCCGACGAACCCGGACGGCCGTTGAGTTGGCAGGCCGGCGCCGACATGTCCGTCGGGGAGCTGGTCGCCGAGCGGTTCGGGCCCTCCGTCGTCGCTCGGAGCGTCGATCCGATGCTCGGCGGGGTGTACTCCAGTCTCGCCCGTGACATCGGGGTCCGTGAGGCGCTCCCGGCCCTCGCGACGAGTCTGGACGCGGGTACGCCGTCGCTCAGTGCCGCCGTCGACGCCCTCATCACCGCCGGCGCGGGTGCCTCCGGCCCCGTCTTCGGTGCGCTCGTGGGCGGTTACGCGGTCCTCCTCGACGCCCTGCGGACCGCGGCCGGTATCGATCCGCAGATGGCCGGTCCCGTCACCGATGTCACTCCGTCGGCAGACGGTTGGGTGCTCGGATCCGATGGTGCCGTGGATCGGCCACCGTACGACGGGGTGATCCTGGCGGTGCCCGCCTGGCGGGCCGGCGACCTGCTGCACCGGTCCGTGCCGGAGCTGTCCGCTCCGCTGCGGGCGGTCCGGCGCGCCTCCTCCGTCGTGGTGTCGATCGCGCTTGCGCCGGGAACGGTGCTACCCGAACACTCCGGCGTGCTGGTGGGCACCGGAGAAGGATTGCGCGCCAAGGCTTTCACGTTCAGCTCGCAGAAGTGGGCCCACCTGTCCGACACCGGCCGGCCGGTGTCGGTCCGGGCGTCGTTCGGACGGTTCGGTGCGCCGGTTCCGGATGAGACCACCGAACCCGGGGTCGACGAGCGGTTGCGGCACGATGCGCTCGAGGATCTCGACGAGGTGTGCCGGGCCGCCGGCGTCCCGCCGGTGTCGTCGCGGGTCGTCGACGTGTACGTGCAGCGCTGGGACGAGGGACTGCCGGTCTATGCGCCCGGACACCTCGCCGCGATGGCGCAGGTGCTGAGTGTGCGGCCCCCGCGTCTCACCCTGGCCGGGTCGTCGTACGCCGGGGTCGGGGTGCCGGCCTGCATCGGCCGGGCCGGTCGCGCGGTGGCCGAACTACTCGACGATCTGGCGTGACCCGGCAGGGTTGACCTGCCTCGTCGTCGGGTGGGCTGCGGTGGCACGATGGCTTCCATGAGCCGCTTGGATTACGCAGAACTCAACTCGACGATCCGCTACCTGATGTTCTCGGTGTTCGCGGTCCGCCCCGGTGAACTGGGCGCCGATCGTGATCAGGCCAAATCGGATGCCGCGGACTTCTTCAAGTCGCTCGAGGACAGCGGCGTCGTGGTGCGCGGTGTCTACGACGTGTCCGGACTGCGCGCCGACGCCGACTTCATGATCTGGTGGCACGCCGAAGACGTCGAGCCGATCCAGGCCGCCTACGCCAGGTTTCGCCGCGAGACGGTTCTGGGACGCGCGTGCAACCCGGTGTGGAGCAACGTCGCGTTGCATCGCCCGGCCGAGTTCAACAAGAGCCACATCCCGGCGTTTCTCGCGGGCGAGGAAGCCGGCAACTACATCTGCGTGTACCCGTTCGTGCGGTCCTACGAGTGGTACCTGCTGCCCGACGAGGAGCGTCGCAAGATGCTCGCCGACCACGGCAAGGCGGCCCGTGCGTACAAGGACGTCCGCGCCAACACCGTGTCGTCGTTCGCGCTCGGCGACTACGAGTGGCTGCTGGCGTTCGAGGCGCCCGAACTGCACCGCATCGTCGATCTGATGCGTGACCTGCGCGCCACCGAGGCCCGGTTGCACGTCCGCGAGGAGACGCCGTTCTTCACCGGTCCGCGCGTCGAGGTGTCCGCGCTGATCGACGCGCTGCCCTGAGCCGGGGAGCGGACGCTAGTCGGCGGACTCCAGCTTGAGGCTGATGCTGTTGATGCAGTAGCGGAGGTCGGTGGGGGTGTCGTAACCCTCACCGGCGAAGACGTGACCGAGGTGGCTCTTGCAGTTCGCGCAGAGCACCTCGACACGCCGCATGCCGAGTGAGTTGTCCTCGACCTCGATGATCCTGTCACCGGCCAACGGGGAGAAGAACGACGGCCAGCCGCAATGCGATTCGAACTTCTGCTCGCTGCGGAACAACTCGGCGTCGCAGGCGCGGCACCGGTAGACCCCGACCGTCTTGGTGTCGGTGTACTCGCCGGTGAACGGTGCTTCGGTGCCTGCCTGGCGCAGGACCCGGTACTCGGCGGGGGTCAGGCGCTGCTTCCACTGGTCGTCGGTCAGATCGGCGAGATTCTCGGCGTCGGTCGACGGGGTGCTGTCGGTCATGTCCTCCACGGTAGCGCGCGTGGCCGGACCGACTGTGTCAGCGCTGTTTCGACAGGCTGACCGCGTCCTCGGCGCTGGTGGCCGCGTCGGCGGAGGCGTCGATCCCGCCGGCGGGGACACGCGGCGCATCGGACTCCGCCCGGACCGGTGGCACCATGCCGGCCACCCCGTCGGACCGCATGTCGAGGTAGCGGAACAGCAGCGAGCAGAACACCGCGATCATCAGCAGCGACCAGCCCCACGTGACCTTGTTGTACTCGACCATCCAGCCGAACGCCGTCCATCGGTCGGAGTAGAAGCCGTCGAAGGTCATACAGCCGTAGACACCGAGCCACGCAGGCCAGTTGCGCATCGGCGACCCGGGGAGCAGCACCGTCATGAGCAGCGGGAACAGGAGCATCGAGTAGTAGCCCTGACCGAGTGAACCGACCAGGAACGTGGTGCACAGCAGGACTCCCGACGAGACCGCCAGCCACATCAGCTCGTTGGTCTTGCGGTAGTAGCGGTACAGGAACCACAGCGAGAACGCGGCCATCAGCACGAACGCCGCGCGCAGCAGCAGGATCAGCCACGGGGCGACACCGAAGTAGGCACCGTTGCCGGCGATCGAGCTGTTGTAGTAGTCACGCGCCTCCCCGAGGTACGGGACCGTCCGACTGATGAAGTCGTTCGCGTCGACCGAGAGGGGCCAGGCGACGACCGTCAAGACGACCGGGATCACGATGGCGAGGGCGAACACCCGCCACTGGCGGTTGAGCAGCGGCAGGAGCATCAGGGGCGCCAGCACCGGCTTGACGGCCAGGGTCAATCCCATCGGTACACCGGCCCACCAATCGTGCCGGTTGAGCATCAGCATGAGGAATGCGATCAGTCCCAGCAGTACGAACGAGTTGAAGTTCGTGAAGATCAGTGTGTGCGAGACGGTCTCGGTGCTGAAGAAGAAGAACAGGACCGTCGGCATGACCCACGAGTCGAGGGCGTAGCCGAACATCCGGGTGAGCAGGTAGGCGCAGATGAGAAGCGCGATGACGCTGACGGCGATGAAGGCCCAGCGGGCGCGCTCGTAGTCGATGATCGCCACCGGTGCCATCAGCAGGGTGCCCGACGGCGGGTAGAGGTAGTGCGGGTCGACGGTGGCGTAGTTCTCGCCGTAGACCGGCAGGTTGTTCAGGAAGTTGTAGGCGGCGGCGTACACCGGCTTGAAGTCGTCGGTGCGGTCACCGTTGACGCCCAGGAACACCGAGCGGTGCACGACCATGAGCAGGCTGATCGGCCACAGGACCATCGGGATGATCCGTTGAGCACTCATCGGTGGATAGAGATACCTGTCGAGATTCGCCACCCGCGAACCGTACTACGCTCGCCGTCGAGCTCAGAACCCCGAGCGCGCCTCCGGCGTTGCTCAGGTCGGGCAGCCGCGTTGAGTCGGCCCCTGCAGCGGGGCCCGGTCGACATACTCGGTGACCACCTCGGCGGCACAGGCGCTCCGGCCCAGCACCGAGAACCCCAGTCCGTCCCAGGCGACCGTCACCGGTTCGGCGTCGGCGTTCATGAACAGCGGGACCAGGGCGGCGGCTCCCTCGCCGCCGTTGATCGGGTCGCGTGTCCCGTTGAGGATCAACGGGTCGGCCGGCAGCGACGTGGGCGGCCGGACCGGATTGCCCGAGGCCCAGCCGTTGCACCGGACGAGCGAGAGCGCGCTGTCGGCCCCGGTGAGAGGGTTCTGCTTCGACCACGCGTCCACGAGACCCGGCACCTCGTTCTGACCGACCGGTCCGGTGACGTCGTTGCACCGGGAGACCAGGGCGCCGTCGGGAAGCCGGAGGGTGGCGGCGCGATCGGCGAGACGGACGAGCGCGGCGGTCTGCCCGCGGTCGGCGGCCGCGATCGCGTCGGCGAGGTCGAGGAGAGACTGCGGCCGGTCCGAGGCGAGGGCGAGGGTCGTCGTGATCGCGTTGAGCGCGGCGGTGTCCGACAGGGAGGGGAGCTCGCCTGCGCGCGCCTTGGTCAGCACGCGGGTCATCGTCGCGACTCCATTGGTGCCGAGGGCGCAGCCGCCCAGCGCCGAACAGCGCTGTGCGAAGCCCTGCAGCGCCACCTGGACGCCCCGCGCCTGTGACAGGGCGCGGTCGCGCGCGTTCGCGCCGAACGGCGTCGGGGTGTCCAGGATGATCCGCCCGGCGCGCCCGCCGTACAGGGAGGCGTAGGCGAGCACGACATCGGAACCCTCGCCGGCGCCGATGAGTCCGAGGTGTTCGACCCCCCAGCGCTGACGAAGGGACTCGAGATCTGCGGCGGCGTTCGTCGCCCCGAAACTCAGCTGGTACGGGGTGAGTGTCTCGGTACAGCCGTCGGACGCCGACGACGCTGCCGATGCGAGCCGGGAGATCCGCGCGTCGGTGGTCGTCCCTCGATCGGTGAGTCCGTTGTTCGCGATCGTCTCGCGTTCGAGTCGGGTCATGCAGTCGATGTCGGTGCTGAGTGGGATCCCGCGATGGTCGACCGCGACCACCGGGTGCGACGCGAGGAGCGCCCGTCCCGGTCCGGCCGTCATGACCATCAGGGTTCGCGACGACGGCAGGTCCGAGCCGGAGGTGAGGACGAGCGGCGCGGCATCGGGTGGCGTCTCGGCCGTCCGGGCGCGGGTCACCGCGATCGAGACCGCTTCGCCGTCCGGCTTGTCGCGGTCGATGGGCGAGTCGTACTCGGCGCACTCGATGGTCACACCCTCCGGACGTGCCACCCCGTACCGTTCGGTCGTCTCGGCGGCACAGTCACTCCACGCCAGATCGGTCTTCGGCGCCGCGAGCGCCGGCACCGGCGGGGCGGTCGACGAGGACGGGGCAGGCCCCTGCTGGCCGCCACCACCCGGGATCAGGTCCGGTCCGCGATCGGGGCCGACGGCACAGGAGGACAGGACGATCGCCGCGACCGCGCCGGCGACGACACCCGCGAGAGCCCTCGGACGGGTGCGTGGTCCTACGCCGACGGCCGGGGTGTGCGCTCTTGGCATGTCCGCGAGAGTAGTCAACGCCACCGCGAAGACGCCCCGGCCGGGTTCGGGGGCGCGTCGGGATGGGACCCGATGGGTCACCGGGTCGACGAGCGCCCGTGGCGGAGCCATCGGGTGAACACGAACCCGTCGTCGTCGGTGAGGATCGACGCCGGGCGCAGCGCGTGCAGGACGGCGGATGCTCCACCGGACTCCGCGCCGCCGGTGGTCACGATGCGTCCGGCGTCGCCGCCCACCAGGTGCGGGCTCGTGGTGAGGCAGAGTTCGTCCAGGGCGTCGGCTGCCACGAGGGAACCGAGCAGACGGGGTCCGCCCTCGCACAGCACGCGGGACCATCCGCGGTCGGTGCAGTGTTCGAGGATCGCCGACGTCGCGACGGTGTCGTCACCGCAGTCCACCAGTGTCGCGCCTGCGTCGATCAACGCGCGTCGACGATCCGCGGGGGCGTTCGTGCAGGTGAGGACGACCGTGTTCGGGTCGGCGACGGGCTCGAAGTCGGGTGGGATGGACAACGACCGAGACACCAGCGCCAGTGCCGGCGCGGGTGCCTGCCCCAGCGATTCGCGATGCGCGGCGAGCGCGTCGTCGGCCTGGGGCCGGCCGTACCCCTCGGTGGTCGCGGTACCGGCACCCACGAGGATGACGTCGGCCAGTCCGCGCAGCACGCGGAACAGGGCCTTGTCGCCGGGTCCGCCGAGTCCGCCGGATTTACCGTCGTAGGTGACCGCACCGTCGATCGACGACACCATGTTGGCGCGCACGAAGGGGGTGGCGGCGTCGGAACCCGACGCCGGGCGCGGTGGGTACCGGTACAGCTCGGCCAACCGGCCCAGCTCGTCGTCGGATGTGACCTGGGTCGCTTTCTGCAGGTGGAACATGTATTCATCATTCCGCGGATGGCTACTCTCCACACATGGTGGCCCGACTCTGCGATCGCAACCCTGCGACCTCGCCCGACGCACTCATCGACGAGATGGTGCCCCCGTCGACGTTCGACGACGTGAGCTTCGACTCCTACATCCCGGACCCGAACGAGCCGTCGCAGGCCGAGGCGGTGGCCAAGGCGCGCGACTTCGTCGTGCGGGCGTCCAAGGCGCGCTCCGGGAAGAAGGGCCTCTTCTCGCGGAAGGCGCCGGCCCAGGGAGTCGGTCTCTACCTCGATGGCGGTTTCGGCGTGGGCAAGACCCACCTGCTGGCATCGATCTACCACTCGATGCCCGCGCCGAAGTCGTTCGCGACGTTCGTGGAGGTCACCCACGTGGTCGGTGCGCTCGGCTTCGTCAACGCGGTCGAGCGGCTCTCGCAGCACACGGTGCTGTGTATCGACGAGTTCGAACTCGACGACCCGGGCGACACCATGCTCGTCTCCCGCCTGCTCACCGAGCTCACCGCCAAGGGCGTCTCGATCGTCGCCACCTCGAACACGCTTCCCGGCCAGCTCGGCGAGGGCCGGTTCGCCGCCCAGGACTTCCTGCGGGAGATCCGCAAACTGTCCGCGGTGTTCGAGACCATCCGTGTCGACGGCCCCGACTACCGCCACCGTGACCTGCCGCCCGCGCCGGAGCCGCGAAGCGAGTCCGAACTGACCGAGATCGCCGAGTCCACCGAGGGGGCGACCCTCGACGACTTCGACGCCCTGTGCGATCACCTCAGCACGCTGCACCCGTCGAAGTACAAGGATCTCGTCGACGGCGTCTCCCTGGTCTGCATCTCGGGAGTGCACCCGGCCGAGGACCAGTCGGTGGCGCTGCGCCTGGTGGTGCTCGCCGACCGCCTGTACGACGCCCACATCCCGGTCACCGTTGCCGGCGCGAAGCTCGACGAGATCTTCACCGACGAGATGCTCGCCGGCGGCTATCGCAAGAAGTACCTGCGTGCCACGTCCCGCCTGCTCGCGCTCTCGCGGTTCGCGGAGTCGGCTGCCTGACAACGTAACCGGCAAACCCACCCCTTTTCCGTAAACCCAGCCGGTCCGCTGGACTGGTCCCCAGGAGTTGGACTGGTAATTCGGGAGGTTACGCCACGAGGGTCTGAGTCCGGTATTGCACCGGGCTTAGACCCTCGAGGCGTTCGGAGGTGCGGTTGTGGTTGTACCACTGGATG
>NZ_JAKRFE010000016.1:0-115876 GCF_022348225.1 Gordonia sp. McavH-238-E
CTCCCAACGAGATCCGAGCTGCCTCCCAGCTTCCTCAGGCCGCTGTGACGACCCGAGATCGGGGGTCTCTCACCCCCGATCGGTAACAACGCGCCTCAGGGCGCACATGGACCAGATGGTGGACCTGGGTATGTGCTGCTGGGGCACCGCATTTCACGCAACACCGGTCCCGGACGATGATCGCCTGCCGCAGATGGTGAGGGAACAGTCGTTTCGTGGTCCCCATCCGTAACGGGACACCCTCGGCGTCGAGGACGATCTCGGCTACCCCGCCGTCACACGACAACCGCCTGGCCGTCGATGCCGTGACCGCACCCACCCACGGCAGGCGTGCCGGATCGAGACCATCGGCGGGAATGGTGACCAGTAATTGGGTGCGCGGGGCTCCGGCGGTGGTCATCGCCGCGCCGATCGCCGCCTGATCGAGCAGCAGTTCCAGACCGTCGGCGCGACGCTCGCCGACACTGCGTCGATCGTCGGTGCCGTCGGGTTCGGGTCGCGGACCGGATCGTTCGTCGATCATCGTCAGGAACTTCTCTCCGATGACCGCCGTCACATCGCCGGTGATGGCGACTCGGCCCTCCTCGGTCACCCGGGCGTGCACGGTGTTCAGTGATGCGTTATCGGCTGCCGGAACCGCGTCCGGGTTTTCGTCGGCGACACGCATGGCGATCGAGCGGGCGTGGGTGTCGATCTCGGCGGGTGTGGCACCGGAGAACGCCTGGGTGAGCAACTCGGTCTCGAACAGCTGCCGGTCGTCGTCGGAATGCGTTGATGTGGAACACCTGTCGATGGAGGCGATACCGCGGACGACCGCATCGACGCACTCGACGGCGAGGTATCCGTCGGCGGCGCAGTCGGCGACCTTTGGCAACGACGCCAGGCCGGCGGCGATCCGCACACCGCGGTAGGCGACCGATGGTGGCATGCCCATCTCGATCAGCCACGACCGTGTCGTCGATCCCGCACGCGCCGCTGTACCCGAGGCCTCCAGAAGAGCTATGTGGACAGCGATCTGGTGATCGAGCACGTTGCGCAGCACCCGTAGTTCGTCGAGTCGGTCGAGCACCGCGCGACCGGTGCCGTCGTCGGGTGGTGGAGTCAGACCGATGAGGGTGTCGCGGAGCTCGGTGATCGAGGGCATGACACCAAGGTACTCGCCAAAGCGTTCGACGACGAGATTTGTTTCACAACCTAGGAGTCGACGAAAATTACTGCACTGCAATGGATGTCACTCACGTCCCAGCGGTGAACCGTGGTGAACTGTGGTGAACAGAAACCCCACCTGTCACAAGGGGGCCGGCCGAGTCAGGGAGCAGTGAACGAGACGCCCCGCGCCGACCACCGGCCCTCCTGGTGCGCGATCTCGATGGGGTAGTCGAAGCACTCGGTCACCAACTCGGTGGTCAGGATCTCGTCGACGGGGCCGGCGGCGAGGATTCGACCTCCGGTCACCAATACGGCATGCGTGGTCGTCTCGGGCAGTTCCTCGAGGTGGTGGGTGACGAGCACGGTCGCGAGGTCCGGGTGCGTGCGGTGCAACCGGTCGACGGTCTGCAGAAGTCGCTCGCGCGCGGCCACATCGAGGCCGGTCGACGGCTCGTCGAGCAGCAGGAGCCGCGGGTCGGACAGCAGCGCGCGGGCGATCAGCGTCCGGCCGCGTTCGCCCTGTGACAGGTTGGTCCACGGCGCCGACGCGAGCGCGCTCAGGCCGAGCATCTCGATCAGCTCGTCGGCGCGGGCGAGTGTCTCCGGTGCGGGTTTCCGGTGGTCCATCAACTCGGTCGTGCCGGTCGCACCGGTCAGCACGACCTCGCGGATGGTCAGCGGTGATCGCAGCGGATGCCGCGGGTTCACGTGGCCGATGGACTCGCGCAGTTGTCGTATCTCGACCCGCCCCAGCTGATGTCCGAGGACATGGACCGTTCCGGACGTCGGATGTTGTTCGGCGCCACACAGGCTCAGGATCGTCGATTTGCCCGCACCGTTCGGGCCGATGAGCGCCCATCGCTCGCCGGCCCGGATGGTGAGGTCGATGTCGGTGAGGATCGCGCGGGACTGCCGCACGAAACCGACCGAATCCAGGCGCAAGACATCCGGGGTAGACACGCTTGCGAACCTACCGGACCCTTCGTGACGGCCCTCCGCAAGCTCCGGGCCTCCTCAGCCTGGATCTTTCACGGGTTTGCGAGTTTGTCGGCGTGTGAATGCGCGAAAGTGCCTGTCTGCCAGTGGATTATTGAATCACCACAACACAATGATCCTGGCGCAGAGAGGCACTTCGCACGTGAAGCATAACCGCTACCCACATCTGGTTGTCGATACCGACCGCAGTGAGTCACTGACCAGCTCCACCGGCGCAGTCCTGCTACGCAAAACCATGCAGATCGCCGGTCTCGATACCGCCCTGAGCGCGGCGTTGATGCCGTGGACCGCACCACGGGCCGAGCATGACCCCGCCAAAATGCTGTTGGATCTGGCGACCGCGGTCGCTGTGGGCGGCGATTGTGTGTCTGATCTGGCGATCGTGCGCGCCCAACCCGCCCTGTTCGGCACCGTTGCCTCAGACCCGACGGTGTCTCGCCTGATCAGCACACTCGCCGAGAATTCCACCGCGGTTGTGGCCGCCATCCGCCAAGCCCGCGCACACTGCCGAGACAAGGTGTGGGCGCGGCGACGGCCACTGGACGGAGTGCCGGGCAGCGTCGACGGCGGGCAGGTCATCGTCGATCTCGACGCCACCACCGTGACCGCGCACTCGGACAAAGAACACGCCGAAATCAACTACAAACGCCAGTACGGCCACGCCCCGATGTGCGCACTGGTCGATCACGGCCAGTACGGCACCGGTGAACCACTCATCTGCGACCTCCGCCGCGGCGGCGCCTCACCACAAGGTGCTGACCTGCACATCTCTACGCTGACCGCCGCGTTGGCCCAGCTACCTCCTGGTGAACGTGATCAGGTACTCGTGCGCACCGACGCCGCGGGATGTTCCAAAGAGTTCCTGGCCCACATCACCGACGCCGGATTGCAGTACTCGATCGGCTACATCATCTCCGACACCATCAAAACCGCACTCGCTCGACTCCCCGAACAGGCCTGGCAACCAGCCCTCGACGCCAACGGCGAACCCCGACTCGACGCCCACGTCGCCGAACTCACCACCGCGATCCCCGCCCTGGCCACCAGCGACGCACCGTGGCCGAAAGGGATGCGTGTCATCGTCCGCCGCGAGTACCCCCACTCCGGCGCCCAGCTCCGGCTGACCGATATCGATGGCCGCCACTACACCGTGTTCGCCACCAACACCCGCGGCACCGGCTGGACGCTACCCACCCTCGAACTGCGCCACCGACAACGCGCCCGCGCCGAGGACCGCATCCGCAACCTCAAAGACACCGGACTGGCCAACCTACCGTTCCAAGCATTCGCCAAGAACCAGATCTGGCTGGAAATAGTCTGTCTAGCAACAGAACTACTGGTATGGACCCAAACCCTGTGCTGGGACCCCCACGCACCGATCCGCCGATGGGAACCCAAACAACTACGCCTACGCATCCTCGCCGTGGCCGGACGCATCATCCGATCCGGACGCCGCCAACTCCTCCGACTACCCCGCAACTGGCCCCACCTCGAGGCCATCACCACCGGCTGGACCGCACTACACACCACCTGAGCACCACAACCATCACGCACTCGGTCACTGCAGCCCGAACCCGACAACCCAGGACACCGAAAAACCGGCGCACAACGCCGGAACCCCCGCACGCCCACACCACAACCCCACCCAGCCCGACCTCACGTGAAAGATCCAGGCTCAGGGGGGCGGGGGTGACGGCCCTCCGCAAGCTCCGGGCCTCCTCAGGGGGCGGGGGTGGCGGCCGTCCGCAAGCTCCGGGCCTCCTCAGGGGGCGGGGTGGCGGCCCTCCGCAAGCTCCGGGCCTCCTCAGGGGGCGGGGGTGGCGGCCGTCCGCAAGCTCCGGGCCTCCTCAGGGGGCGGGGGTGGCGGCCCTCCGCAAGCTCCGGGCGCTGCGCCTTAACCCAACGATCCCAGCGTCTTCAACCGTTCGTGCGCCTGGGTCATGATCGACTGGATCAGCTCGTCACAGCTCGGCAGGTCGTCGATCATCCCGACCACCTGGCCGGAGGCGAGTACCCCGGCGCGGGTGTCGCCCTCGACGAGGCCGGCCTTGAGCAGCATCGGGGTGTTGCCGGCCATGATGACCTGTTGCCACGTGCGTTCGCCCGACTTCTTCATCGTGCGACCGTCTTTGAGCATCGTCGTCCAGCGCATGCCGGTCATCTGTTTGAACTCGTTGGCGTTGCGCGCCGCGGCGACGAGCGCCTTGACCGGGCTTCCGCTTTCGAGCGCCTCCACCAGCGGGGTACGCAAGACGCGATGCGGCATGCCGTCGACCTTCACCGACACGACGGTGTCGCCGAGTCCGCGTCCGAGGTACTCCTGTTTGACCGAGTCGGGCACGGCACTGTCGGAGGTGAGCAGAAAGCGCGTGCCCATCGCGACGCCCTGGGCGCCATAGGCCAGCGCCGCGGCGAGCCCGCGGCCGTCGAAGAAGCCGCCGGCGGCGACCACCGGCATGTCGATGCCTTTCGCCGACAACGCATCCAGCACCGACGGCAAGAGCAGCGTCGTCGCGACGGGTCCGGTGTGGCCGCCACCTTCGCCGCCCTGCACGATCACCGCGTCGGCACCCCACGACGCGACTTTCACGGCGTGCTTGGCCGCACCGATCGACGGGATGACGACGATCCCGTTGTCCTTCAGCTTGGCGATGAGTTCCGGTTTGGGTGCCAGCGCGAAGGACGCGACCTTCACACGCTCGCGGATCAGCAGGTCGATCCGCTCCGGGGCGTCGGTCGCGTCGGCGCGCATGTTCACGCCGAACGGCTTGTCGGTCAGCGTCTTCGTCTTCGCGATCGCGGTCTCGAGTTCGGCGAAGGTCATCGTCGCCGACGCCAGGATTCCCAGCCCGCCGGCGTTCGACGTCGCCGAGGTCAACGAGGGCCCGGACACCCAGCCCATCCCGGTCTGCACGATCGGGTACTCGATGCCCACGAGTTCGGTGAACGCAGTCGACAATCCGGCTGCACGTGCCGGGCTCGGATGCGCGGCGGTGGGTTCGCTCATCGGACTTCCTTGTTGCGGACGCCCTTCGGATCGAGGACGTCCCGGATCAGGCCGAGCTCCTCTGCCGTCGGCCTGCGCGTTTCCGGTGCATCGGCGAGGCCGTCGATCTCGAAGCCGGTGTTCTCGGCGACCTCGTCGGCCGTGACTCCCGGATGCAGGGACAGGGCCCGCATCGTGTGGCCCGCACCGCCGAAGTCGAAGACGCCCAGGTTGGTGACGACGCGGTGGATGTTCAGATCGTCGAAGGCGGGGTTCTCCGGATCGACCTTGTCGAAGCCGACGCCGGACACGATGTCGACGGACTCGCCGAAGACGCGTGCCGTGTGCCGCGGCACCCAGTAGCTCGTCGGGTGGTTGATGGTGTTGCCGGGAGCTCCGCGCACACCGAACATCTGGCGGGTCGGGTGCTGCAGCGGTCCGAAGGCCGACAGATTCTGATTGCCGTGACGGTCGATCTGGTTGGCGCCCATGACCACATGACGACGCCCCGACGCGACGACGTCGAAGACCTTGCGGAACGGCATCCACCCCTCGATGGGTCCGGTCTTCCCGATCGGCGGGGTGTCGGCCAGGATCAACGCCTCACCGTCGGTGATCAGCAGATCGGGTTCGGTGGTGAGACGTGCCAGGCGGGCACCGAGCAGGGGAGTGGGCGCCATCGGCGATGCCATGATCTCGCCTGCCCCGGAGAAGATCTCGGCGCAGGAGATGACGCAGTACTCGGCACGCGTGACGTCCGTGGACGTCTGGGTCTCGGCGGTGCTCACTGCTCGTTCTCCTTCTGCTCGGTCTGCCACGCGGTGACCTCGCGCTGGTAGGTCTCCTCGTCGACCTGGAGGAACCGGCGGGAGAACGCATCCCAGGTCTCGGGTTCCTTGGCCGAGGCCACATAGAACTGCTGGAACTTCTCATCCCGGCCGTACTCGGCTGTGCCATTGGGCCCGCTCGCTCCGCTCCCGGCGCCCGTCAAAGTGAAGTGCGCCCCGTTCGGTGCGTGGACAACCCGGTCGACGTTCATCCGATTGAGCAGAAGACGCTGATGCGGAACCGTTTTGACCAGTACCTCCGTGGAGACGATCTGATCTGTTTCGAGGTAGCGACGCTCGGCGGCCGCGCAGTAGAGATCGTCGAAGTACGGGTCGACCCCGGTGTAGGCGGCGTTGCCGTGGGCGTCGGCCAGATCCAGGTGGACGAAGGCGGCGTCGAGTTTCAGTGCCGGCATCGCCACCAGGGTCTGGGTGCGGCCGTCGGCGTCGGGATAGGGCGAGGTGACGGTCTTCAGCTCCCCCTCCCAGAAATTGAGGACGTCGGAGCCCAGGCCGGCGCGGATGGGCAGGAACGGCACGCGCGCGGCGGCTGCTTCCAGCCCGCATTTCACCATTCCCTCGTCCATCTCGCGCACCTCGATCTCGCCGTTGGTGCGGGCCTTGGCGAACCACGGGTCGTAGAACGGCGCCGAGTCGAGCGAGACGAAGCCGTAGTACGCGCGGCGTACCTTGCCTGCGGCGCACAACAACCCGAGGTCGGGCCCGCCGTAGGTGACCACGGTGAGGTCCTTGACGTCGGAGCGGGCGAGCGCGCGCACCAGCGCCATCGGCTTACGGCGCGAACCCCATCCGCCGATGCCGATGGTCATCCCGTCGCGCAGCTCGGCGATGACGTCGTCGAAAGTGCTTGTCTTGTCGGTGAGCATCAGGCACGTCCTCCATCCGAAGCCGAATTCGCGGTGAGTGGCTTGCCGGTCGAGACGAACGCGTCGCGGTGCTCGTCGGCGACGCCGGCCAGGTTCAACTCGAAGGTGTAACCCTGCTCGAGGCGGTAACTCGCCTTGACGTCGATCGGGTCGATGTTGTTGATCGCTTCCTTCGCTGCGCGGATCACCCGAGTGTCCTTGGCGGCGATGGCCTCCGCGATCTCGAGGGCCGCGTCGAGCAGCTCCTCGCGCGGCACGACCCGGTACACCGACCCGAAATGCTCGAGTTGCTGGGCGGTGACGTTCTTGGCGGTGAAGTACAGGGTCCGCATCATGTGCTGGGGCACGAGTCGTGCGAGATGCGTTGCCGCGCCGAGGGCTCCGCGGTCGACCTCG
Organism: Gordonia sp. McavH-238-E; assembly: GCF_022348225.1. Lineage (NCBI taxonomy): Bacteria > Bacillati > Actinomycetota > Actinomycetes > Mycobacteriales > Gordoniaceae > Gordonia > Gordonia sp. McavH-238-E. The sequence goes on from NZ_JAKRFE010000016.1 coordinate 7,242, forward strand.
GGCAGTCCGAAGACGGCGTCGTCGGAGGCCACGATGACGTCGGCGTTCCCGACGAGTCCGATGCCGCCGCCCACGCAGAATCCGTTCACGGCGACGACGACGGGGACCGCGCAGTCGTAGACCGCGCTGAACGCGGCGGCGCATCCGCGGTTGGCGCCGATCAGGGCGTCGAAGCCGTCGGTCGCCTGCATCTCCTTGATGTCGACGCCGGCATTGAAGCCGCGCCCCTCTGCTCGCAGGACCACCACATGCGTGGTCGGGTCCGCTCCGGCGGCGGTGATGGCGTCACCGAGTTCGAACCACGCGGCCGATGGCAGCGCGTTGACCGGCGGATAGTCGACGGTGACCGTCACGATCCCGGAATCGGAACGTGTCGTGGTGATCGGCACGCGGGCTCCTCTCATGGGGCGATTCGGACAGCCCGGAGGACTGCGGAAGCGCACCAAGCAAGTGCTTGGTTGTTTGGTAGGGTAGCACCCATGCAGACGCAGTCACAGGTCGAGCTGGGCCTGGTCGGAAAGGTCGTGCTGGTCACCGGCGGGGCGCGTGGGGTGGGTGCCGGGATCACCCGCGTGCTGGGCTCGCTCGGCGCTCGACCGGTGATCTGCGGCCGTAACGCCGACAACCTCGCCGACGACCTCCGTGAGGTCGACTTCGTGTCCTGCGACGTCCGCGACGCGGATGCGGTCGAGGCGATGATGGACGAGATCATCGGGCGCGCCGGACGTATCGACGGCGTCGTGAACAACGCAGGCGGATCACCGTTCGCACTGGCTGCCGACGCGTCGGTCCGATTCGCCAGCAAGATCGTCGATCTCAACCTGCTCGCTCCGCTGGCCGTGGCCCGCGCGGCCAACGCCGTGATGCAGACGCAGCCCGACGGCGGTGCGATCGTGAACATCTCCAGCGTGAGCGGCCACCGGCCGTCACCCGGGACCTCGGCCTACGGGGCGGCGAAGGCCGGGCTCGACAACCTGATGAGCTCGCTGGCCGTCGAGTGGGCGCCGCGGGTGCGGGTGAACTCGGTGATCGCCGGTCCGGTCGTCACCGAGCAGTCGCACCTGCACTACGGCGACGACGCCGGCGTCGCGGCGGTGGGTGCGACCATCCCGATGGGCCGCATGGCCACGCCCGCCGACGTGGGCAATGCGGTCGCGTTCCTGCTGTCACCGCTCGCCGGTTACATCAGCGGATCGACGCTGACCGTGCACGGGGGCGGCGAGAAACCGGCATTCCTCGACGCCGCGACCGCCGGTAACGCAGTCTGAGACCCGGCGCGGATCGGGTCCGAGAGCAGTTCGGAAAGGAAACAGTGTGACCAGCACAATGAATGAGGGTCGAGTCGTCATCGTGACCGGTGCCGGCCAGGGCATCGGACGTGCCCACGCCCTCGCGTTCGCCGCCGACGGCGCGAAGGTCGTGGTCAACGATTACGCCGAGGATCCGGCGAGCGAGGTGGTCGACGAGATCGTCGCCGCGGGCGGGCAGGCCGTCGCATCGGTGGGTGATGTCGCGGACTGGGATGCGGGAGCGGCCATGGTCGAGACCGCGCTCTCCACCTTCGGGCGCCTCGACATCCTGGTCAACAATGCGGGTTTCGTCCGCGACCGGATGCTGGTCTCGTTGTCGGAGGACGAATGGGATGCGGTCGTCCGGGTGCACCTCAAAGGGCACTTCGTCGGACTGCGGCACGCGGCCGCGCACTGGCGCGCGCAGGCCAAGGCCGGCGACGTTCCGCAGGCACGCATCATCAACACGAGTTCCGGTGCGGGCCTGTACGGTTCGGTGGGCCAGGGTAACTACGTCGCGGCGAAGGCCGGCATCGCGGCCCTGACGATCCAGGCAGCGGCCGAACTGGGGTCGTATGGTGTCACCGTGAACGCGATCGCTCCGGCCGCCCGCACCCAGATGACCATGGGCGCCGGTGAGGCAATGGCCGCTCAGATGGCCGCGCCCGCCGACGGCTCCTTCGACTCGATGGATCCGGCAAATGTGTCGCCGCTCGTGGTCTGGCTCGGTTCGCCCGCAGCGGGCTCGGTGACCGGCCGGGTGTTCGAGGTCGAGGGCGGCAAGATCTCGGTCACCGATGGCTGGCAACGAAGCATCGAGCGGGACAAGGGGTCTCGCTGGGAGGCCGGTGAGCTCGGCCCGGTGATCGAGGAGATTCTGGCGAAGGCGCCGGTGCCGATGCCGGTGTACGGCGCGCGATGACGTCACCCGCCGATTCGTCGGGCGACCGGATCGCAGCGGCCAGGGCCTATGTCGATGCCCTGGTCAGTCACGATCCGTCTGCGGTTGCGCTGCACCCGGACTGCACCCGGGTGGAGTTCGGCGTCAAGACCGGACGCAACGGCGGCCACATCACCCGTAGCCTCGCCCGCGGTCCGCAATTCCGCCTCATCCATCGGGTCTCGGACTTCACCGCAACGGTCGACGGTCACAGCGTGACCACGCGCTACGTCGTGCACGTCCGACCCAAGGCGCTACGACTGGGGGCGACGGTGTCGGAGACCTTCGTGATCGACGAGGACAACCGGATCCGTGCGATCGTCGCCCACTTCGGACTCCCGCGGCCCCAACGCGCCTGACCGCCGGGCACTTTCGCACGCAACGAACACCCACCGCCCCGCGTGGCGGTGGGTGTTCGGCTGGTATGGATGTGAGTCAGGCGCCCGGCGCGCGGACGACCATCGGCACGCCCGGGAAGTAGGCGGCCATCTCCGAACGCGACTTGCGCAGCGCGGCGGTGCCGTACCCCGACTTGCGGAACTGGGGATGGATCCAGATGCGCAGGTCGATCTCGCCGTCCTTCAGCTCGCCGAATACGAAGCCCACCTTCGATTCGCCCTCGACGGCCACCAGCCAGACGGCTTCCTCGGCGTCGACCCGGTCGGTGGCGGCGCTGATCTCGGCCGCGACATCTCCGGCGGGAGCACCGGAACCGTCTCCGGCGGTGCCGATCTCGTTGGTCCGCGCCGAGAACAGTTCCGCGTCGGCGGACGGGTCGAACGGACGGAGGTCGAGCGTGTCACCGCTGCTCGCCGGCCGCTCGGCCAGCGTGAAGGTGAGGGAACTGTTCAGGTCGTCGAGCTCGGCCTGGTTCTTGCGACGGTCGTCCTTGGTGAGCTGGTCGAGCTTCATGTCCAGAATGGCCTCGGCGCCGAGCCGGGACTTCCCGAGCAGCTCGACGATTGCGGCGACGGCCTGGTCGTGATTCTCGGCGTCGACGATGGCATCGAGGACCTCATGGCGACGTTCGAGAGCGGTCAGCAGGGCGTCGGCGATGTCTCGTCGGGTGGTGGCGAGGTCGAGATCAGTCATGCCTCGATCCTAGGTCACCGTCGGTCACCATGTGGTGGACATCCGGTGCGCGCATCGGATGCCGGACCTCGCCCTCGAGGCGCAAATGTAGAACAGGTTCTATTGGCTGGATGGTCTGTTTTGGTGGAGATTCTTCCCTCTGGCTGTAACACGTCCTAGTCTGGTGCTCATGACGAACGAGGGTACGACGACACCACCGACCGACTTCGATCACCTGCGCGGGGGCACGCACATGGGCGACCTGATGGTCGCGGCGTTGCGGCGGCACGCCGGCCGCACCGTGCTGTCCCTCGGGGACACCGAGATGACCGGCGGCGAGATGGCCGCGTCGATCAGCCGGTACATCCAGGCCTTCGAGGGATTGGGGGCCGGCACCGGAACCGCGGTCGGCCTGCTCGCGCTGAATCGTCCGGAGGTGCTGTTCGTGATCGGCGCCGGCCAGACCCAGGGATGGCGTCGTACCGCGCTGCATCCGCTGGGGTCGCTCGACGACCACGCCTACGTGCTGTCCGACGCCGGTGTGTCGACCCTGATCATCGATCCGGTCCCCATGTTCGTCGAACGGGCGGCGGCGCTGCTCGAACGAGTGCCCGGCCTCAAGCAGGTGCTGACACTCGGGCCGGTACCCGAGCAGCTGGCCGCCCACGCGCGCGACGTGATCGCCGAGGCCGAGAACTTCGACCCCAAGCCTCTTGCGGCGGCACATCTCTCGCCCGACCACGTTGTCTCGATCACCTACACGGGTGGGACGACGGGCAAACCCAAGGGTGTCATCGGCACCGCCCGGGCCATGTCGACGATGACGCAGATCCAGCTCGCGGAATGGGAATGGCCGGAACACCCGCGGTTCCTGCTCTGCACCCCGCTGTCACATGCCGGTGCGGCGTTCTTCGTGCCGACCCTCATGAAGGGCGGATCGATGGTGGTGCTGTCCAAGTTCGACCCGGCGGAGGTGCTGCGCACGATCGAGGAGCAGAAGATCACCGCGACGATGCTGGTGCCGTCGATGCTGTACGCGCTGATGGACCACCCGGACTCGAAGACGCGCGACCTTTCGTCGCTGGAGACCGTGTATTACGGTGCGTCGCCGATCAATCCGGTACGTCTCGCCGAGGCCATCGAGCGTTTCGGGCCGATCTTCGCGCAGTACTACGGCCAGTCCGAGGCCCCGATGGTCATCAGCTATCTGGCCAAGGGCGATCATCCGGGTCCCGGCGAGGACCAGCGTCGGCTGAGCAGCTGCGGACGACCGTCGGCCTTCCTGCGCACCGCCCTCCTCGGCCCCGACGACAAGCCCGTCCCGCAGGGTGAGCCCGGCGAGATCTGTGTCGCCGGACCGCTTCTCGCGGGTGGCTACCTCGGTCTCCCGGAGCAGACCGCGGACACCTTCCGTGACGGCTGGCTGCGCACCGGTGACGTCGCCCGCGAGGACGAGGACGGATTCTGGTTCATCGTCGACCGCACCAAGGACATGATCGTCACCGGCGGGTTCAACGTGTTCCCGCGCGAGGTCGAGGATGTCGTCGCCGAGCACCCGGCCGTCGGGCAGGTCGGCGTCATCGGTGTCCCGGACGAGAAGTGGGGGGAGGCGGTCACCGCGATCGTCGTGCTCCGCAGTGATGCCGACACCGACGATGCGGCGAAAGGCCGCATCACGACCGAGATCCAGCAGTCCGTCAAAGACCGCAAGGGCGCGGTGCAGTCGCCCAAGCAGGTGATCTTCGCCGACGCACTGCCGTTGACCGCACTCGGCAAACCCGACAAGAAGGCGCTGCGGTCCCAGTACTGGGCCACCTCCGACCGCGGAGTCGGGTAGGTCTTCGTTCCCTGGGGGACGGACCCAGATCGCAGGTCAGAGATCGCAGCAGTCGCAACAATCGCAGCAGTCACAGTCGTCGCAGACCGCATCCTTGTACTTGTCGGTGAAGTGATTCCAATGGTCGGTGCAGCAGGCCTTGCCGAAACAGGAAACACCGATGAAGGGCAGAATCCGTTCGGCGAAGGAACGATTCGGCTTGAACGGCGGCGGGTACGGCCACTCGGTCGGATAACCGAAGGGCCGGTGCGGTGGCCACTGTGTGCGCGAGTCGGCGGTCACCGACATGGTGGCAGAATGAGGGTGCATTCGCTTGTGGATGGCGTGGCGCAGGCCGTCGAGCAGAACCACGCGCAGCAAGCGGTCGTCGGCGAGGGAGAGATCCGCATAGCGCGCCCGGATCGCGGCCGCCAGTCGCCGGCACCGGTCGAGGGCGGTCTCGGGTGACGTGCCGGTCGCGCGGAGTGGGTTGAACCGCCCCTCGGCGTCATCGGAGTCGTAGTCGTCTACCGCGTCGAGCAGGTGCGCGATGCGGCCGAAGTCCGCGCCGATGTCGAGCAGCGGCTCCCGATTGCCGGGGACCTCGGCGAGCACCGCCGAGGTGGCGAAGACCTGTGCCGCGGCGACCGCCGATGGTTCGATGAGGTCGTCGAGCACCACGCTCGTCGACTCGATCTCCGCCTGCCGCGACAGCGTCGTCATCATGGAATCGATGTCGAGCCGGTCGGCGACCGCGGTGTCGGCCGCTGCGTGCCGGCGCAGATGGTTCCCGGCGTATCCGGCGAGTTTCGCGCGGACCGGCCGGCGGGGCGCGAGCGCGTGGTGTTGCTCGTTGCCGACGTCGACAGCCTTCGCTGCGGCCAGGGTGAGCGACGCGGTGGTGGCCAGGCGGACGCCCGGTTCGTCGCCGGACACGACTGTCGCCGTGCGCATTCCGCGAAGGGGGCACCGGCCGGCAGTTGTGGAGGCGCACTCCGACGCCGATTGCGCAGCGGTGAGGATCGAGACCATCACCGCGTCGGTGTTGACCGTCAGCCTGCTCGACTGGCCGTGGTTGTCGCGCAGCGAGATACAGACACCGCACAGGTGTGAGCGCCACTGGTCCATCAGATCGTGGTCGAGTGCATGCCGACAAGGAGTGAGGACTCCGAACATCTGAGAATCAGACCACAGGGCCGGGAGCGTCGCCACGGGATTCATTCGTTCGGCGCAACCACTCTCAACCCGGTCCGCGCGCCCCTCCGATCGATCGGGCGCGAGCGGACAGTGCGTCCCGCAACCACCTCGGCTCCACCACGGCGAAATCGTGATCGAACATCGACGTCCACAGGGCGCGGGTGGCATGTCGATGATCGGCGAAATGGAGTTCGAGGTGACAGCGGTCGCCCGGCCGGCGAATCGTGTCGACGGCGGTGGCGATCATCCCAAGGCGCTCGGCATCGTCGGCGGCACAGTCGACGACCACGTCGACGGGTTCGAACGAGCTGCGGAACGCGTCGCGGCGTCGTTCCCAGATCGCGGCGAGGTCAACCTCGTCGTCCCGTTGTGCGGGCTCGTCGAGGACCTCGACGTCGCGCATCCTGGAGATGCGGTACATCCGTTCGTCGGAACCCTTGCCCGGTCCGTCCTTCCGGGTGGCGGCCGTCTCGGTGGTCCCCGGGCGTCGTCCGGAGGCGACGAGATACCACGTGTCGCCGGCGACGATGAGTCCGATCGGGTCGAGGACGTGTTCACGGGCCTCGTCCGCGCCTCGCCGGCGGTAGCACATGCGTATCCGACGCCCCTCGAGGACAGCGGTCTGCACGGCGTCGAGCGACTCGAGTCGCTCGGGTGCGCGGACGAACCCTTCCGGCCGGACCAGAACCCGCTGGGCGGCCCGGACCGCGTGCCCGCGGTGCGCCTCCGGGAGCGCCGCGGTCACCTTTCGCATGGCGCTGGTGAACGCGGGGGAGTCCAACCGGCCCGTCCCGGCCAGGAGGGAGGTCGCCTCGTCGACGGTCAGTCCGGTGAGATCGGTGCGGTATCCGGGCAGGAGTGCAAACCCGCCGTGGCGACCCCTCTCGGCGTACACGGGGACACCGGACAGGGACAACGCGTCGATGTCACGCAGCACGGTTCGCTCGGAGACCCCGAGTTCGGCGGCCAGCACCGCGGCGGTGACCCGGTCGTGCTTCTTCAGGACCATGAGCAGGGCGATGAGGCGTTCAGCGCGCACGGGGGAGATTCTTCCGGAAATACATGACAGAAGGTGTCGTGTATCGGGACTTCACTGGTCGACGTACCCGAAACCCCACGAGAGGACGACACCATGAACGCAGCGACCACGAACTCCGCACCCACTCCCGAGGCGACGCCCGCCCTCGACGATCCCCGGCCGGCGTTCCGCGCCGCCACCGCATGGGTCGTGGAACTGCTCGACGGAGTGTCCGACGACCAACTCGACTCGCCGACGCCGTGCGACGAGTTCGACGTCCGAACGCTGTCGGCCCACCTCGTCGCCGTCGCCGAACGCGCGGCCGCGCTGGCCGAGGGTGTCGACATCCGCACGATGGCGTCGATCGCCGAACAGTTCGACGCCCGGACCTACGCGGCCTTCATCGACCAGGCGCTCGACTCATGGTCGGATGACGCCAAGCTCTCCGCGATGGTCCAGGTGCCATGGGGCGAAGTCCCGGGCGCCGGTGCCCTGTGGGGTTATGTCAGTGAAACACTCGTCCACGGCTGGGATCTGGCGGTCGCCACCGGTCGGCCTCCGGAGGCCGACGCCGAACTCGCCGAGACGACGCTCGGGGTGGCACGCCAGTTCATCCCGGCCGCGATCCGCACCGATCCCGGTGTCCCGTTCGGCCCCGTCGTCGAGCCGCGGCCCGAGGCCGGACCCACCGAGCGGCTCGCCAACTGGACCGGCCGGCAGTCGGTGGGATGGGTGGCCTGAAGTACAGAGCGCGACGGCTTCTGCTCCCTGAGGTGCGGGCGGGTCGACTTCGCGCTACCTGAGGTGCGAGCGGGCCGACTTCGCGCTCCCTGAGGTGCGAGCGAAGCGAGCCTCGAAGGGTCCTGGCGAGATGCGTTGCCGCCCTTCGTGGCTCGTCGCTATCGCTCCTCACACCTCAGGGAGCAGGGATGGGGTCTCTGGCTAGAGCTATGCAACCGGCTCGCAGATGACCACCGGGATCGTCCGCTCCGTCTGTGTCTCCGGTGGACGGGAGCGGACGAGCTCAGGCGGTCGGCTCGCAGATGACCACCGGGATCGTCCGCTCCGTCCAGGCAGCGTAGGTGTCGTAGTCGGCATAGGTGTCGACCAGATCCGGCCACAGATCGGCGCGTTCGGCATCGGTGGCCGTGCGCGCGACGAGGTCGAACTTCTCCTTGCCGAGCTGGATCTCGACCTTCGGGTTGTCCCGGAGGTTGAGGTACCACGCGGGGTGCTTGGCCGAGCCGCCCTGCGACGCCACGACGACGAACGAGTCGCCGCGGCGCAGGTAGATGAGCGGAGCCGTGCGCGGCTGACCCGACTTGCGGCCGATCGTCGTCAGCAGGCACACCGGCGCCGGTTTGCGGAGGCCCGCGCCCACGCGCCACGTGCCGCCGACCCGGCCGCCGGTCGCCTTGTACAGCGCCGTGTTCGCCTTGGAGCCCAGCTTGATGAACTTGCTGACGACAGGTGAATCCAGCTGCGCCGGTTTGTTGTTCGGATCGAAGGCGGGCATCAGATCCGCTCGATGATCGTGCCGGTGGCCATCGCTCCGCCCGCGCACATGGTGATCAGGGCGGTCTGACCGTCCCGGCGTTCCAGCTCGTGCAGTGCGGTCGTGATGAGGCGGGACCCGGTACTGCCCACCGGGTGGCCGAGGGCGATGGCGCCGCCGTTGACGTTCACCTTGTCCATGTCCGCGCCGTGGACCTGAGCCCAGCTCAGCACCACCGACGCGAACGCCTCGTTGATCTCGACGACGTCGATGTCGGACAACGACATCCCCGACTTCGCCAGCACACGTTCGGTCGCCTGGACCGGACCGTCGAGGTGGAAGTGCGGCTCCGCGCCGACGAGTGCCTGCGACCGGATGCGAGCACGCGGCGTCAGGCCCAACTCGCGTGCCCTGGACTCGTCCATGATCAGCACCGCGGCCGCGCCGTCGGAGATCTGCGACGAGGTGCCCGCGGTGTGGATGCCACCCTCGAGGACGGGCTTGAGTGCCGACAACGACTCGAGGGTGGTGTCACGCAGACCCTGGTCCCGGCTGACGTCCAGGATGTTGCCGGTGAGCTCGCCCTCCTTGGTCCGCTCGGGTGCTTTCAGCGTCAACACCTCGCGATCGAAGCGGCCCTCGTCCCACGCCTGGCGCGCGAGGCGCTGGCTGCGTTCGCCCAGCCCGTCGATGTCGGCGCGTGTGATGCCGCGGCGTTTCGCGATGCGCTCGGCGGCCTCGAACTGATTGGGCATGTCGACGTCCCACGACTCCGCGTGGTACGGCCCGGCGTCGGTGCCGACGTTGGCCCCCAGCGGGACGACCGACATCGTCTCCACGCCACAGGCCAGACCGATTTCTATCGCGTCGGAGGCGATCAGCCCGGCGATCAGATGGTTGGCCTGCTGCGCCGAACCGCACTGGGCGTCGATGGTGGTGGCGCCCGTCGCCTCGGCAAGGCCCGCCGACAGCCACGCCTTGCGGGTGATGTTTCCGGCCTGCGCGCCGGCCTGGGTGACACAACCGCCGATGACCTGCTCGACGAGTGCGGGATCGATGCCGGCCTTGTCGAGGACCCCGCGCTGGGTCATGCCGAGGAGCTCCTCGGCATGTAGTCCTGACAGCCATCCGCCACGCTTGCCGATCGGCGTACGCGCCGCCTCCACGATGACCGGAACGCCCATGGTCACTCCTTCGTTGGTCTCGGTGAACTCCGTTGCCCACCGGGTATGGCCCGACGACAGGGCGTCGAGGCCGCTGAGATCACGCTAGAACACGTTCTATGTTTGCGTCTATGGTGGGTCCGGAAGGCGTCCCCCGATGACACCTCGGGACGCGGTCCGGCGTCGTACGACTGCGCTGCACGATGGCGAACATGGTCGGATCTGCGAAGCAACGCTGCTGGTGGGGGCAACAAGCCGGGAACAAAACTAGAACAAGTTCTCGTCTGGGGGTGTCGAATGGGTCACAGTGTGCTTCAATGTGATTGAAACAGGTTCTAAATCTCACAGCGAGGTGGTGTGACGTGACCCAGGCCCAGAGCGCCCCGATCGGCAGCGAGCCGACCACGGCGGATTCTGCGCACGCGAGCCCTCCCGACGTCGTCGCGGAGTGCCCGTTCATGCAGCAGGAAGGGTGGGATTTCACCAACCCTGATCTGCTCGAAAAGGGAATCCCCGTGCAGGAATTCGCGCAACTGCGCAAGACCGCACCCGTCTGGTGGAATGCCCAGGCGCCCGGAAAGGGCGGCGGGTTCCACGATGGTGGCTACTGGGTGATCTCCAAGCACGCCCACGTCCGCGAGATCTCGAAGAACAACGACGACTGGGAAACCAACGCCAACGGCGTGATCATGCGTTTCGAGGACGACATGACCGCCGATCAGATCGAGATCACCAAGGCGCTGCTGATCAACCACGATCCGCCGGAGCACACACGCCTGCGCAAGCTGGTCTCCAAGTTGTTCACGCCGCGTGCCGTGCACTCCCTCGAGGAGAAGCTCGACGATGCCGCGCGTGAGATCGTCAGGCGGGCCGCGGAGAAGGGCAGCGGCGACTTCGTCAAGGACGTTGCCGTCGACCTCCCGCTGCTGGCGATCGCGGATCTGCTCGGTGTGCCCGAGGTGGACCGGGAGAAGCTGTTCGACTGGTCGAACTCGATGATGAACGCCGACGACCCGGACTACACCACCGATCCGCAGCAGGCGAATGCCGAGATCCTCGGCTACGGCTACACGATGGCCGAGGAGAAGCGTAAGAATCCCGGCGAGGACATCGTCACCACTCTGGTGAACGCCGACATCGACGGGCAGGCGCTCGACGAGACCGAGTTCGGGTTCTTCTTCATCCTCCTGACCGTGGCCGGTAACGAGACCACCCGTAACGCCATCAGCCACGGGATGAACGCGTTCCTGGACAACCCCGACCAGTGGGAGCTGTTCAAGAAGGAGCGCCCGGCGACCGCGGTCGACGAGATCGTCCGATGGGCGACCCCGGTGAACTGCTTCCAGCGGACTGCCAAGCGGGACACGCAGATCGGCGGCGTCCACATCGCGAAGGGCGAGCGCGTCGGTATGTTCTACGGCTCGGCGAACTACGACGAGGACGTCTTCGACGATCCGTTCTCGTTCAACATCATGCGTGACCCGAACCCGCACGTCGGGTTCGGCGGCAACGGTGCGCACTTCTGCGTCGGCGCGAACCTCGCGCGGATGGAGATCAACCTGATGTTCAACGCGCTCGCCGACATGGTGCCCGACATCACCAAGCTCGACGCCCCGCGCCGCCTGCGGCACGGTTGGATCAACGGGGTCAAGGAACTCCGCGTCGACTACGGTACGAAGTGACCGCAGCGGAGGAGACCGCCGGACAGCAGTCGCCGGCCTACCTCGGCATCGACCGGGAGAATCATCCCGCAGTCGTGGCAGGTCGTCGTTCGCGTGAGTTCGTGGCGTCACGGGACAAGCAGGCGTGGATCGACAACTTCGCCGTCGACGCCACGGTGGAGGACCCGGTCGGTCCGTCGATGTTCGATCCGGACGGCGCCGGATTCCGTGGGCACGAGGCGATCTCCGAGTTCTGGGACAAGTCGATCGGGACGACCGAGAACATCGACTTCCGGTTCGACGAGGAGATCATCTGCGGGAACGAGGTCGCCTACATCGGCAGCATCGTCACCCACATCGCCGGCCACGTCTCCGAGGCGCGGGGAGTCTTCACGTATCGGGCCGACGCCGAGGGGAAGCTGTCGGCACTGCGCGCCTTCTGGGAAGTGGAGAAGACCATCAACTCGGTGCGCAAGGCCTGATCGGCGCACGAGTTGCCCACCGCGGGCGGGACAGGTGACGACCACCTGTCCCGCCCGCGGTGTTTGTCAGTGACGGTGCCTGTGAGCCATCGGACGTTTACACCGGAGTCGCATCGGCGCACGATGAGGTGCGTAAAGGTCGGCGATCGGCACCGGAAGGACGGACGATGAGGGCACTGCACCGAACACGGAACTACCTTCGCGCGATGGGGCGGGCCCGACGGCATCGCGCCGAACTCGTCGGCCATCTGGCACGACGACCCCTCGTCGCCGGCGCGACCATGGGCATGGAATCGGCACTGCTGCTGTCGAATCGGATGGACCCGAAGCTCAAGGAGCTGGCCGAACTGAAAACGGCCGGCCTGGTCAGCTGCGAGTTCTGCCTCGACATCGGTTCGGCGCTCGCGACGGGAGCGGGCATCACCGAGCAGCAGCTTCGCGATCTGCCGCGGTATCGGGAATCGGGTGCGTACACCGAGCTGGAGAAACTCGTCATCGGCTACGCCGAGGCGATGACCCTGACCCCCGCAGTGGGCGAGAATCTCGCCGAGCTGCGGGGTCGGCTGGCCGAACATCTGTCGGAGACCCAGATCGTCGAGCTCGCGATGACCATCGCATGGGAGAACCAGCGGGCTCGGCTGAACCAGTCACTGGGCGTTCGGCCGACCGGGATGTCCGACGGCCTCGCCTGCGCTGTGCCAGAACGCATGTCGTAGCAGTCATGCGCACATGGCGCGCATGACTGCTACGAGAACGGATCAGTGGAGGGGCTTGTCCGCCCCGACGAGCCACATCGAGAAGTACTGCGAGCCACCACCATAGGCGTGACCCAGCGCCTTGCGCGCATCGGCGACCTGGTGGTCGCCCGCCTTGCCCATGACCTGGATGGCTGCCTCGGCGAAACGGATCATGCCCGATGCGCCGATCGGGTTCGACGACAACACACCGCCCGACGCGTTGAGCGGCAGGCGGCCGCCGATCTCGGTGTCACCCGATTCGGTGAGCTTCCAACCCTCGCCCTCGGCGACGAAGCCGAGGTTCTCCAACCACATCGGCTCGAACCACGAGAAGGGGACGTAGATCTCGGCGGCGTCGATCTCGTCGAGCGGATTGCTGATGCCACCGGCCTTCCACAGCGCGGCGGCGGCGTCGCGCCCGGCTTGGGGACTCACGACGTTGCGGTGCGCATAGGACAGCGGTTCGGTGCGCATCGCGGTGGCGTGAATCCACGCCACCGGATCACCCGCGGCCACGGCCGCATCGGCGACATCCTCGCTGCCGATCACCACCGCGCAGGCGCCGTCCGACGACGGGCAGGTCTCGTCGTAGCGGATCGGGTCCCACAGCATCTGCGAGCTCATGACCTTCTCGACGGTCTGATCCGGCTGATGCAGGTGCGCAAGGGGATTCAACGCGCCGTTACGACGGTCCTTGGCGGCGACCATCGCGCCGATGTGCTCGGGAGCCCCGGACTGCCGGATGTAGGCGCGTACGTGCGGTGCGAAGAATCCGCCCGCGCCCGCACCGACCGGTTTGGTGAAGGGCACCGGGATCGACAGGGCCCACATCGCGTTGGACTCCGACTGCTTCTCCCACGCGACCGCGAGGACTCTCTTGTGCACGCCCGCGAAGACCAGCGACGCGGCCACGTTGGCCGTCGACCCGCCGACCGAGCCGGCCGTGTGCACGCGGATGAGGCGTTTGCCGACCGCGCCGATGGCCTCGGCCATCGCGAGCTCGGGCATCATCGACCCCTCGAACAGGTCGGGCGCCTTGCCGATGACGATCGCGTCGATGTCGTCGAGCGAGACCTTCGAGTCGATCAGCGCGGCGTCGATGGCCTCGCGGACCATGCCGGCCATCGTGACATCGGACCGTTTGGCGACGTATCGTGTCTGCCCGGTGCCCAGCACCGCGGCACGGTTGTTGTGTCCCATCAGTTCCCGGCCCCCTCGTTGTTCTGGGCACTCAGTGTGACCACCATGTTCTGCTGCAGCAGCGGGCCGCTCGACGCATGGGCGAGCGCGGTGCCCGCGTTGCCGCCGAGGATCTCGTGCGCGGCGTAGCCGATGCGCTGCAGGCCGGCCGAGAACAGCGAATTGCCGGCGAGGGAACCGCCGGACGGGTTGATCCGCACCGAGTCCGGAAGGCCGAGTGCGTTACGGACGATGATCTCCTGATGCGTGTACGACGCGTTGATCTCGGCGACGTCGACCGCACGGCTGCGATCGCCGAACGCGGTGTCGCCGGCCAGCTTCGTCGACGGGGAGAGGGTGAGGTCGCGTGCCCCGAAGTTGGGGGTGTCGATCCGATGGTCCCATCCGGTGACGAATGCCGGATTGGCGACGAGTTCACGCGCTTTGCGCTCACTGGCGATGACGACCGCGGCGGCGGCGTCGGTGTACGGCGCGATGTCGTGCGCCCGTAGCGGATTCGCGACGTAGTCGCGGCCGAGAAGCTCGTCGACCGAGCCGCCGAAGGTGCGGGCGCCGATCGTCGCCATGTCTTCTTCGGTCCACACCCCGGCGTCGATCCCGGCTCGCGCCTGCAGCGCGCCGAGCGACCGGGCGTCGGGGTGCAGGGGAGCGACCGTGTAGGGGTCGGTCTGCAGGGTCAGGGTCTGATCCGCATTGCCGGCGGTGGCCTTGCCGAAACCGTAGGCGAGCGCGAGGTCGACCTCACCGGTGGCGATCTTGACCCACGCCTCGTAGAGCGCCCATGCGCCGTCCATCTCGACGTGTGACTCGTTGATGGGCGGCATGGCGCCGATCGAATCGATCGCCGAGATGAAGGAGAACGCGCGGCCGGCAAGGTAATCCGACGATCCGCTGCACCAGAACTCGATGTCGGTGCGAGCGATGCCGAGCTCGGCGTAGAGCTTCTCGAAGCACGGGATCAGCATCTCGACACCGTTGGTGGTGCCGTGGGTGCCGGCGACATTGGGGCTGTGCGCGAAACCGATGATCGCGATCGGGGGCAGTGTCATCAGAGGTGGTCCTTGTAGGTCTCGTACTCGGCGTCCGGTTCCCCGGTGGGCGCGAAGTGGCTGATGTTGCCGATCGAGTGCTCCCATTCGTCCTCGGGGAGCCAGACGGCCTTGACGCGCATGCCCATTCGGACCTCGGCGGCCTCGATGTCGAGGATCAGGTGGAGGAACGGGATGTCCGCGCCGTCGAGGAGCACGTAGGCGGCGACGTACGGAGGCTTGATCCGCTGGCCCTGGAAGGGCACGTTGACGATGCAGAACGTGGTGACGATGCCGGTGTGGGCGAGTTCGACTCGTTCCACCGCGGGGGAACCGTCGGCCGGGCTGACGCCACGGGGCGGGAAGTACACGCGTCCGGCGTCGACACCCGAACCGATACGGGTCCCGATCAGCTTGCCCGCCTTCAGCCCTTCGAGGTAGACGGACTCCTCCTCGTTGGCCGAGTGGATGATCTCGGTGCTGACCGGGGTGGGGATGACGAGGAGGCCGGTGTCGGCACCCTTGGGTGCCTCGGCGGTGTTGGCAGGGGCGGTGGCCGGCTCCTCGCCGGGGGCGAAGTGGGCGATGTCGTCGATGCGGCCGATACGAGCCGCGCCGAACACCGCGTGGACCCGCATCCCGGTCGACATCTCGTCCGGGGAGCCGACCGAGATCGCATGCAGCAGAGTCGTGTCCGCGCCGTCGAGGCGGATGAGCGCCCATGCGAACGGCTTGTCCAGCGGTTGGCCGGGTACCGGCTCCGGGTTCCAGGTCCACGTGGTCACCGTGCCGACGGTCGACACCTCGACGAACTCCGTGGACTGCGCGCCGGTGACGGGGTCGAACTCGACCGGAGGGACCGCGACCTTGCCGTCGCTGCCTCTCGAGCCGATGATCCGACCGTCGCGCAGGGCGAGTGCGAACTGACTGAGAACCGGACCCAGAGACCTGGTGTAGTCGAACGAGTTGGTCAGGGGAGCGGTCAGGATGGGGGACTTCGGCTCGGGCACCTCGGCAACGGGACTCGGGGCGGCCGGAGACGTTACGCTCATGCTCACATCTCGAGTAGAACACGTTCTAGTATTGGACACAAGGTGCATGTCAGGCCGTGGGAACGCGCGGCCGGGCGAAAGGGGAGTGGGAGTGAAGCTCGGTCTGCAACTGGGGTACTGGGGCGCCGACCCCATCCCGAACGCGCCGGAATTGATCGCCGCCGCGGAGGAATGTGGCTTCGACGCCGTGTTCACCGCGGAGTCGTGGGGATCGGATGCGTACACGCCGCTGGCGTGGTGGGGTGCCGCGACCTCGCGTCTGCGACTGGGCACCGCGGTGGCCCAGCTGTCGGCGCGACCGCCGACCTCGCTCGCCATGCACGCGCTGACCCTCGACCATCTCTCCGGCGGCCGGCACATCGTCGGACTCGGGGTGTCGGGACCGCAGGTCGTGGAGGGTTGGTACGGCGAACCGTTCGCCCAACCGCTGGCGCGCACGAGAGAGTACGTGCGCGTGGTGCGGGACGTGCTCGCGCGCCAGGACAAGGTGACCAACCCCGGTCCGCACTATCCGCTGCCGTATCCGGCTGACGCACCGGGGTCGACCGGCCTCGGGAAACCGTTGAAGCCGATCACCCACCCGCTGCGCGCCGATGTGCCGATCTGGCTGGGCGCCGAGGGCCCGAAGAACGTCGCGCAGACCGCCGAGATCGCCGACGGCTGGCTCGCCATCTTCTTCAGCCTCGGCCTCGCCGACCAGTACAACGCCTGGCTCGACGAGGGATTCGCCCGCCCGGGTGCGCGCCGGTCGCGCAGCGACTTCGAGGTGGCCGCGACCGTGCAGGTCGTCATCACCGACGACGTCGCGGCCGCCATCGACCGGTACCGGCCGTCGACGGCGCTCTACGTCGGCGGAATGGGCGCCAAGGAGAAGAACTTTCACGCCGAGCTGTACAAGCGGATGGGTTACGGCGACGCCGTCGACGAGATCGTGAGCCTGTTCCTGAGCGGGAAGAAGGCCGAGGCGATGGCCGCGGTGCCCGACGAGATGGTCCGCGAGACGATGCTGGTCGGGACCGCCGACGAGGTGCGCGCGCAGATCAAGGAGTGGGAGGCGGCCGGGGTCACCATGCTCATGGTCACCGCGCGCGACGCCGAGACGATCCGCGAACTGGCGACGCTGGTGTGATTCGGCCATAGAATTCACCCCGTGCGACACGGTGATCACGATCCTCGTTGTGAGGGCGCAGACCACGAACGGGGCGGCCTCCCGGCGGGAAGGCAGAACAACACGTCCGACCGGATGCCGTCGGGAATGCGCCGCATCGGCAACTTTCGCTTCTTCTACGAGGGTGAGAAGTGGGAGTGGTCGGACGAGGTCGCCGCGCTGCACGGCTACGCACCGGGTGAGGTGGAACCGACCACCGAGCTGATGCGCCGCCACAAGCACCCCGAGGACCGTGCCCACTTCGACGCGGTGATGGCCGAGATGCTCACCAATCACGCGCCGTTCTCGAGCCGTCACCGCATCGTCGACACGTCGGGGCGCGTCCGACCGGTGGCGGTCATCGCCCACTCCATCACCGACGCAACCGGTGTGCCCATCGGCACCGAGGGTTTCTATCTCGACCTGACCGACGCCGAACTGGCCGCGGTGCAGCGGCGGGTCGACGATCAGGTCCGGGCCTTCCGGGACAGCAGCGGGGTGATCGAGCAGGCGAAGGGCATGCTCATGCTGGTGTACGGAGTCAACGCCGACCGGGCGTTCGATGTGCTCCGCTGGCGCTCGCAGCAGGAGAACGTCAAGATCCGGGATGTCGCGGCCGCGCTCGTCGTCGAGATCCAGGCGGGACTCTCGGTGGAGGACCACCAGCGTCGGCGCCTCGACGAGATCGTGCTGCGTCCTCGGCAGTCGGCGGGGGACTGACCGGTGCTCTCCAGCCCTACCGCGCGCCTCGCTCGGTAGGGCTGGAGTCGGACTGGTGTCGACCGTGCCTCGTCCTTCGTCGACTGGGCGTGGACTTTCGTCGACTGGGCGTCGTTTCGTGTTGATTGTGCGCTGAAGTGACTACTCGCCGGTGAACTCGGGTGTGCGCTTCTCGGCGAACGCGCGCGGGCCGACCTTGGCGTCCTTGGACTTGAAGACCGAGATGCCGATCTTCGCGTCGATCTCGAAGGCGTCGAGTTCGTGCAGGCCCTCGGTGTCGCGGATGGTCTTCAGGATTCCCTGTACCGCGAGCGGACCGTTGGCCGCGATCTTCTCGGCGAGCTCGAGGGCTTTGTCGAGCGCGGCGCCGTCGTCGACGACGTGGCCGATCAGGCCGTACTCCAGGGCCTCTCGCGCGGTGACGTGGCGACCGGTCAGCAGGATGTCGCAGGCGACGGTGTACGGGATCTGTCGGACGAGCCGGACGGCGCTGCCGCCCATGGGGTAGAGCCCCCAGCGCGCCTCGGAGACACCGAACTTCGCGCTCTCGCCGGCGATCCGGATGTCGGTGCCCTGCAGGATCTCGGTGCCGCCGGCGATCGCCGGTCCCTCCACCGCGGCGATCAGCGGCTTGGTGAGGCGGCGTCCCTTGAGCAGCGCGGGCAGCGACGCCGGATTCCAGGCGCCGGAGTCCACCGTGTCGCCGGGTGCGTTCTTGTTCATGCTCTTCAGGTCGGCGCCCGCACAGAAGTATCCGCCGGCGCCGGTGAGGATGGCCACGCGGATGTCGGGGTCGGCATCGACCTGATCCCACGCCTCCGTCATGATCCGCATCATCTCCGTCGACAGCGCGTTGCGCGCCTCCGGGCGGTTCATCGTCACGATGAGGATGTGCCCGCGCTTCTCGACGAGGCACTCGGGTGCCTTCTCGGTGACGGACTCGGCGGGGGTTGTTGTGGTCATCGCTGCGCTCCGGTCTCGCTGTGCTCAGGTGATCGCGGCGGCAGTGGATTGCCGCTTGCCCAGAACGATAACACGTTCTAATTTTGATCCCATGGCCTACACGATCGCCGACCTCATCGAGCATGCCGTCGACCTTGTTCCCGAGCGCATCGCGCTCGAGTCCGGCGGCCGCACGCTCTCCTACGCCGAGCTGGAGGCGCGGTCGAACGCCCTCGCCCACACACTGCGCGAACTGGGTGTCAAGCCGGGTGACCGAGTGGGGTTGTACAGCCGGAACACCATCGAATCGGTAGAGGCGATGGTCGCCATCTTCAAGGCGCGCGCGGTGATGGTCAACGTCAACTACCGCTACGTCGAAGCCGAACTCGAGCACATCTTCACCGACTCCGGGATGAAGGTGCTCATCCACGAGCGCGGCTTCGCCACCCGCGTCTGCAACACGTTGCCGCGCTCACCCGAACTCGAGCACCGCATCGCCATCGAGGACGGGTCCGACGAGGATCTCTGCTGCGACGGACACGGCGACGCCATCCGGTACGAGGAAGCGATCGCGGGATCGTCGACCGAACGCGACTTCGAGGACCGCAGCGACGACGACCTGTACATGCTCTACACCGGTGGCACCACCGGGAAGCCCAAGGGTGTCGTGTGGCGTCAGGTGGACGTCTGGCGTGTGCTCGGTGGCGGAATCGACTGGTACACCAGCGAACCCGTCCCCGACGAGTGGCATCTCGCCAAGACCGGCGCCGACGGCGGGCAGCTCGTCCGGTACCCGATCCCGCCGTTCATCCATGGCGGATCGCAGTGGGCGATCTTCCAGTCGCTGTTCGCCGGCGGAAAAGCGGTGGTGTACCCCGAGTTCAGCGGCTCGGCCGCGTGGGACATCGTCGAACGCCACAAGGTCAACGTCGTGTTCATCACCGGAGACGCCATGGGACGTCCCATGATCGAGGCGCTGGAGAACGGCGACGAGCGCGATCTGTCCAGCGTGCTGTCCGTCGCGTCATCGGCCTGCCTCTTCTCGCCGAGCGTGAAAGAACAGTTCCTCGACCGCTTTCCGAACGCAGTCGTCATCGATGCCATCGGGTCGTCGGAGACCGGCTTCGGTGGAATGGGAGTCGTCGAGAAGGGCACCCCGCACACCGGTGGTCCACGGGTGAAGGCCGACAGCGAGACCCACGTCCTCCGGGAGGACGGCACACCCGTCGAGGCGGGGAGTGGCGAGGTGGGGGTGCTCGCGCGCTCCGGACATGTGCCGCTGCGCTACCACAACGATCCGGAGAAGTCGGCCAAGACATTCAAGGTCTTCGACGGCGTGCGGTACTCACTGCCCGGCGACAATGCGGTCCTCGAGGCCGACGGGACGATCACCATGCTCGGCCGCGGGTCGGTGTCGATCAACACCGGCGGCGAGAAGGTGTTCCCCGAGGAGGTCGAGGGCGCGCTCAAGGCCCACCCGGACGTGTTCGACACCGTCGTGGTGGGAGTGGCCGACGATCGATGGGGCCAGCGCGTCGCCGCGGTGATCGCCACCCGCGACGGGGCGCGGCCGTCGCTCACGAGTCTCAACGACGTCGTGCGGAAAGAGCTCGCGGGCTACAAATGCCCGCGCAGCGTGTGGTTCGTGGACGAGATCAAGCGTTCTCCCGCAGGCAAACCCGACTACCGATGGGGAGCGTCGGTCACCGCCGAGCGTCCCGCCGACGAGGCGCAGTAGAGCGCCGGAAGCGAGCTGACAACAATGCGTACTGAACTGGCCGAGAAGTTCGGCATCGAATACCCGATCTTCGGGTTCACACCCAGCCAGGACGTGGCGGCGGCGATCAGTCGCGCCGGCGGACTCGGCGTGCTGGGATGCGTCCGCTTCAACGAGGCCGACGAGCTCGACGAGGTCCTGGAGTGGATGCACGAGAACACCGACGGCAAGCCCTTCGGCGTCGATGTGGTGATGCCCGCCAAGATCCCCACCGAGGGTTCCAAGGTCGACCTCGACTCGATGATCCCGCCCGAGCACCGGGCGTTCGTCGAGCGCACGCTCGACGATCTGGGTGTGCCGCCGCTGCCCGGTGGTGATCGTGTCGACGCCGGTGTGCTCGGCTGGCTGCACTCGGTCGCGCGGTCCCACGTCGACATCTCGATGGAGCATCGTCGGAAATACGGGCAGATCAAACTGATCGCCAACGCCCTGGGGTCGCCGCCGCCCGACGTCATCCAGACCGCGCACGACAACGGCGTGCTGGTGGCCGCACTGGCAGGCGCGAAAGATCATGCGCTGCATCACGTCGAGGCCGGCGTGGACATCGTCATCGCGCAGGGTTACGAGGGTGGTGGGCACACCGGTGAGGTCACCTCGATGATCCTGTGGCCCGAACTCGTCGACGCGGTCGGCGACACCGCCCCCGTTCTCGCGGCCGGTGGCGTCGGTAGCGGTCGTCAGATCGCCGCCGCGATCGCGCTGGGTGCCCAGGGTGTGTGGATGGGCACGTACTGGCTGACGGCCGCGGAGTACAAGCTCGGCGTGCCGGAGGGCTCGGACAAGCCGTCGACCGTTCAGCAGGCGCTGCTCAAGGCGACGTCGCGCGACACCGTGCGCCGCCGGATCTACTCGGGAAAGCCTGCGCGACTGCTGAAGACGGCCTGGACGGATGCGTGGGATGCCGAATCGGCGCCCGAACCGCTGCCGATGCCGCTGCAGAACCTCCTCGTCGCCGAGGCGCACGCACGGATCTCGCAGGCCGACAACCCCGACGTCGTCGCCATGCCCGCCGGGCAGATCGTCGGACGCTGCAACGCCATCACGCCGGTGGCCGATCTGATCGCCGATCTCGTCAGCGAGTACGACGAGGCCGTCGGCCGGATGAACAAGACGCTGGGCGGTTAGCGGACTGGTGCGGCGACGTCACGTCAGCGGACATCGGCTCGCAAGAATTTCGGATGATCCAGGCGCCAGGTGATCATCGCCGCGACCACCGCGACCACGGCCAACGTCAGCAGTGAGTTCCGTTCGTCGAAGGCGTTGAACAGCAGACCACCGAATCCGGCACCGGCCAGGAATCCGGCGTAGGTGCTCAGGTGAGCGACCCATCCCCACCGCTTGGCGCCGGCCACGTGCAACCCGGCACCCTGGCCGATCTTCACCAGCGTGCCGGTCACATACGACAGGGGCATGACGACCTCGCCCTTGCGGCTGATCGAGGTGTTGAGTGCGCCGAGACCGAAGGCCAGGCAGAGGACCGGGCCGGCGCCGAATTCGCGATTGCCGTTCTCGAGGCCGATGTCGATGAGCCACGCCGCGATCGTCGAACCCGCGGTCAGCATCGTCGCCCCGTGCCTGGCCTTGCGCCACACATACATTCGCGCCAAGGTGGCCACGAACACCCCGAGAACGAACACCACCACGGTGAGCAGAGCGGTGAGGCCGAGCCGGTGCGCCCCCTTGACGTGTTCGAGCACCAGCCGTTCGCTGTTGCCCGTCATGAAGGTGACGTACCAGCCGGAGGAGTACAGCCATGCCGCGGCGCCGGTGGCGCCGGCCAGCGCGGCGAGGACGGCGGCGAGAACCATCTCTCGCCCGTCGTAGAAGGGACCCAGCAATTCCTTTCGGGTTGATTCGCTGCGAGGGTCGGAAGTGGATGCGGTGCGTTCGACAACGGTCATCGGGTCGGCTCCCAGTCCTGTCGGTAGGGCTGTGGTCGTGATCGGCATTCGAACGGGGGAGTGTGTCCCGGCGGCATCGGCGGTCTGTCCCGTCGGGGAAGCCCGATAGGGCAGTTCCCTCCTTCCAGGGCACCCGAAGTCCGCCGTCTGCGCCACGTGAGTCCGACCACATACTGGTCCGCCCGGGCGATCCGTCACCCATCGAGGTGTCGGCGGAACCAGCGCGTCGGCACGACCGTTGTGTGGCGGCTGCGAGCGGGCTCGGCTCGGGATTCGGGGATCGCGCTACGGCGAGGTGTACTCGCCCCACAGGTCGTCGACGATGTCGGCGGCGTCGGGCGGGAGGCAACTCGCGTCGGGACACGGCCCCGGCGGCATGGGAGTCGGTGCGATCAGGGTGCCGGCTGCGGCGGGAAGTGTCAGTCGCGTGGTTGGTGCGGTCGACGGCTTTCCGGTCGGGCCGAGCGTGCCCCATTGTTCGACGCCGTCGACTCCCGGCACGGTGGTGCATCCCCAGTACAGGTCCCAGTCGCCGTCGGGCAGCACGGTGGACCCGGTCGGACCGTCGTCGAATACCTCGAGCGCAACAGTTCTCGTGCCGCGGGGGGCGATCAGAGCCCGCGGGTCGACCGGATTGACGTACCCGAACGGCGGTCGTGAGTCGCTGTTCGCCACCGACCCGGCCGGTAGCCCGAACATCTTGCACCCGATCACCGCCGCGGACCGGTTCGTGACTGTCACGGTGACCGAGTTGCCCGACACCGAGGGCGCGATAGTCACGTCGCCGGGGGCGGCGTGCGCGACAGCGGGGGAGAGGATTGCCGCGGTTGCGCATCCGAGCGCGATGCCCAGGGTGCGGAGCAGGTGTCGTCCGGTCATGGAGTCAGGCCTCTCGAGCTGCTGGTCGGATACCGTCAGGGAACGCGGGCCGACGGGCATCAAAGTACCTGACGATCTGGTGCGTCGTAGGTCGGAACGGGTGTGTCGCCGTTGCCGGCCAACATGCTTTCCATGGCTCCTCCGACGTTGCGGGGTGTCACTTCGACGGAAACTCGGTCAGATCTTGGCGACGACCGCCGGTACAAGCAAAGACGGGCAGGGATTCTGGCGCCCGCACTCTGCAACTCACTGTCCACAATGACGCGAAACCCGTATGACATTAGGTTCGGATTCCGAACACAAAGTCATACGGATCGCGCGCGAACTACGTCGCCGGCGCGGTAGGTGCGGCCGTCGCGAACCCACGTGGGCGGGGTGGTGTCGGCCGCCAGCAGTCGCTTGACCGTCTTGAAGGTGGCGGTCTCGGGGAGCTCGTCGACGAGTCGCACCCGGTGCGGCCACTGCTTGGGACCGAGATCGTCCTGAGCGGAGAGGAACTCGCCGAACTCGTCGGCCGTGAGCCCGTCGGCGACGAGGACCGCCTCGATCTCGTCACCGATCTCCACCGGTACGCCATGCACCGCGACCTGACGAATCGACGGATGACGCAGCAGGATTCGTTCGATGGGGCCGGTGCCGATGTTCTCCCCGTCGACCCGCAGCCAGTCGCCGAGCCGTCCGGCGAAGTGCAGGAAACCGGCGTCGTCGACCCAGGCGAGGTCGCCGGTGTGGTAGATCCCGCCACGCATACGGTCGGCGGTGGCGTCGGGTTCATTGTGATAACCGGCGAAAAGGCCGGGGCCCGAGAGGTTCACGATCTCACCGACCGTGCCGACAGGTACGGGCTCGCCGGTGTCGACATCGACGACCGCGGTCGGCTCACGCAACGGTCCCAGGGCGTCGTCGGGTGTGTCGGGGGTCCGGGTGATGGCCACCCCGCCCTCGGTGGAGCCGAAACCGTCGACGACGCGGCACCCGAATCGCTCGGCGAACCGGCGCCGGTCGCGGGCCGATGCCTCGTTGCCGTACATGATGCGTAACGAACTCGCGGCGTCGCCGGCGTGCGGCTCGGTGGCGAGGATGTAGTTCATCGGTTTGCCGACATAGTTGGCATAGGTCACGCCGTATCGATGGACATCCTCGACGAACCCGCGCGCGGAGAAGCTGCGTCGCAACGCGATCGACGCCCCGCCGGCCACCGCGACGCACCACCCGGCGATCATCGCGTTCGAGTGGAACATCGGCATCGACAGGTAGGCGACGTCGCGCGGACCGATGTCGAACCGGTCGGCCAGCATCGGGCCGCTGGTGGCGAAGGTGCGATGCGTACACCGCACCGCCTTCGGATCCCCGGTCGTCCCCGAGGTGAAGATCAGCATCATGAGGTCGTCCGGCGTCGGATCGGCGAGTGGCGCCGGCTCGCTCGTGGCCACCGCGTCCGCCCACTCGGGCGAGTCGACATCGATGACGCGGGTTTCACCGAGGTCGAGGCCGTCGAGCAGATGCCGGGTGTCGACGCCGCACAACACGACCTGACAATCGGCGCGGGCGATGTCGGCGGCGAGGGCGTCACCGCGGCGGGTGGTGTTCAGGCCGACCAGCACGAATCCGTGACGTGCCGCCGCTGCGAACAGTGCGCTGAACTCCGGTGTGTTGGCGAGCAGGATGCCCACGTGGCGCGGGCGGTCCTCCGACAACCAGCTCCGCACCACCCCGGCCCGCAGTGCGGCGTCGACGAGATGATCTGCCCACGAACGGAACCCGCCCTCGAACCAGATCCCGCGATCGTCGACCCCGGTCAGCGGCGCGACGAGATCGGCGACCGTCGAGGCGCGCGTCGGGGCGATCGGCCGGCTCACGCCGGTGTGGCGGCCAGCTCGGCTCCGATGACCCTCACCGACGCGGTGGCCGAGCCGAACGCGAACTCGTTGTGCTTGGCGCGCAAGAAGTAGCGATGCACGGGGTGGCTGGTGTCGAGGCCGACACCACCGTGAACGTGTACGGCCGTGTGTGCCACGCGGTGACCGGCCTCCGCAGCCCAGAACTTGGCCGTCGCGATCGCATTCTGCAGCTCCGGGGTGGGTCCGCTCGAATGGTCGAGCAGCCAGGCCGCCTGCGTCGTCGTCAGCGCCAACCCCTGCGCGTCGATGTATCCGTCGGCGAGACGCTGCGCGACCGCCTGGAACGATCCGATGGCGCGGCCGAACTGCTCACGCTCGCGGGCATATTCGGCGGTGAGCTCGAGTCCGCGCTCGACGATGCCGGTCTGGTCGGCACAACACGCCAGTGTCGCGCGGGCGACCAGCGTCGCGGCGGTGTCCCCTCCGCCGGCGAGAACGGCGTCGCCGTCGACCGGTGTGCCGTCGAACTCGACCTGCGCCGAGGGGATCAATCCGGTGGACGGGGTGGGGGTGACGACGACGCCCGGGGCGTCGGCCGCGACGACCACCGCGACGACACCGTCGGGTCCGGATGCGGTGACCACGAACATGTCCGCGGCCTCGGCATAGGGAACGTCGACCTTGACCCCGGTCAGCGTCCCCTCCGTCGAGAACGTCGTCGTGGGGGAGCCGAGGTCGGTCGCCAGGTCTTCCTCGACGGCAACGGTGAGCACCGAATCGCCGGTGGCACCGGCAGCGAGGACCCGGCCACGGAGCTGCGCCGAACCGTGCGCGGCGATCACCGGCAGCGCAGCGATCGCATGGGGTCCGAACGGTACGCGGGCCAGCACCCGGCCGAGCTCGGTGGCCACGAGCGCGTTCTCGACGACACCGAGGTCGCCACCGGCATCTCCGACGGCTTCGGCGGTCAGCTCGAGGCCCAGGAGCCCGGCGCCGCCGAGTTCACGCCACAGGTTCGCGTCGAGCGCAGCCCGCGAGGACTCCAGGTCGGCGACGCGCTCGGGAGTGCTGATCGACGTCGCGATGTCGCGGGCCAGTCCACGGACGTCGGCGCCGGATTCGGGAAGCGAGAAATCCATCGGTGCGTCTCCATCTTCGGGGTGCGGTTGTGGTTTCGATACGCCGCGTACTCGCTGCGCTCGCTCGGGGCTACTCGACCAGCGGGTGGGCGGGGTGCTTGCTCATCGGCTGGGGCGGGGCAGGCTACCTGCGCTGGTGCGGGAGGCCGAGGGCGAGCATCGCGATGATGTCGCGCTGGATCTCGTTGGTGCCGCCGCCGAAGGTGAGGATCAGCGACGTGCGCTGGTAGCGCTCGAGCCGGCCGTTGAGATGTGCCCCCGTACTGCCGGTGCGCAGGGTCGCGGCGGGACCGACGACCTCCATCAGCAATCGGTAGGCCTCGGTGGCGAATTCGGTGCCGTAGACCTTGGTCGCCGACGCATCGGCCGGACTCGGCGACCCGCCGGAGCTGGCGACCGAGGCGATCTTCCAGTTGATCAGCTTCAGGAACTCGACCTTGGCATGGACGCGGGCGAGGTTCTGCTGAACCCACGGCGCGTCGATCACCCGGTGGCCGTCACCGGTCTTGGTCTGCTGTGCCCACGCGACCGTCTCGCGCAGTGCGGTCTGGATCGGCGCCGCGCTGCACAGCGCCACCCGCTCGTGGTTGAGCTGATTGGTCACCAGCGGCCACCCACCGCCCTCCTCGCCGACGATCGACGACGTCGGCACCCGGACGTCCTGGTAGTAGGTCGCGCTGGTGTCGACTCCCGACATGGTGTGCACCGGTGTGTAACTGAAGCCCTCGGCGGTGGTGGGCACGATGAGCATCGAGATGCCCTTGTGCTTCTTCCCGCCGGTTTCCAGCGTCGACGGGTCGGTACGGCAGGCGAGCCAGATGTAGTCCGCATACGCGACCAGGCTGGTCCACATCTTCTGGCCGTTGATGACGTAGTCGTCACCGTCGCGGACCGCGGTGGTCCGCAGGGCCGCGAGATCGGTGCCGGCGCCCGGCTCGGAGTACCCGATCGAGAAGTGCAGCTTGCCCGCCGCGATCCGCGGCAGAAAGTACGCCTTCTGCTCGTCGGAGCCGTAGTTCATGATCGTCGGCGCCACCGAGTTGATGGTGAGGAACGGAACGGGTGCGCCCGCGATCGCGGCCTCGTCGGTGAAGATCAGCTGATCCATCATCGACCGGTTCTGGCCGCCGAACTCGGTGGGCCAGCCCAACGCGAGCCAGCCGTCGGCGCCCATCTGGGCGACGACGTCGCGGTAGGCGTCGCCCTCGCCGAGCTCGCCGTCGCCGCCGGACAGGGCGGCACGACGGTCCTCGGTCATGAGGCCGGAGAAGTAGTCGCGGAGTTCTCTGCGGAGCTCGGCTTGTTGGTCGGTATAGGCGATGCGCATCGACACTCCAAGGGGTGGATCGGCTAGCGTCCGGTCCCGGCTTATGGTCAAGTTGACAGGCGAAGTGCTCGTGCACTTCTGAAACACGTTCTAACCTGTTCTCACAGCCCAGTCAACAGGTGACCCATCGATGAGGAGACGGTTCCGATGCGTATCAAGGCAGATTTCGACCTCTGCGAGTCCAACGCCATCTGTGTCGGGATGGCGCCGGACTTCTTCGACCTGGATGACAACGACTACCTGGTGATTCTTCAAGAGGACATCCCGGCGGACCGCGTCGAGGAACTTCGTCAGGTCGCCGCCAACTGCCCGAAGTCGGCGCTGTCGGTGGTCGAGGACTGACCCCGGCGAAAATGCGGTTCGGTTCCATCCGTTCGTGAATCATGCTAGAACAGGTTCTAGTTTTAGCTCAGGAGGATGTCGGGTGGGTTACTCGTTGGACGGTCGCGTCGCGGTCGTCACCGGTGCAGGTGCAGGTCTCGGTCGCGCGGAGGCCATCGGATTGGCTGCCGAGGGGGCAACGGTCGTCGTGAACGACCTCCCCGCGGCGCTCGAACAGAGCGACGTGATCGACACGATCACGACCGCAGGCGGCCGAGCTGTCGCGGTGGCCGGCGACATCGGCGACTCGGCCACCGCCACCGCCATCATGACGACGGCGACCGACCAACTCGGCTCGCTCGACATCGTCCTGAACAACGCGGGCGTGGTGCGCGACAAGATGCTGTTCAACATGACCGACGACGAGTGGGACCTGGTGATCCGCGTGCATCTGCGCGGTCACTTCCTGCTCACCCGCAACGCCGCGTCGCACTGGCGCGCCGCATCGAAGGCGGCGGGCGGTCCGGTCTACGGCCGGATCATCAACACCGCGTCGGAGGCCGGTCTGCTCGGTCCCGAGGGGCAGGCCAACTACGGGGCGGCGAAGGCGGGTATCACCGCGCTGACGCTGTCGGCATCTCGAGCCCTCAAGCGATACGGCGTGCGTGCCAATGCGATCTGCCCGCGGGCGCGGACGGCGATGACCGCCGCGGTGTTCGGCGACGCGCCCACCGACGGGGTGGATCCCCTCGACCCCGAACACGTCGTGCGGCTGGTGTCCTATCTCGCCGGTCCCGACTCCGACGCGGTCACCGGTCAGGTGTTCGTCGTCTACGGTCCCAAGGTCACGCTGATGGCTGCGCCGACGGTCGACGAGGTCTTCGTGGCCGAGGGCGACGCGTGGGCGGCGGAGGACCTCGCGAAGACCCTGACGGGCCACTTCGCCGACCGCGATCCGGGACGCACATTCTCGGCAAGTGCTCTGGTCAACTGACCAAATCGGCTCGATTGTGCGTGATAGGTTTCGCGATGGTGCGAGGGTGAAGGGGGGCTGGCGGTGCTGAGCAAACTGGCCACACCCTTGAGCGGGATCGGGGATTTCGTTGCGCTCGGGGTCGAGTCGACGCGCGAGTTGTTCCACCGTCCGTTCCAGTGGCGGGAGACCGTCGAACAGTCCTGGGCGATCGCCCGCGTGTCGATGGTGCCGACGCTCCTGGTCGCCATCCCGTTCACGGTTCTCGTCAGCTTCACGCTGAACATCCTGTTGCGCGAGATCGGCGCACAGGACCTGTCGGGTGCGGGTGCCGCGCTGGGCACGGTCACCCAGATCGGCCCGATCGTCACCGTGCTGATCGTCGCCGGGGCGGGCGCCACCGCGATCTGCGCGGATCTCGGCGCCCGGACCATCCGCGAAGAGATCGACGCCATGAAGGTGCTCGGCATCAACCCGATCCATCGTCTGGTGGTGCCGCGCATCGTGGCCTCCACCGGCGTGGCGCTGCTCCTCAACAGTCTCGTGTGCACCATCGGCATCGGCGGCGGGTTCATCTTCTCCGTCTACCTCCAGGACGTGAATCCCGGTGCATTCGTGGCCAACCTGACACTGCTCACCGGGTTCGGCGAGCTGATGATCTCCATGGTCAAGGCGGCTCTGTTCGGTCTGTTCGCCGGCATGGTCGGCTGTTACCAGGGCCTCAACGTCAAGGGTGGCGCGAAGGGCGTCGGCGATGCCGTGAACGAGACCGTCGTGTATTCGTTCATGGCGCTGTTCGTCGTCAACGTCGTCGTCACCGCCGTCGGTCTCAAGGCAACGGCGGGCTGAGCGATGGTACTTCCGTTCACCACCCGGTTCCGGACCGCGCGCGTCGCGGTCAAGCGGGCCGGCGAGGACTGGGATCAGATCGGCGATCAGGCGCTGTTTTACTGGGACAGCGTCGTGTCGATCCCGCGTGCGATCAAGCACTACAAGAAGGAGACCCTGCGGCTCATCGCCGAGATCTCCATGGGCACGGGCGCGCTGGCCATGATCGGCGGCACCGTCGTGGTCGTCGGATTCCTGACACTGTTCACCGGCGGGACGATCGCGGTCCAGGGGTACAGTTCGCTGGCCAACATCGGCGTCGAGGCGCTCACCGGCTTCTTCTCGGCGTTCATCAACGTGCGCATCGCCGTCCCGGTGATCTCCGGTATCGCGCTCGCCGCGACCATCGGTGCCGGCGCGACCGCGCAGCTCGGTGCCATGCGCGTCTCGGAGGAGATCGACGCGCTGGAGACGATGGCGATCTCGTCCATCCCGTACCTGGTGTCCACGCGGATCATCGCCGGTCTGATCGCGATCATCCCGCTCTACGCGTTGGCGTCGTTGGCATCGTTCCTCGCGAGCCGGTCGGCGACGGTCTTCCTGTACGGACAGTCGCCCGGCGTCTACGACCACTATTTCGACACGTTCCTCATCCCGTCGGACATCCTGTGGTCGTTCGTGCAGGCGATCTGCATGGCGGTCGCCGTCATGCTGATCCACACCTATTACGGCTACAACGCCTCGGGTGGGCCGGTCGGCGTGGGCGTCGCCGTCGGGAACGCGGTCCGCGCATCGCTCGTTGTTGTGGTCGTGATCACACTCCTGACCTCTCTCGCCATCTACGGCGCCGATGGCAAGTTCAACCTGGCGGGCTGAGTCATGAGCAAGAGACAAGAGCGTTCACGGGCCACCCGCCGAACGGCGGCGGTCGTCATGGTCGCGGTGCTGCTGGCGCTGATCATCGGGGCGAGCGCATCATTCCTCGGTGCCTTCAAGGGCACCCAGCAGGTCACCCTGGTCGCCCCCCGCGCCGGACTGGTGATGAACCCCGACGCCAAGGTGAAACTGCGCGGCGTCGAGGTGGGACGGGTCGCCGAGATCTCCGAGCGCGGCGGCGATGCGATACTGACCCTCGACATCGCCGACGGCGACATGTCCAAGATTCCCGCCAATGTGGCCGCGGACATCAAGTCGAACACCATCTTCGGCGCCAAGGCGGTCAACTTCGTGGTGCCCGGAGAGCCAGAGGGCACACTCACCGCAGGAGCGGAGATCCCCGCCGACCGGGTGGTCGTCGAGCTGAACACCGTCTATCAGCAACTCGTCTCGGTGCTCGCGCAACTGCAGCCGGAGAAACTCAACGCGACCCTCGGTGCGATCAACACGGCGCTGCAGGGTCAGGGCGAGGAGATCGGCGATGCCCTTGAGCAACTGACCACGCTGCTGGGCAAGACCAATCCGCATCTGCCTGCCCTGAACCGACTCTTCCGGGAGGGCGCGACCGTCACCAACGTCTACGCGGATTCGATGCCCGATCTCCTGCGCACCGTCGACAACTTCACCGTTGTCGGGAACACGTTGGTGGACAACACGTCCAACCTCGACGCACTGCTCATCAACGCCACCGGGATGGCCAACACCATCGATGGGGTCATCGCCCCCTCGAAGAAGACGCTCATCGGAGCGCTGTCGGATCTCGATCCCATCGCGGCGCTCCTGGGATACAACGCCCCGGGGATCAAGTGCTTCCTCACCGCGGGCGCGATCGCCTCCGAGGTCGCGGCGCCGTTCCTCGGCGAACGCAACGGCATGCTGATGCTCGACGCGGGCCTGCTGCCCGGCAAGGATCCCTACGCCTACCCCTACGACCTGCCGCGGGTCGGGGTCGAGGGACCGCCGACGTGCCAGGGCGGGCTCAGTGATCCCGCAACCAAGGTGCCGGCACCGTTCTACGTCGGCGACAACGCACCCCAGCCCTACCAGCCCAGGACCAAGCCGAAGGCGAACTCGCAGAAGCTGTTCCAGATCCTGTTCGGAGAACCGCCCCGTGGATAACCGCGCTCGCGCGTTCCGCGCGACCCTGATCAAACTGGGTGCCTTCACCGTGGTGATGGTCCTGGTCTTCGTCGCGCTGGTCGTCGTCTTCAGCCGCTATCGGTCCGGCGCGTCGAACGAGTACAGTGCCGTCTTCACCAGTGCATCGGCGATGAAATCGGGCAGCAAGGTCAAGATCGCCGGAGTCGAGGTCGGGTCGGTCGGTGATGTCGAGCTGAACCGCGACAACGATGCCGTCATCACCTTCAGCGTCGACCAGCAGTATCCGCTGCCGGAGTCGGCACGCGCGTTGATCCGATACGAGAACCTCACCGGCGACCGGTATCTCGAGTTGCAGCAGGGGACCGGCAACACGTCGACCTTCCTTGCCGACGGCGCGCAGATCCCGATCGGCCAGACCGAGCCCGCACTCGATCTCGACAAGCTCGTCGGTGGCTTCAAGCCACTGTTCCGGACCCTGGACGCCGATGAGGCCAACGCGCTGACCAGTTCGCTGATCGCGGTCTTCCAGGGGCAGGGCGGCGCGTTGAACACGTTGCTGGGCAACACCGCGTCGTTCACCGACTCGCTGGCCGACCGCGACCAGTTGATCGGCGACGTGATCGACAACCTCAACACGACCCTCGCCACCCTCGACGGCGATCGGGAGGGCCTCGACACCAGCGTCGACCTCCTGCAGCAACTCGTCACCGGGCTCGCCGAACAGAAGAGCACCGTCGGCAACGCGTTGACGCAGACCTCGCGCGTCACCAACGGTCTCGCCGACCTGTTGGGCACCACCCGACCGACCCTGCAGTCGATGGTGACCAACACCGGACGGGTCTCGGAGGAGTTGCTGGCCGCGGAACCGTTTGTCCGCAACCTGATCTCGCGACTTCCCGAGGACTACAAGACGCTGTCGAACCTCGGCTCCTACGGCGCCTGGCTGCAGATCTACTTCTGCCGCATCCGGCTGATGCTGCCGGCGCCCGGCGGTCAGACCATCCTGTACACGTCGAACAACGTGATGGGGAACTCGACGACGGCAGGCGGAAGGTGTGACGGCTCATGAGTCTTCCGTTCGGCGGCATGTTCTCGAGCCGTAGATCCGAATCCGACGAGGCCGACGTCGCCCGCGAGCAGAAACGCGGACAGCGGAGTCGCGCACAGGTCGGCGTCATCGGCATCGTCGTGATCGGCCTGGTGGTCATCACCGCGATGCAGATGGACAAGCTGCCCTACATCTCGCCGATCAGCACCTACACCGCCTACTTCGACGACGCCGGCGGACTCACCAAGGGCGACATCGTCTCCGTCTCCGGTGTCCAGGTCGGCACGGTCGAGTCGATCGCGCTGGCCGGGACCGACGCCGGGACCAAGGTGAAGGTCGGGTTCCGGATGGACGACACCGTCGAGATGGGCTCGGACTCCCAGGCGGCCATCCGAACCGAAACCGTGCTGGGTCGGCGCAATCTCACCGTCATCCCGCACGGCGGGGAGCGGATCAAGCCCGGCGGCTCGATCCCGATCGGCAACACGATCTCCCCGTATTCGCTGCAGGACGCTCTCGAAGGCGCGACCGACACCGTCGCCGACACCGACACCGAGCAGCTCAACGAAGCCCTCAACACCTTGACGATCACCTTCTCCGAGACGCCGGATCAGGTCCAGGGTGCGGTCAACGGTGTGGCACGGCTGTCGAAGGCGGTGGCCGACCGCGACAACGAGCTGCGAGCGCTGCTGGCCAAGGCCAATCAGGTCAGCAAGATCCTCGGCGACCGTAATGAGCAGATCAACCGCCTTCTCGTCGACGCCAATGCGCTCGTCGGGGAGATCGAGATGCGGCGCTACGCGCTCAACCAGCTGATCAAGGGAATCGGTGACGTCACCGCGCAATTGCGTGGCTTCATCGCCGAGAACAACGCCCAGCTGACCCCGGTCCTGCAGAAGTTCGACCGTGTGGCGACGATCCTCACCGATCAGGAGAAGGAACTGAAGGAGACGATCGACCGGCTGGGGCCGTTCGCCAACACCCTCGGCGAGGCGGTGGCGTCGGGCCCGAACTTCGATTCCCTCGTCGGGCTCAACACCTTCGGCGACTACACCGCGATCTTCCTGAACGCCCTGCGCGGTCGCTACCCGCAGCTGTGGCAGTCCCTGCAGTACTCGAGCTTCCCGTTGCTGCCGCAACCGTGGAGCCAAGGGCCCCCGGTGGGAAGCGATCCGCCGCGCGGACCACTGCCCACCCCGACCTATCCCACGCCCGCGCCGACCACGAGGGGGAGGTGACATGACCGTCGGAAGTATGACCATCGGACGCAAGGTGCTCTTCGGCGTGCTCGCCGTGGTTCTCGCGATCGCCCTGATCCTCGTGGGCTGGAAGGTGTTCACCAAATCCACGACGAACACCTTCACCGCCTATTTCGCCGGCGTCGCCAGCCTCTACAAGGGGGATCCGGTCCGGGTGCTCGGTGTGAACGTCGGCAGCGTCTCGGCGATCACCCCCCGCGAGAACGACGTGAAAGTCGAACTGCGCGTGGACTCCAGCGTCGACATCCCGCAGGACGCGAAGGCCGTCATCGTGGCGCAGAGTCTGGTCTCGGGCCGGTTCGTGCAGCTGACCCCGGTCTATTCGGGCGGGCCGCAGATGTCCGACGGCGCCGACATCCCGATGGATCGCACCGCGGTGCCGATGGAGTGGGACGACATCAAGGCCCAGCTCACCCGGCTCACCGAGGCCATCGGGCCGGAGGGCGCCGATCCGGGTTCGGCGGCCAAGGCGGTCAACGTCTTCGACGAGAACCTCGAGGGCAACGGGGAGGCTATCAACGAGTCGATCCGCGAGGTGTCCGATGTCATCGGCACCCTCGCGGCCGGTAGCGGTGACCTCTTCTCCACCATCCAGAGCCTGCAGAAGCTCACCGACGCCCTGTCGGGGAGCCACGAGCAGCTGGTGCAGTTCAACGGTCGGATCGCTTCGGTCAGTTCGGTTCTCGCGGACAACACGACCGAGCTCGACGAGGCCCTCAAGGGTCTCGACGCGGCCATGACCGATGTGCAGCTCTTCATCGACACCAACAAGACGGCGCTGTCGTCGTCGGTGGAACGCCTGGCCGCGAGTACGAAGATCGTGGCCGACAAGGACGAACAGGTTCGCGGTGTGTTGCATTCGGCACCCAACCAGCTCGCGAACTTCTACAACATCTACAACCCGCTGTCGGGTTCGCTGTCGGGTGTGTTCGGCCTGGGCAACGGCACCAACCTGATCACACTGCTGTGCGGGTCCATGGAATCGACCAAACGACCCGGCACCACGATGGCCGACGTCGACAAGTGCGTGGAGATCCTCGCGCCCGTCCTGTCGTCGATCTCGATGAACTACCCGCCGTTCCTGACGAATCCGGTGCAGGGTCGCAACGCGACACCGAGTCAGCTCCAGTACCAGGACGCAAGCGTTCGAGCGCGAGCCAATGCCGGTGTGACCCGGTTGGACAACGAGACCCGACGCGACAACCGAGGCAGCCCGCTCGAGGATCTGCTGGTCCCGTTCGGAGGTGACCGATGAGGCCGGCACGCCTGCGCGGCGGGTTGGTCGCCGGTGCGGCCTCCCTCGCGCTGATTGTGGCCGGATGTTCCTTCGACGGACCCAACTCGCTGCCCGTCCCGGGCGCCGAGGGCACCGGTGGTGGTTCCTACGAGATCACCGCCCTGATCCCGTCGGCTGCCGGACTCGTCAACAATGCGCCGGTCCTCATCGACGACGCAACGGTCGGGAGCATCGGCGACATCGAGGTCGAGGACTGGAATGCGCTGGTCACCATCCGCCTCAACGACGGCGTGATCGTCCCGCGCGGGTCGCACGTCATGGTGGGGTTGACCAGTGCGCTGGGTTCGACGCACCTGGAGATCGTGCAGCCGGCCGAGCCCGAAGGCGGCCGCCTCGAAGCGGGCGACCAGATCCCCCTCACCAAATGCCCGGAGCAATCCAACATCGTGACCGACCCGTCGGTGCCCGCGGTGCCCGACATCAATGCGGCACAACAGGTCTCGGCGTGTACCTATCCCAGTACCGAGCAGGTGCTCAGCTCGCTGTCGGTGGTGCTCAACGGCGGTGGTCTGTCACAGATCGGCGACATCGTGCACGAGATGAGCGAGGTCTTCGGCGGACGCGAGGACCAGATCAAGAAGCTGATCCCGCGACTGAACACACTCGTCGCCGATCTGGATGCGCAGAAGGGCAACATCATCCGGGCCACCGAGGGACTCGACCGGTTGTCGCGCACCATGAACGAACAGTCCGGCACCATCGAGCGCGCGCTCGACGACAGCCCGCAGATCCTGCAGCTTCTCGTCGACCAGCGTCAGCAGTTCCTGGACACGCTCGGCTCGGTCGCCACTCTGTCGAAGACAGCCAACGACATCCTCGACGCCAACTCCGAGGACATCGTGACGATCGTGGAGGGGATCGAACCGGCCCTCGATCAGCTCCAGGCGGCAGGTCCCGCGATGACGCAATCGCTCAACATCCTGCTGACCTTCCCGTTCTACGAACCGACGATCCGACGAATCGTCAAGGGTGACTACGTGAACTCGGACCTCACGCTCGATCTGACGCTGGAGCGCCTGGACAAGACGATGTTCGCCAGCCTCGGCGTCACCGGGCCCGAGGGCGTCTTCGGACGTCCCGCCGGCGCCGCCGCGCGCGGGCTGAATCCGTTCATCGCGCCACTCCAACCGGGCGGCGAACGGATGCCCGACTCCGCCGAACCGATTCCGGCGAACATGATTCCGCAGATGCCCGCGGTCACGCCGGTCCCGGCCGCGGGAGGTGGCCGCTGATGAAGATCACGCGATTCGTCCGGATGCAGCTGATGATCTTCGCGATCGTGACCGTGGTCGCGATGGTGGTGATGGCGCTGTTCTACATCCGCATCCCGTCGATGTTCGGGGTCGGCAGCTACCAGGTGCAGCTGTTGCTGCCCACCAGCGGTGGCCTGTATCAGAATGCGAACGTCAGTTACCGCGGCGTGTACGTCGGCAAGGTCGACTCGGTGCAGCTGACCGACTCCGGCGTCGAAGCGGTGCTGACGATCGAGAACAGCGCGGAGATCCCGGCATCGTCGACGGCGTCGGTGCGCAGCGTCTCCGCGATCGGCGAGCAGTTCGTGGAGTTCACACCGGACCCCGAGGCCGGGGAGTCCGGAGGATTCCTGCAGGACGGGGCCACGGTCTCGACCAACAAGGTGCCGGTGGAGATCTCGTCGATGCTCGACCAGGCCGACCGGTTGCTCGCCGAGATCGGTGACACGCGTCTGCGCTCGCTGATGGACGAGGCCTTCGTCGCGTTCAACGGCACCGGCGAGGCGCTTCAGCGACTGCTCGACTCGATGGTCCTGTTCGTCGACGAGGCGAACAAGAACACCGACACGACGATCCAGCTGGTCGAGCAGGGCGCCCCGCTGCTGGCCACCCAGTCACGCACGGCCGACGCCATCCGCTCCTGGACCCGGGACGTCACCGCGTTCACCGATCAGCTCCGCGCGAACCGGCCCGAGATCGGCGACATCCTGCGCAAGGGGCCGGCGACCGCGTCGAAGAGCCAGGAACTCTTCGAATCCCTCGGCGCGTCGTACCCGCTGTTGGTCTCGAATCTGGGCACCATCGCCAAGACCCAGGTGGTGTATCTACCGAACTGGAAGCAGGTCCTCGTTCTCTATCCGCGACTGGTCAATTCGTTGATCACGGCTCTGAACACCGGCACCAACCGGTTCGGTCCCAACGTGAACTTCTCGCTCGGTTTCCAGGACCGGCCGCCGTGCAACATCGGGTTCCTCCCCAAGGAGGACTGGCGGTGGCCCTCGGAGCAGACCGCTCGCGAACTGCCGCCGGGCATGCTGTGCCGGGTGCCGCAGAACTCCAACATCGCCGTCCGGGGCGCGCGCAACTACCCGTGCGCGGAGTTCCCGGGACGCCGTGCGCCCACTCCGGCGGAATGCGCGACGGGGTATGTGCCGAAGCCGGGTTCGGTCGACCCCTTCCAGAGCGGGCTGCCGTTCGGGTTGAAATGGCAACCGGCGTCCTCCGGTACCGTGACACCGGGCACACCGAAGGACTTCGACGCCGAGCCCGCGGTGTACGCGACGACATACGACCCGGACTCGGGCAACTTCATCGGACCCGACGGAAAGACCTACAACGCCGGGGCCGGCAGCGATGAGCAGGGACAGAGCAGTACATGGCAGACGATGATCAGCGGGACGGTCGCCCCGTGACGCCGGACGGTCCCGGCACGACCTCCCCGGATCGCACGGGCACGGATCGCGCGGGCACGGGTGACCGCCGAAATGCGAAGCGGCCGGTGCGTTCGGCGCCGATCCGGCGCGGGCGTTCGGCAGGGAAGAAGCCGTCGAAGCCGGCCGCGGCGACCCCCGCCGGCGATGTTCCCACGCCGACGGACGGGCGCACCGACGAGTCGGCGGCCGGAACCGACGAGGTCAGGTCGGACACGACGTCGTCGGTGTCGCTCACCAAGCCGGACGGCGAGTCCGGCGCTGAGGCGGGCGCCGGCGCGGTGCCCGCCATCGCGCCCGACCCGTCCGAGGTCGAGAAGACGGTCGGCTACCGTGAGCGTCGACGCGCCCGGACGGCAGCCGCCTCGTCGGCCGCGCAGGCGCCGAAAGCCAAGCGCCGCATCAGGTACCGCGGAACCGGTCGACGCTCGCCACGGACGATCGTAGGTGTCGTGGTGGCACTCGTGGTCATCGTCGTGTGCGCCATCGCGTCCGTGGTGTTCGCGCTCGGTATCGCCCGCCAGGACCGCACCGACGACCTGCGAGCCGAGTACTCGGCCTTCGCGTCACAGGTCCTCGTGAACCTCACCAGCATGAACCCCGACACCGTCGACCAGACCCTCACCTCGGTGCAGGAGGACACTAGCGGCAAGGTCAAGCAGGAGGTGGAGAACAACATCCAGCAGGTCGCTGCCCTGGTCCGCGACGGCAAGCTGGAGACCCGGTCGCTGATCCTCAGTTCTGCGGTCACCAAGGCCGAACCCGACGAGGGCTCGGTCATCATGGTGTTCGGCTGGCACCAGCGATCTCTCGATGGCGAGGTGCCGTCGCAGGAGAAGGTGTTCCGGTGGCGTGTGGACATGACGCGCATCAACGGGGACCTGAAGATGACCGACTTCGAGTGGGTGGCGTGATGGCGTCCGGGTCCGCACCGACCTCGCGTTCGCGATTCGCGATGGGCAAAGGGCGTCTGGGTCTGATCGCACTCGGGGTGGTGCTGGTCGCCGCGGTCGTGGTCACGGCGTTCCTCGGGTTCCGCTTCACCCAGGGTCGCGCCGTCGAGGACGCGCGGGCGTCGTCGCTGGCGGCGGCGCGCGACTATGCGACGACGATGTTCGGGTACAACGCCGAGAACGTCACCGAGCACATCGATCAGTCGATGAGCGTGCTCACCGGGCCGGCGAAGCCGGAGTACACGAAGCTGATCACCGACAACAATCTCGCCGCCGAGGTACGCAAGCAGTCGGTCGTGTCCGAGGTGACGATCCAGGACGCGGGCGTGGTGACCAACACCGCGGACACCTCGCAGGTCCTGATCTTCATGAACCAGTCGGTGACCCGAGGCAACAAGGAACTCGTGAGCATCAACCCGTCGCGGCTGACCTTCGACATGAAACGCGACGGCGACCGCTGGATGATCAACTCCATCGAGGTCATCACCGACGACACCTTCCGCTCGAAGATCGAGGTCGTGGAGTCGCTACCGCCCGACGCGAAGCCGGTGCCCGGCCCGAGTTCCGCGCCCGCGGCGACGCCGACGCCGGCGCCCGGCCCGGCCGGAGCGCCGGTGCCCACTCCCTGACCGGGTTAATCCGTTGCGGCCCGCCGGAATCGGGCGTACGTTCGCGGGTACACAAGGAAGGAGGTGGTCTGATAGTGATTTCTCATCGGACATGTGAGGTGACCATCCGTTAGCAGTTGACCGTGTGGCATTCGTGTCGCACCGAGGCGGGACTCCACCCGTCGGTCGGCGCAAGCGAATACCAGGTGGTCACCCGGCCCCCGCATCCCGACCCGGTCCGGTCGGCGCAGGCCCATCGAGGGCGATGCGGGGGCCGTTCCATGTCCGGGGTGCGCGGAGTGGATACCCATACAGGGTAGAAGTAGTCCTGGTGCTGGTACCCCTAGGGGGTATAGTCTCGGGTCATGAACACGCATCATGACCATCCACGTGCAGCGGCGTCGCCCACCGCGGACCACGCACATCGCGCTCAGCCCGCACCCGGGCACGGCGGCCACGATGAGCACGCCGACCATGGCGGTCACGGGGACCACGTCGAGCAGTTCCGGCGACTGTTCTGGATCATGCTCGTCCTGGCGGTCCCGACCGTCGGCTTCAACGACATGTTCGCCGACATCCTGGGCTACGGGCTGCCCGACGCCGACTGGGTGCGATGGGTGTCGCCGATCTTCGGCACCGTGCTCTACCTGTGGGGCGGACGTCCGTTCCTCGCCGGCGCAGCCGGCGAGATCCGTTCTCGTCGTCCGGGGATGATGCTCCTGATCGCCCTGGCGATCACCGTCGCCTTCGTCGCCTCCTGGGGCTCGACGCTGCATCTGTTCGGCCACGAGCTGAACTTCTGGTGGGAGCTGGCGCTGCTCGTGGTGATCATGCTGCTGGGTCACTGGATCGAGATGCGTTCACTGGCCCGGACGACATCGGCCCTCGACTCACTCGCCGCGCTCCTCCCGGACGAGGCCGAGAAGGTCGACGGGGACGAGATCATCACGGTGGCGCCCGCTGCCCTGGTCGTCGGCGACGTGGTCATCGTCCGGCCCGGGGCATCCGTGCCCGCCGACGGCGCCATCATCGACGGCTCCGCGAACATGGACGAGTCGATGGTCACCGGGGAGTCCGCCCCCGTCCGGCGGGAGATCGGCGACGTCGTGGTCGCCGGTACCGTCGCGACCGACTCCGGACTGCGGGTCCGCGTGACCGCGACCGGCGACGACACCGCCCTGGCCGGTATCGGGCGTCTGGTTGCCGACGCGCAGGCCTCCTCATCGCGCGCTCAGCGGCTCGCCGACACCGCGGCCGGGTGGTTGTTCTGGTTCGCTCTCGGCGCCGCGGTGGTGACCGCGATCGTCTGGACCGCGGTCGGGTCGCCCGACGACGCCGTCGTCCGCGCGATCACGGTGCTGGTCATCGCGTGTCCTCATGCGCTGGGTCTGGCGATCCCCCTCGTCGTCTCCATCGCCACCGAGCGGGCCGCCCGCGGTGGGGTCCTGATCACGGACCGGCTCGCGCTCGAGTCGATGCGCAATGTCGACGCCGTGCTCTTCGACAAGACCGGCACCCTGACCAAGGGGGAGCCGACCGTCCTCGAGGTCGAGCCGGCCCCGGGACAGGATCGGCGTCGGGTGCTGACCCTCGCGGCCGCCGCGGAGGCGGCCAGTGAACACCCGCTGGCCTCGGCGATCATGCGTGCCGCGCGGGCCGACGGTATCGATCTGCCTGTCGCACAGGGCTTTTCCTCGTCACCTGCGGTGGGGGTGTCCGCGTCCGTCGACGGACACAGCGTGCGGGTGGGCGGACCGAATCTGCTCGACGAGCAGGGCCTCGACGAACTCCCCGTCGCGTCGTCGTGGCGTGAGCAGGGGGCGATCATCCTGCATGTGCTCGTCGACGAGCGTGTCGCAGGGGCGATCCGGCTCGCCGACGAGGTCCGTCCGGAGTCGCGTGCGGCCGTGGACGAACTCCATGCCCTCGGTGTGCAGGTCGTGATGATCACCGGCGACGCGCAGGCCGTGGCCGACGACGTCGCCGGCCGGCTCGACATCGATCGCGTCTACGCCGGGGTCCGGCCCGAGGACAAGGCGGCCACTGTCGCCGAACTCCAGCGCGAGGGACATCGCGTGGCGATGGTCGGCGACGGGGTCAACGACGCGCCCGCCCTCGCGCAGGCCGACGTCGGCATCGCCATCGGCGCCGGGACCGACGTGGCTATCGGTTCGGCCGGGGTCATCCTCGCCTCGTCCGATCCGCGATCGGTCCTGTCGGTCATCGAGCTGTCGCGCGCGAGCTATCGGAAGATGGCGCAGAACCTCTGGTGGGCAGCGGGTTACAACCTCGTCTCGGTACCGCTGGCCGCCGGCATCCTGGCGCCGATCGGTGTCGTCCTCCCGATGAGCGTCGGCGCCATCCTGATGTCCGCGTCGACGGTGGTGGTGGCGCTGAACGCGCAGCTGCTGCGTCGACTCGATCTGCGACCCGGCTCCGTGGGAGCGCGCTCCGGGCGCAGGTAGACAGGATGCGGTTGCCGGTGACCAGCGTGGTGATTCGCGTAGCGCAGTACTCGCGAGACCGGGGCGTGGAAGCGCTGGAATGGGAACACAGCGAGTCCACGGCGCCCGTCGGGGTGCCGAGAGGAGAAGGTGCGATGGTGGCCACGAATATCGCCACGGTGGTCGGAGAGGCGAACCCCGGTCGCCATCAACCCGGGGTGGGCGAACGGTACTGGGGTCCGGGCGATCCGGACTTCGGAACGGCGGTGGCACCCCGCTTCGAGTTCGCCGATCCGCACGCCGCCGGGTTGTTCCACGCCAGGGACAGGTCCCGCGACTTCGGTGACCGCGTCACCATCGGCAACCGTGGCGAGCGCGATGCGGCCGTCGTGGTCCTGCTCGCGGACGGTCGCACATATTTCGACATCCTGATCCCCGGTTCGGAAGCCCCTCTGCCGGAGGGGGATTCGCTCACCTACGTCCAGGCGCCGCGCACCGCCGACGGCCGGCCGGTCCTGTACGGCGCGGTGTGGGTGCGAGACGGACGGGTGATGCCGGTGACGCTGCCGATCCCCACCCGGCACGAGTTCCTCGACCACCTGTACCTCACTCCGTGGAGTCCGGAGTGGAACGGCGGTGTCTCGGGCCGACAGATTCTCGACGCCGCGGCGGCGGGCATCTCGTATCAGTACCGGACGGGCGGTTCGACGTTCCTCGTGCGCAACTCCAGCCGCGACTGGATCGGTGTGGTGCATCGATCCGGTGCCGACCTCACCTTCGTCGAGTGTCCGCCGGGAGGCCGCGTCGGTTTCGACCTGTCCCCGCATTCCGCGCGCGCCGAGGTGTTCTCGGTGGTCGGACGCCGCATCGGCGGCACGGCGGGGCACGGACCGTACATGTCGCGGTCGGGAACGGTGCATCCCGGGTGGGCGGGGCGCCCGGGTGAGGCCACTGCGTACGGGTCCGTCGTCGTCATGCTCGGATCGCCCGTCTACAGCGCACTGCCGAAACGGAATCTCTACATGGCGTTCTCGGATCGGCGACCCTTCGAGGCTCGCTTCGCTCGCACCTCAGGGAGCAGGAGGCCGCGCCGCCGGACTGGGGCGAGTGTGCGGGGCGCAGGGAGCGTCGATGAGGTGGATCAGCCGACGTGTCGGCGGAGCTTGGCGGACAGCCGGGGTGTGAGATCCCCGTCGGCGTCGACGCGCTCCTCGACGTAGGCGAGGTCGCCGTCGGCGACGAGGCCGTACAGACGTTTGGCACCGCCGGTGCGCCGGCCCGACTCGGCCTTGATGACGACGTCGGTGGCGAGTTCCCAGGTGGTCTGGTTCAGCGGGGTGCCGTAGAAGAGTTCGACGGAACCCTCGGCGTGGGCGAGCAGCAGTTCGATGGTGTCGTCCTCACCGATCCGCCAGAATCCGGATTCGCGGAGGTCGGGCCGTTGGTAGGCGGCGTCCTCGTCGATCACCCACGAGCGGGACTCCCAGGCGAGGAAGTTCTGACCGTCGTGCGAGACCACGACCTGCTGCGCGAAGTGATAGTCGGTGTCGGTCTCGGGATCGTGCCCCTCGCCGTCGCCACGCCACACACCGACGAGCGGCAGGAGTGCGAGCAGGCCCGGATGCAGATCGGCCCCGAGACGGAGATTGGCGGTGTCGGCGGGAAGCGGCAGATCGTCCCACGTGGGGACGTTGCGTTCACGGCTGCCGGACTCCACGGCCCGGGCCTCGGCCTGATTGATCGCCTCGTCACCGGACCGGCGGGATTCGGAGACGGCATCTGTCGACCCGTCGCCGGACGGCTCCGGGGCGGATGGGCCGTCGGCCGTGGTGCCGCCGGGTGGGGACGTCACGACTCGTCGGTCACCAGGCGGTACAGGGTGTAGACACCGAACCAGGTGATCAGCACGGCGGCCAGGATCAGCAGGATTTCGAAGAAGAGGACCACGAGGGAAATTCTAACCCCGGCCCGGCCCGGACGTTTCGCGGGGCCGGAACGAGACAGCCCGGTCACCGCGGATGCGGTGACCGGGCTGCCGGGGACGAACTGGCCGTCACTGTGGAGACGATGTCTCCGGCGTCACTTCGAGACGGTGATGTCCTTCTCGTGGATGCCGGGGCCCTCGGGGCTGATCGTCACGTCGCCGTTGCCGACGGCGGACAGGGCGCGCAGCGTCCAGGTGCCGGGGGCGGCGAAGAAACGGAAGTCGCCGGTGGGCGAGGCCACGACCTCGGCGGTGAACTCACCGGTGGAGTCGAGCAGACGCACGAAGGCGCCGGCGACGGGCGAACCCGAGCCGTCGGTGACCTGTCCGGTCAGGACGACCTCCTTCTCGACGTCGACGCCCGCGGGCAGCTTCTGTCCCTGCTTGGGTGCAGCACACATATCTCTTACTTTCCTTCTCCGAGTTCGA
Organism: Gordonia sp. McavH-238-E; assembly: GCF_022348225.1. Taxonomy (NCBI): domain Bacteria; kingdom Bacillati; phylum Actinomycetota; class Actinomycetes; order Mycobacteriales; family Gordoniaceae; genus Gordonia; species Gordonia sp. McavH-238-E. Next base: position 51,928 of record NZ_JAKRFE010000016.1, read on the forward strand.
TCGGGACGCCGATCAGCGAGCCGTATTCGGTCCAGCTGCCGTCGTAGTTCTTGACGTTCTGGTGACCGAGCAGTTCCTTGAGGACGAACCAGGTGTGGCTCGAGCGCTCGCCGATGCGGCAGTAGGCGATGGTGTCCTTCGAGCCGTCGAGGCCGGCCTCACCGTAGAGCTCGGCGAGTTCCTCGTCCGACTTGAAGGTGCCGTCCTCGTTGGCAGCCTTGCTCCACGGCACGCTGATGGCGCCGGGGATGTGGCCGGGACGCTGGCTCTGCTCCTGCGGCAGGTGAGCCGGCGCCAGGATCTTGCCCGAGAACTCGTCGGGGCTGCGCACGTCGACCAGGTTTTTGACGTTGATGGCGTCGACGACCTCGTCGCGGAACGCGCGGATGCTCAGGTCGGGCTCGCCGGCCTTGTAGGTCGTGGCCGGACGGCTGACGGAGTCGGACGACAGCGGACGGCCGTCGAGTTCCCACTTCTTGCGGCCACCGTCGAGGAGCTTGACGTCGTTGTGGCCGTACAGCTTGAAGTACCAGTATGCGTAGGCGGCGAACCAGTTGTTGTTGCCGCCGTAGAGGATCACGGTGTCGTCGTTGGCGATGCCGCGCTCGGACAGCAGGGCGCCGAACTGCTCGGCGTCGACGAAGTCACGGCGGACCGGATCCTGCAGGTCGGTCTTCCAGTCGAGCTTGACGGCGCCGGCGATGTGCCCGCCGTCGTAGGCCGAGGTGTCCTCGTCGACCTCGACGAAGACGGTCTTTTCGGCATTGAGGTTCTGCTCAGCCCATTCGGTGCTGACCAGGACGTCGGAACGTGCCATGGCGGTGTCCTTTCCGGTGCATTTGTGATGGTCGTCGATCAGATGGTGGAGGTGGAGAACAGTGAGACGCGAGAAGGATTCCCGCGTTCTCGGCGGAGATGATGAGCGCGGGTGACGGCGCACGGAATCGAGGAATCGATACCTCGGTGGAGACGCCCCCGTACTCATCGACGGTGTGGGCGACCGGCTGCCAACGCAGCGCGGGTGGTCACACCGTCAACGGCGAGTGCGACAACAACAGTCGGCGACACGACAGAAGTCGATCGCCCGGCGTCGTGTGAGCAGATACTCACGGCGCTGCTGCATGCCCACGAGGGTACAACAGAGTCGATCGGGCCCCCAACGGCCGGGGTCGTTTGGCGCCCGCATCCCCGACAACCGTCTGAACTGCTCAGAGTCTGTTCGGGTGACCCTCAGAAGCGGTCGGGTCGGACCGCGGCCGGGCCGGAATCGCCGACCAGCTGGACGTCCCCGCCGAAACTCTCCGCGCGCTCGGCCGCGACGTCCCAGGCCATGGGCAGTCGGGGGAGCGTCATGCTGAACCGGTCGAGAACCGCGGCGCGCATGTCGGGCGCGATCTCGGCGTCGACGTGGCGTTCGGGGCCGGTGTAGAAGCCGGTGGCCCGGATGTCCAGTGCGCCGTCGACCACGCCGAGGTCGACGGACACGCTCACGCGCACCTTCGGTCCGTCGTAAGCCGACGCCGACGGTGGCTCGGCGGGATCGAGTCCGTCGCCCGGCGGCAGCGCGACGGTGCCGGTGAACACGACGCCGCTGGTGCGGCTGACGGTGCCGTCCTGAGGGCCGCCCGCACCGGCCTTGCCGTCCGGCCCCGGCGTGCTCACCGTGAGGTCGACGATGCGCAGATACCGCGCCAGGGTGACGGCGTCGAGGCGTGTGTAGGCCGAGATCGAGCTGGTGTGGAGAACATCACTCGCGGTAAAACCGCTGCCGTCGGCGACGTCGAACGGGCCGAGAGCGGCCCCCAACTCGCCGCGGCAGACGCCGCGGGCGGGCTCACAGCCGGGCAGCTCGACGCCCCGTGCGGCGATGGTGGCGCCCGCGAAGTGGCCGGCGGACGACTGGGAGGTGAACGGGAACCCGGCGATGGTGACCTCGGGATCGACAGTCACGCGGGGGGATTGGGCGATGGCGCGGGAGAGCTGGTGTTCGCCGCGGACTGCGGCCGCGACGTCGACGCCGACCGCGACCCCCGTTGCGGCGAGCGCGGCGACAACGCCGATGACAAGCACTTTCCGGATGCGCGGCATGCTCGGCCGATCACCCTCCCCGTCGTCGTCATCCGGCGGTCGAGGTCGCCTTGTTAACAGCCAACCGCCCCGGTGGCGCTATTCTGTCACCTATCCCGCACACGTTGGTAAGGCGGCGTAAACAATCGCCGAGCGCAGGTGTGGGTGGCGTTCACGTCGTGGTGAGCGATCTGGATGGTCCGGGACGGGGACGAACGAGATCGGAGTGCTGGGTGGATCTCTTGTTGTTGACGGCCGACCCGAATCCGGAGTCGGTCTTGCCGTCGCTGTCGCTGCTCGCGCATACGGTACGGACCGCTCCGACCGAGGTGTCGTCACTCATGGAGGCGGGCAACGCCGATGTCGCGCTGGTCGACGCGCGCGCCGATCTCGCGGCGGCTCGCGGACTGTGCCGTCTGCTGGGCAGCACCGGCTCCTCGGTGCCGGTCGCGGCGGTGCTGACCGAGGGTGGGCTGGTCGCGGTCAACGCAGACTGGGGCATCGACGAATTCCTGCTGCCGGGTACCGGCCCGGCCGAGCTCGACGCCCGGCTGCGCCTGCTCGTGGTGCGTACCCGCGGGGTCGCTGCGGAGGAGTCCTCGGGCAAGGTCACGCTGGGTGAACTCGTCATCGACGAGGGGACCTACACCGCGCGCCTGCGCGGACGTCCGCTCGACCTGACCTACAAGGAGTTCGAACTCCTGAAGTACCTGGCGCAGAACGCCGGTCGCGTGTTCACCAGGGCTCAGCTGCTGCAGGAGGTCTGGGGGTACGACTTCTTCGGCGGCACCCGCACCGTCGACGTGCACGTCCGGCGCCTCCGCGCCAAGCTGGGCAGCGAGCACGAGTCGCTGATCGGCACCGTGCGCAACGTCGGGTACAAGGCAGTACGCCCGACGCGCGGTCGGGCGGCCGCGGCGGCGGACACCGACCTGTCCGACGACGAGCCTGCGGGACCGGCCGGGTCCGGCCCCGACGACTTCGACGGTGCCCTGGATGGTTCCGACCCCTTCGACGAGGAGTTCAGTGCAAGCGCCGGGAACTGATCGCATCCAGATCCATCAGGGCGCGCTGCCCGACGACGTGGCGGACTTCGCTCGTCGTCTGGTCCGCGACGCGACCACGGCCGACGGCGTCGCACCGCTGTCGGAAGGTGCGGTCACGGCGATCGACGCCCCCGACGGGTCGCCGACCGTCCATGTCTGGTCAGGAGCGGGTTACGCCGTCATCGTCCCCGGTCGCGACGGTGAGCCTGCGATGATCGAGGCGGTCGTCGACCCGGCGCATCGGCGTGAGGGGCACGGCCGGAGGTTGCTCGATGCGGCGTTCGGTGCCGCACCCGTTCCCGAGTCGGGGGCCGGGGTCCGGGTCTGGGCGCACGGCGACCTCCCGGGTGCTGTTGCGCTCGCCGCGTCGATGGGCCTGACGAAGCGTCGCGAACTCCTGCAGCTGCGACGCCCGGTCGGAGAGGGCCACGAGCTCCCCGAACTCGTCGTCGACCCGACAGTCGAGCTCCGGACCTACGCCGGGCCGTCCGACGACGCCGAGATCCTGCGCGTGAACAATGCGGCGTTCGACTGGCATCCCGAGCAGGGCGGTTGGTCGCCGGAGCAGATCCACGAACGGGTCGCGGCCGACTGGTTCGATCCGGCGGGGTTGTTCCTCGCGTTCGACCGTGGCGGCGACGGGACCGGCAAGCTCCGCGGGTTCCACTGGACCAAGCGGCACGACGCGCATCTCGGCGAGGTCTACATCGTTGGCGTCGATCCCGCGGCACAGGGCCGGGGGCTGGGCCGATTGCTGACGCTCGCCGGACTGCACCATCTCGCGCGCGCGGGAGTCGCGGAGATCAACCTCTACGTCGAGGGTGACAACGTCGCCGCGCTGCACACCTACGAGCGGCTCGGGTTCACCCGGTACGCCGTCGACGTCGCCTACGGCTGAGTCTCAGGCGTCCCGGCGGTCGAGGGCGGTGCCGATGGCGTCGACGACGTCGCCGATGTGGGGTTCGCGGACCACGGACAGGTGATTGCAGTCGAGCCGGAGGACGTCGACGTCGCCGGTCACGATGTGGCGCCGCCAGACCGACGGTTCGTCGCGATTCTCGCTGCCCTGCACCACCAGGACTCGCCCCGAATACGGCCGCGGACGATGCAGCCGCGCGACCCGGACGCCGAGCTCCTCGAGGGCCTGCGCGTCGGCGGTGGGCGAGGTCTTCACCACACCCGCGAGTGGGACACGAATACGTCGTCGCCACAGTTCTTTTCGAGCGAGGGGTTCGTATACCGGGGTCGTGGTGAGGGACGGATCGGCGCGCTTGGCGCGATGCAGGATCCGAGGCGGGACGAAGGTGTCCACCACGACGACGAGGTCGACACGGTGCCCGTCGGCCTCGAGTCGACGCGCGGCCTCCAGGGCGATGAACCCGCCCAGTGAGTGGCCGACGAGGATGTAGGGCCCTTCGGGCTGGATCCGTCGCAGGTCGCGCAGGTGGCGCCGCACGGCCGCGTTGACGGTCCAGTCGGGGATCCCGCGTGTGTCCAGTCCGTGTGGTGCGAACGCGAAAACCGGTCCGATGCCGTCGAGTTGGCCGATGCGGTCGGCGAAGGGCACGAAGGTGAGCGCCGAGGCGCCCGCGCCGGTGAAACAGAAGACCGGCCGGCCGGTCCCACGGCGCAACGACACCGTCGTCGGTGCCAGGCGCGCGTCGCGCCGGCACCCCGATTCTGTCTCCGACCCGCCGGTGCGGGTGGCGATGAGTGCCGCGAGTTCCGCGACGGTCGGTGCGGAGGCCATGTCGGACTGGGTGAGGGCGGCGCCGTGAGATGAGTTCAGGCGCACCATGATCTGCTGAATCGTCAACGAATCCGCGCCCAGCGCATAGATGTTCTCGTTCCGGCCGACGACGTCCAGCGCGAGTTCACGCGCCCAGGTCGCGGCGACGGACGATTCGAGCTCGCCTGCCACCGGCTCGATGTGCCGCCGGGGTTCGGGCAGGGCCGTGCGATCGACCTTGCCGCGGGCGTTGCGGGGCAGGTCGGACAGTTCGACGATGTGCGTCGGGACCATCCACGGCGGCAGCGCATCCCGCAGGCGGGCACGCAGGGCGGCGGTCGGCGGTGTGCGCCGGCTGCCTTCGGGGACCACGTAGGCGATCAGTTCCACTGTCGCGGAGGGGGTCTCGCGCGCGATCACGACGGCCTCGGAGAGGTCGCCCTCGCGTAGGAGTGCGGCGCTGACCTCGGCCGGCTCGACGAGGTAACCACGGATCTTCACCGCGTCGTCGGCACGCCCGAGCAGGATCAGGTCGTCGCCGTCGAACCGTCCCTTGTCGCCGGAGTGGAACGTCCGCACGCCGTCGTCGTCGACCGAGAACCGGCCGGCGTCGCCCGCGGGGTCGAGATAACCGAGAGCGATGTAGCGCGACGAGATCGACACCCGACCGGACGGGTCGATCGTCACCGTCTTGTGGAGCGCCGGGGTGCCCGCGGGCAGCGGCCCGGTTCGGGCGGGATCGCCGGCGCGGACGTCGAAGTGCCCGATCGCATAGGTCTCCGACGAACCGGCCCAGTTGGTGACGGTCGCCTGTGGTGCCAACGCGAGTGTGGCGGTGGCAGTTTCACCGGTGAGCGGTTCGCCGGTGGTGATGATCCGCTGCAGATTCGCCCACGCGGGATGGAGTGCGCCCGACGCGCCGGCGCGAACGAGCGAGCGCAGCAGCGACGGGGTGAGGAAGACGGTGTGGATCTCGTCTGCCGCGATCATGTCGAGCAAATCGGTCGACGTACCCTGCCGCGGATCGGCGACGAGGACATCGCAACCGCTCAGCAGTGAGCCCATCAACACATTGAGGCCGCCGCCGAAACTGATCGGCATGCACAAGGCGACGCGCAGGCGGTGTGCGAGCCCGAAACACGCTCGCATGAAAATCGAGTCGCACAACCACATCGCGCCCGGTTGCAGCACACCCTTCGGGGTTCCGGTGGAACCCGACGTGAACTGGATGTTGGTGACCTCGAAGGCCGTGTCGGTCGGGAGGAGTGGGGCCCCGCCGGTATCGGACGGGATGGCCGCATCCGATGCCGATGGAGCGTCGACGAGGACGTCGGTCGTCGCGGCGACCATGAGTCCGAGTCGATTTCCGCAGTCGCGCAGCCTGTCCAGGTGATCGTCATCGGCGACGGCCAGGCCCGGTGGCCGGCCATGGGTGTGCAGCGAGGCGAGTATGGCGTCGATCCGGTCCGCGGGCAGCGCCGTGTCGAGCGTGACCAGAGGTCGCCGCGTCAGGACGATGCCGAGGACCACGGCGACGGTGTCCGGGGACAGGCCGAGCTGAACGACCACCGGACCCCGCTCGCCGGGTTGCAGCTCGTGGATCCGTCCGGCGACACCACGCGCGGTGTCGAGGAGCGCGCGATAGCTGATCTCGGTGCCCTGCAATCGGAGCGCGATCGCGTCCCCGAAACGGTCGGCGGCCGCCGCGAACGCATGCGCCAGCCCGCCGGCCAGCTCGGGCTGGGCGGTGCCGGACTCGGTCGCGGGGAACGCGGCGACGAGGCCACGAGTGGAGTCGATGGTCATGGTGTGGTCGTCCTCGCCGAGAGCTCGGCAGCAGTGGGGGCGGGGGTCAAGGCCTTGCGGATGAGCCGGAGACCGGGAACGAGCAGCAGGATCACGACGGCGACGTTGGCCGTGAGATAGACGTAACCGACGCCGATGATGCCCCAGTGGTCGGCGCCGAAGACGATGCCGCACAGCACGATCACACCGAACACGCCCTGCACGCCGACGGCGAGGCGGAGCTTGCGGCGGACACGGGCGAGCGCCGTGTAGATCGTCACGAACGACACGGTCGGCAGGGTCAGCGCCATGAGACGGATCAGATCGGTGCCCTCGTCGGCGTATTGGGGTCCCATGATCGCGAGAATCCAGGGCGCGGTGACGAACAGGACGACGCCGCCGATGACCCCGGCGCCACCGCACAGGGTCATGAACCGGATCGTTGCCGACCGGAGATCGGCATCGGGCTCCGCGGCCTTGGCCACGAAGGGCGCCGACGTTGCGTGCAGGAGGATCGCCGCGGTGTTCACGACGAGCCAGCAGATCGAGAAGTAGGCGTTCATCTCGGTTCCCAGGCGAGCGACGATCACGAGCGGCACGATGAGGGGCACGACCACCCCGACGGCCGTGATCCCCAGTGAGCCGGCATAGAACTGGGCGATCTCGCCCGGCCGCGGAAGTGTGCCCGGGCCGGTCATCGAGCGGGCGGTACGACGGATCGCACTCAGGCCGACCCACGCCGCGATCACCGCCGCGGGCAGGACCCAGGCCCAGAAGACGGCGAATCCGGTGGCAACCGGGATGAACGCCGTCACCAGGACCAGTTTGATGGTCGACTGTGAGATGTTCTTCGTGGCAACGGTTCGCGAGCGGCCCAGGCCGATGAGGGTCTGATCCTGGATGGCGAAGATCCCCAGCACGGCCACGAAGAGCGGGAACAGCCAGGTCTCCCACGGGCTCATGAACAGGGAGTCCACCGGTCCGAGAAACACGAAACCGAGTCCGAGTAGGAGTGCGGCACCGATGATCACGAGGCGCCCCGACGCGATGATCCGGGGCGCGTTGCCCCCTGCGACAGGGAGAAAGCGTTCGTAGAGGCTGCCGATGCTGAGGTTCGACAGGGTGGCCAGCAGGGTCGCCGAGGTGATGAGCGCGGACGCCCGACCCACCTCGGCGGTGGTGTAGCCACGTGCGGCGATGGTCCAGAAGACGAATCCGAGGACACCGGTCGCGAGACTCGACGTCATGACGGCCATGATGTTGAGGCCCACGCCCGTCTGGTCGCCGAGGAGCCCTCCGGTGTTCCTGGTGAATCTTCTCGGCCGGGCGCGCCGCCGGGTGACGGATTCCGCCGGTGTCTCGATCGGTCGAGGAGATCGTCGGGACGGCGTGTGCGCGTCGAACACTGACTTCTCCGATCGTGATCCGGCGGGCGGTGAATCTGGCGGGACGCGCGGATCCGAGATGAGGGTAGCCTATCCTGAAGTTGGCTTTCCACTCAGTGGTGTCGGATGACGCGGAGCGGATGGGCGCTTAGGCCTCACGAGGGCATCGCTCGTACCGATCCGACTGCGCGAGTCCGTTTTAGGCGGTTCGTATGAAGCTGATCACAAAGTAAGAGCAGCCTAACCTTACTGGTTATGCTTCACTCGCTGAGCGTCGTGGGGGGCGCTTCATGACTCATGATGATGCGATTCGCGCTGGAGGTATGGTGACCGACTTGATCGACGCTGGGAACGGCACGGGGGGTGCAGATCCGGCGGTGCTCGACGACATGACCGAGTTTGAGAACGAACTCGACGTCCATCCATCGGGTGGCGTGGAAACGGGGGAGCGGGTCGCGGAGATCGCCGGCATCGGCGACGTCTCCGCGGCCGAGGTCGTCGAGACTGCGAGACCTACTGTCACCGTCGTCATCCCGACCCGCAACGAGGCGCTCAATCTGCCGTATGTGGCCGAGCGGATGCCGCCCGTGGACCAGATCGTCGTCGTCGACGGCGCGTCGGTGGACGGGACCGTCGACGTCGCGCGGACGTTGTGGCCCGATGCGGTGATCGTCTCGCAGACCCGTTCCGGCAAGGGAAACGCGCTCGCCTGCGGCTTCGAGGTGGCGACCGGTGACATCATCGTCATGATCGACGCCGACGGCTCCACGGACCCCGCCGAGATCCCCGACTTCGTCGGTGCGCTCGTGGCCGGCTCCGACCTCGCGAAGGGCAGCCGCTTCTCCCTGGGCGGGCACAGCGACGACATCACCGCCTTCCGCCGCGCTGGCAACAAGGGTCTGAACTGGCTCGTGAACCGGATCTTCGCCACCTCGTTCGCCGATCTCTGCTACGGCTACAACGCATTCTGGCGTCGCCATCTCGACGTCCTCGATCTTCCGCTCACCGATGTCGACGAACCCCAGTGGGGCGACGGGTTCGAGATCGAGACGATCATCAACGTGCGCATGGCGCGGAGCGGTCTGACGATCCGTGAGGTCGGCAGCCGCGAGTCCAAGCGAATCCACGGACGCAGCAACCTCAACGCCCTGACCGACGGTGTGCGCGTGCTCCGGACCATCGGTTTCGAGCGTCGCCTCCACCGCGACCACAAGGCGTCGGCTCTCCGCTGAGCGGACCGAGAGCGCCTCTGCCGCAAAGGAGGACGCCCCGCGTGACGAACGCCGGTGACCGTGAGGTCGCCGGCGTTCGGCGTTCGGGAGCAGTGATCCTCGCGAGCCCTTCGTGGCTCGTCGCTATCGCTCCTCGCACCTCAGGGGGCGGAGGGGGTCGATCGCTTGTGCTCCTTGCACCTCAGGGGGCGGAGGGGGTCGATCGCTTGTGCTCCTTGCACCTCAGGTGGCGGAGGGGGCGCTCTTCTCGGCTCAGGGGGCGGAGGGGTCGCGCTGGGGTTCGAAGACGAAGATCGCGGTCTCGCCGTCCTCGTGGACCATGCGCCACCCCGGCGCAACCCGAAGAGCGGCTTCGAGTTCGGCCGCCGCGTCGGGCCGGTACGTCCCGTAGTAGGCGGAGATCCGGCGCGACTGCTCGGTGAAGGTGACGTAGGTCGGCATGTCGGACTGGTCGACCTTCCAGAAGAGGTCGCCGAGCTGTTCGGGACTGGGGAACGTCATCCGGTCGCCCGCGAGGTCGAAACTGAGCGGGTAGTCGAAGTAGGGGTTCGCCAACGTCATCGGCGCGTAGTTGCCGTTCGTCCGGGTGGGCATGCCCGCCGGATGCAGTGAGATGAACCGGGTTCCGGGTTCGGCGTTCTCCGTGATGGTGTCGATCGCCTCGTACTGTGCGCGGGTCTCGACGATCAGCGGCCACAGCGCCACATAGGAATACATGCCGGCGAGGGTCGCCGCGCAGACGAGTACGGCGGCGCCGGCGGCCCGCAACCGGGCCCCGGCACCCCGCGAGAAGCCGGTGAGCAACCAGACCAGGGTGGGTGCGATCAGCAGCGCACAACCGAGGAGCCCATAGAGATAGACGCGGAAGATCGCCTCGCCGCCATAGCTCTGGCCCAGCAACAGGGCGAGAGCGGAGAACGCGAGCACAGCGAGGGTGAGCCAATGTGCGCGCCTGCGGCGCAGGCCGATCAGCGCGCAGACGCCGGCCGACACCACGACCCCCGCCGACAATCCACGGCACACCATCGAGGTGGTCTCCTTGGCGGGCACGCCGGCCATGGTGAAGTTGCTGGCCGCGTTGTCGATCGGGTTGCCGCCCGACAAGATGCCGTACGGGGCAACCGCTTCCAGATTGGCCAGCAGATAGGCACCGGCGATGGCGACCATGATGGCCACCGCCCACCACGGTCGCACCCGGCGCAGGATGACCAGCAGGATGCCCGCCCCGAGTACCCAGAACGGTGTCAGCTGATGACTCGGCACGATCGCCGCGAATGGGATGATCGCCAGGACTGCGGCGCGCGGGGTGCGTCGCGACGCCAGCAGGAGGGCGATCGCGCCATAGGCCAGCACGAGCGCCCATGCCTGGGGTGCGAAGTAGTCCTGACCGACCCAGTTGACCGTTTCGACGAGGAAAGCTGCTGTCAGCGCGACGATGCGACTCATCGACAGGGTGCGCGCCGTGGCGTAGACGATGACCGCGAGGAGTACGTGGACGACCGTCGCGAAGAGATGCGCCAGCACCATCGGATCCAGTCCCGTCACGTCGCAGAACCAGGCCCCGACCACGAAGAACGCGGGCCACTGGGCGTAGATGTCGGTACCGCTCGGGGTGAGGGTGCCGGTGTCCTGGATGTAGTCGACGACCGCGAGGTGTTTGTATGTCCAGTCGTAGAGCGGCATCTCGGTGCCGAGCCAGGTGGTCACGCGGCTGACGACGATCGAGGTCCCGATGGTGACCACGAGCCCGGCGGAGCTCCGGGTGGCGATCGCGACGACGGCAGCGGCCGCGGTCAGCAGGGTCGCCGGGATGAGCAGGCGTCCGCTGCCGGAGAACAGCAGACCGTAGTAGCTCGCGTCGACGCCCGGGAGCGTCGGCACGGCGATCGCCCACAACGTCAGCGCCGCAACGCAGAACGCAACGGACACACGGAACCCGGTCGACCGGAGGCCGGGACTGCGGAACGCGGTGGCCCCGCGGCCGGTGAGTCGGGTCCGTAGCTCCCGGAGGTCGGGGGTCGGCGCGTGCGTCCGTCGACGAAACGCGATGCCCGACGCCAGCACCGCCGCGCTGCCGACCACCAGGAGGACTGTCGGCTGCCACCACGACGCCCAGATGGCGGCGATGGTGACCAGGGTGGTGAGCGCCAGGCCGAGCGTCGGTACGGCGGCGAGTCGGGTGCGCCGCGGGAGTTCCACCCAGGTGCACACGGCGGCACCGGGTCCACAGATCACGAAGAAGCCCACCGACAATGCGCTGAGCACCGACGGCAGCGGCAGCGCACCGACGAGTCCGGCGATCGCGGCGACGACGCTCAGGGTCGCCACAAACCCCGAGCGGCCGGCCGTCGCCGTGGTGCTCACAGTGCCGGCGTCGGAGAGACGCGACGGTGCGGCCTCCGCGGCGGCAGTCACGCTGATCCCTTCGCCAGCGGCTCGGCGCGACGGCCACGAAGGCGCTCGCGAACCAGCGCGACGGGTCCGCCGACGACCGACAGCACCTCGCGCCGGCCTGCCCGGGCCGCGACACCGTCGGCGATGGCCGCCGGTGGTCTGGTGATCGCACCATAGGCGACACCGGCTTTCGCGACGGCGCGCGACCGACGCCGGAGCACGCGCAGGGCGAGTGCGAGATGGCGTCGGTCGGTGGCGACCTTGGTCAGCCACGCACCGAGTCCGACGCCGTAACCCCGCGACTGCTCCAGCAAGGCGTCGTCGGTGCTGCGATGCCGGTGCCAGATGATCGAATCCGGCTCGTTGGCCAGCGCGTGGCCCGCCGTCAGGATTCGGAAGAACATGTCGATGTCCTCGCCACCCCGTGTCCGGGTCCCGGCCCCGAGCGCCTCGTCGAACCCGCCCAGCGACAGCGCGATGTCCCGGCGGATCGCGAAATTGGCACCCGTGCCGTAGACCCCGATCTGGAAGGGGAACAGCGGCAGATCCGATGGTGGCTCGGCGAGTGAGAAGACCCGAGCCCGCATCGAATCCGCCCACGACACCCGCCAGTCGAAGTAGACCTGCGACCGAGTCCGCAGTTCTCCGCTCGGCACCATGCCGCACACGCATGCGATCTCCGGCGACCGGGCGAAACCCTGGGCCAGCCCCAGCAACCACCCGGTGTCGGCGACGACGTCGTCGTCGGTGAAGGCCACCAGGTCGTGAGCGGTGGCCAGCAGGCCGGCGTTGCGTGCGTTGGACAGTCCCGCGACCGGCTCGGTCACGATCCGGAACCGCGGGTCGTCGAGGGACTCGACGACCTGTCGAGTGCCGTCGGTGCGGGGCGCGTTGTCGACGACGACCACCTCGTAGTCGGGGTAGTCCAGTCGTTGCAGTGACTGCAGCGCATCGGCCAGCATGCCGGGGCGCTCGTGCGTGCAGACGACGACGCTGATCGGCGGTAGTGAGGCGCGCGAAGGTGGCTCGGGCAGTGCGTACGGTGCGACCGGGACCCGCACGAGGCCGTCGTCGATCGGCGCGTCGACGAACCGGATGGGTACGGAGCCGTGTCGGAGGAGAACCCGTGCGCGCCGATAACCCGTGGCGTCCGATGGGACGCAGGTGACCGACCCGTCGGGCGCCGATCCGGGAGTCCGGTCGCCGTCGGCGATCTCGGTGACATCGAGTGTCCCGACCCAGGTGGCACCCGCCCATTCGGGGGCGCCCTCGAGCGGCATCGCGGGATTCAGCGGAACCGGGGCCGGATCGGTGGTGTCCTCCGCCGCGTCGTGGACGTAGTCGGTTGTCACGGTGCGGTCACCCGTACCCAGTCGACGAGCATGGTGTTCTCCGCGGGTGTCGTGTCGTCGGTCGGTCCGGGCCAATTGCCCCCGACGGCGAGATTGAGCAGTAGGTGGAAGGGCTGGTCGAGGACCCAGCGTGCGTCCGGCGCGAGATCCCCGGGTTCGACGACGAACAGCCGCTGGTCGTCGATCCCGCTCTCGATCCGGCCCGGGAGCTTGTTCAGCCAGTAGGTGCGGAAGGTCGAGGCCAGCGGCCCGGCGGGGACGCCCGATCTCGAGATGTTCTGTCCCCGTTCCGAGGACGTCTGCGGTACGTGGACCCCGGTGTGGAATTCCGGTGCCTGATTGAGCGTCTCGATGATGTCGATCTCACCGGCCGCGGGCCACCCGACCTCGTCGATGTCGTCGCCGAGCATCCAGAACGCGGGGTGCAGACCGGTGCCGGCGGGTACGGCGATGCGGGCACTGATCCGGCCGTAGGTGACCGAGAGCCGATCCTTCGTCGACAATCTCGCCGAGGTGTAGCCGTCCGGTCCCCGGCGCGCGGTGATGGCCAGGTGTCCCTCGCCGTCGATCCGGGCGTTGGCGGACGAGTCGGTGTAGACCTGCGACTCGTCGTTGCCCCAGCCACCGCCGCCGGTCATCATCTGCCAGGGGCTGCCCGGTGCGCGCGCGGGGCCGTCGAACTCGTCGACGAAGATCACCTCGGGTCCGGTGTCGGGCTCGGCCAGGACGGTCGGTACCGAACACGCGGACACCGCCGTCGCCACCGCCGCACCCATCGACGCGAGCAGCCTGCCGGGCCTCATCGGGACACACCTCGCCCGCGGCCGGCAAGCCCGAAAGCGTATCCGGCGCAGGTGAGCACGAAACCGGCGACGAGCGCGCCGACCCGACTCGGGGTCCGACGATGTCGCCAGACCCCCGCGGGCAGCACCCTGGTGCTGTACCTCCGCTCGCTCGCCAGGGCCTCGCCGCTGCCGGCCAGTTCCGACAGGATCGCCTTCGAGCGCCCCTCCTGGTAGCACCGACGGGCGAAGTAGCCGAACCGGGCACGGTCGTCGGTCACCGTATGTGTGACTCCGAAAGCCGTGTCGCGCAGGATCTTCGACGACGGGTCCCGGCGCCGCAGGTCGATGCCCATGAGGGTTTCCTCGCACCCGGCGGGCAACGTGCCCTGTCGACCGAGTCGCGTCGAGAAACCACCGATCTCGGTCAAGGCGACCCGGCGGACGGCCATGGCCGCGCCGATCGGGTTGCGGATCGGCGCGCCGTCACGCGGAAGTCCTCGGTAATCGCAGCCGACCACCCACCCGAACTCCTCGGGGAACCATCGGGGCGCGGGGGAGTCCCACAGTGCCACAACGGCTCCGCCCACTGCCACGACGTCGGGGTCCGAGCATCGGGTTCGGACGGCCGCCAGTGCGCCCGTGGCCGGACACGCGTCGTCGTCGATGAAGACGACGACGTCTCCGCCCGCAGCGGCCGCGCCGGAGTTGCGTGCATCGGACAGCCCGCGGGCTCCGGTGTTGGCGCACACGATCGCGTCGGGATGGGCGACTGCCAGGTCCGCGCGCAGGGATTCGTTGTGATCGATGACGACGAGGAGTTCGTCGTCGGGACCGAGTTGCGCTCGTACTTCGTCGATCGCGGTGTCGAGCGATCGACGCCGACGCTCGGTGTAACAGCAGATGATGACCGACAGCGTCGGTTCGGTGCGCGCCGCGGCGTCGAGAACGGGGATGCCCGGTGCGGGGGTCATCGGGTCGGCCGCTGGTTCGGCAGGGTGGGAGGACAGCACGTTTCGGCCTTCGATAGCTCGGATCAGGTGGACTTCACGGGTGGGACGGGGGACCGGTGGACGTCAGGGCACCCCGACGATCCGCGCGGCGTGCCCGGCGACGGCTTCCATCGCCGCGCGAATGCGTGCCGGGTCGAAGACGTCGTCGCGGAAGGCAGCGGTCATGGAGATCCCGCCCCCCACGAAACCGGTCGTCACCGTGATCCCGGCTGCCGACGGCGGTGTGGCCACGGCGATGACCGCGGCGCGGGCGGGGTCGGACCACTGCCAGCCGCGCTCGCGGCCGGGGAGGTGGCCGACGCTCGAATGCAGCAGTTCGGCACGGACCTCACCCTCGGCCGGGACGTGGATGTGTTGACCCGGCGACGCCGACCGGTGGCTGTGGCGACGCAGCGTCTTGATCGTGGCGACGGCCAGGTTGGCCGTCGGACGTCCCATCCGGGCCGATGCGGTCATCGCGCGTTGCAGCGCGGGGGCCGATGTCGTGTGATCGACCGGAAAGCTCAGTCCGGCAGAGAAGTTGGCGTAGGTGCGCACCCGGGCGGGTAGGGAGGTGCGGACGTCGAAGGGCAGTGTGACCATCGGGTCCAGCCGGACGCCGGCCTCGGTCAGTGCCTCGACCAGGGCGACCGTACAGACGGCGAAGAGTCCCGTTTGCGGCATCGACGACGTCCGCGCGGCGCGGATCGCATTCACGTCGGGGGCCGCGATGTGGACATTCGCCGACACCGGCCGCCGTGGTGGGACCGGACGGTTCGTGAACGCCGACTCGGCGGGTTCGCGGTGCGACCGGAAGCGCAGGAGCGCGGCGACCCGGCGCGGGTCGGCCACGGTGAGTGCGGAGGCGACCAGCAGGGGTGAGACCGCCGGCCCCCGCCGAGGCAGTGTCGACGGGTCGACCGCGCCCACGATGACGTCGACGATCAGGTTGAGCAGGGTGAGGTCGCCGAGTCCGTGGTCGTAGTCCAGCGCGAGGTGGTCGCCCGCCAGCACGATCCGTATCGGCCTGTGCGGCAACGCGTACAGCGCCTCGAACAGGCGGGCCGGGTCCGTCCCCGGCGCGGGGGGCGGTGCGTCGGCGACCGAGTCGGCCGCTGCATCGGGATCGAACACCCAGTCCCGTCGATGGGGCGAGGGCAGGAGTCCGACGCGGGTGTGCGGGCCCAACCGCGCCAGGCGCACGATCCGCTCGGCTGCCACGGCGCGGGACGGAAGGTCGAGTGGGCCGATCACCAATGCCGCTCGGTTGTGCCCGTGCAGCAGGTCGATCGCCGCGCAGCGGAAACGCGGAAGCGTGCCGGGTCGGGGTGCCGCGGGGTCGACGTGCCGGGGGGTCGAAGGCGGGGTGGGTGAGGGTGTGGCCATGAGTACGATCCGCAGAACTATAGCAAGGCTTGCCTAAGTCTCGATTGTCGGGTTACGCAGATCACGTACGATCGCCTCCGGGCAGGTAGCACCCCGTCTGCCTTGGCCAGTTCACCCGCAGTTCATCTTTTGTAGGGGATCAGTCCACCGCGCCCCCATAGCTTTCCAATCGGACACTCCGGACCCGACGCCAGTCGGCGCGGAGAACGCGAACGGAAAGGCAACACCAGCGGTGAAAATCAATCGGAACGGCGCCCTTGCGTCGGTGTCGGCGATTGCGGCACTGACCCTCGTGACGGCGTGCGGTGGGGGAAGCGAACAGACGGTCAGCGGCGAGGGCTCGACCGCGCAGCAGAAGGCCATGGAGCACTTCAGCCAGGTCCTGACCGACAACACCGACATCGTGCTCGACTACACCGGCAGCGGCTCGGGCGATGGCATCAAGAAGTTCATCGCGGGCGACGTCGACTTCGCCGGCTCGGACTCGGCCCTCAAGGACGACGAGGTCACCGACGCCACCGCGCGCTGCAACGGCAACGCCCCGTGGCACCTGCCGCTGGTCGTCGGCCCGGTCGCGGTCGCCTACAACCTCGACGGCGTCGAGGACCTCAAGCTCAACCCGAGCGTCATCGCACAGATCTTCAACGGCAAGATCACCAGCTGGAACGACCCGGCCATCGCGGCGCTGAACCCGGGCGTGCAGCTGCCCGCGACCGACATCGTCCCGGTCTACCGTTCGGACAGCTCGGGCACCACCGACAACTTCCAGCGCTTCCTGGAGAACTCGGCTCCCGCCGACTGGCCGTACGAGCACAGCAAGGAATTCGCTCCCAAGGGCGTCGGTTCCGGTGCTTCGAAGTCGACCGGCGTCGGCGACACCGTCAAGAAGACCCCCGGCTCGATCACCTACGTCGAGTGGGGCTTCGCGACCGAGAACGACCTCGGCGTCGCCCAGGTCGACTTCGGTGCCGGCCCGGTCGCCCTGAACGCCGAGAGCGCGGGCAACGCGCTCGAGTCGCTGGCCTTCAAGGATCCGGCAAGCAAGGACCTCGTCGTCGACACCGACGCCCTGTTCGCCTCCAAGGCCCCGGGCGCCTACCCGCTGCTGCTCACCCCGTACTCGATCGTCTGCTCGGCAGGCTACGAGGACGAGGCCACCAGCCAGACGCTGAAGGACGCCTTCACCGCGGTCCTGAACGACGGCCAGGCCGGCCTCGAGGAGATCGGCTACGTGCCGGTCCCCGACGCCTTCAAGGCCAAGCTGCAGGGAACCATCGACTCGCTGTCCGGTGGGCCCGGGAACGCCTGATCAACCCCATCTGATCGCGTGCGCGGGGCCGCTTCGGTTGCGGCCCCGCGCACGTGGTTGACACACTGACACGACATTTCGCGTGTCCACGAGACGGCGGGAAGTGCCCCAATGACCAGAGCCGAATCACAAGAAGGACGCATGACCTCGCTGAGCAAAGAGGGTGGCGCGATCCCGCCGGACACCGGCGAACGCCAGACCCCCGGGTCATCGCCCGACCAACCCGAATCCTCGCTCCACGCAGCCGCACATCATCGCGTGGCCGACCGGGTGTTCCGCACCCTCGCCGTCGGCTCGGGCTTCGTGGTCTCCATCGTCATCGCGCTTATCGCGCTCTTCCTCCTCGCGCAGGCGATCCCGTCGCTGGCCAAGAACGAGGAGAACTTCTTCACCTACACGGGTCAGTGGATCACCAGCGGAGATCAGCTCGCCTTCGGCATCCCGCAGCTGTTCTACGCCACGGTCGTGGTCTCGGTGATCGCGCTGCTGATCGCCATGCCCGTCGCGCTCGGCATCTCCATCTTCCTGACCGAGTACGCACCGAAGCGGTTCGTCGGCCCGATCACCTACACGGTCGACCTCCTCGCCGCGGTGCCCTCGATCGTCTACGGCCTCTGGGGCATCCTCGTCCTCGGTCCCGCTCTGGTCCCGGTCAACGAGTGGCTGGTCGGGAACCTCGGCTTCCTGCCGTTCTTCCAGCAGCCCACCCAGGTCGCCAACATGAGCACCGGCGGAACGCTGCTGACCGCGGGGATCGTGCTCGCGGTCATGATCCTGCCGATCATCACCGCGGTGACCCGCGAGGTCTTCATGCAAACCCCGAAGGGCCACCGGGAGGCCGCGCTGGCACTGGGCGCCACCAAGTTCGAGGTCGTGAAGGTCGCGGTGCTGCCCTTCGGGTTCTCCGGATACATCTCCGGATCGATGCTCGGCCTGGGCCGCGCACTCGGTGAGACGATGGCCCTGCTGCTCATCATCTCGACCGTCGGACCCATGAACTTCAACCTCATGGAGAGCGGCGAGACCTTCGCGACGAAGATCGCCAACAACGCCGCCGAGTTCGACTCCCCGGCCAAGACCGGCGCCTACATCTCCGCCGGCCTCACCCTGTTCGTCCTGACCTTCATCGTCAACGCCGCCGCCCGCGCGGTCGTCGCCGGAAAGAAGTGACCATGTCTGTGACCACGACAACTTCCGCGGCCGACCCGGTCAAGAAGCCCTCCGGCTTCACCCCGATGTCCGGGCGCAGGCGTTTCACCGACGGGGCCGTGCGCGCCGCCGTGATCGCCGCCCTTCTGCTGGCGCTGGTTCCCCTGCTCTGGCTGGTGTTCACCCTGGTGTCGCGCGGTATCGAGACGATCGTCGACATCGACTGGTGGACTCAGGCCGAGCGGCGCGGCGGGGCGGCAAACGCGATCGTCGGCACCCTGATGCAGACCGCGCTCGCCGCGGTCATCTCCATCCCGCTGGGCATCTTCGTCGCCATCTACCTGGTGGAGTACGCGACCAAGAAGTCGCTGCTGGCGCGGGTCACCACCTTCATGGTCGACATCCTCTCCGGTGTTCCGTCGATCGTCGCCGCTCTCTTCGTCTATGCGGTGTGGCGGACCACGCTCGGACTTCCCCGGTCGGGCTTCGTGGTGGCCATCGCGCTGGTGCTGCTGATGGTTCCGCTCGTGGTGCGCGCCACGGAGGAGATGTTGAAGATCGTGCCGCAGGACCTTCGGGAGGCGTCGTACGCGCTGGGCATCCCGAAGTGGAAGACCATCGTGAAGATCGTTCTCCCGACGGCGCTGTCGGGCATCGTCACCGGCGTCATGCTGGCCATCGCCCGCGTGATGGGCGAATCGGCACCGGTGCTGATCCTCGTCGGTGCCACCCGGGCGATGAACTGGAATCCCTTCGACGGCAACCAGCAGTCACTGCCACTGATGATGGTGCAGCAGTACAACAACGGACCGGGCGCGTTCGACCAGGTGTGGGGCGCGGCACTGACACTGGTGATCCTCGTCGCCATCGTCTACTTCGGTGCCAAGGCGGTGTCGAAACTCTTCGCCCCCAAGACCTCCTGACCTCCTCACCCTTCTCGGGTCATCTTTTCCAGAACGGACCACTGCCATGGCCAAGCGCCTCGACATCAAAGACCTGAACATCTACTACGGCGATTTCCACGCGGTCAAGGACGTCACCCTCGAGGTCCCGCCGCGTTGCATCACCGCCTTCATCGGCCCGTCGGGCTGTGGCAAGTCGACGGTGCTGCGAACCCTCAACCGCATGCACGAGGTGACCCCGGGTGCCTACGCCAAGGGGAGCGTGCTCCTCGACGGCGAGGACATCTACGGCAAGACCGTCGACCCGGTCAGCGTGCGTGCGACCATCGGCATGGTGTTCCAGCGGCCGAACCCGTTCCCGACCATGTCGATCCGCGACAACGTCGTCGCCGGTCTGCGCCTGCAGGGCGTGCGGAACCGTTCCCAGCTCGACGACGTCGCCGAGAAGAGCCTGCGCGGCGCGAACCTCTGGGAAGAGGTCAAGGACCGCCTGGACAAGCCGGGCGGCGGACTGTCGGGTGGGCAGCAGCAGCGTCTGTGCATCGCCCGCGCGATCGCGGTCTCGCCCGACGTCCTGCTCATGGACGAGCCGTGTTCGGCGCTCGACCCGATCTCCACGCTGGCCATCGAGGATCTGATGGGTGAACTCAAGAAGGAGTACACCATCGTCATCGTGACCCACAACATGCAGCAGGCGGCTCGCGTCAGCGATCAGACCGCGTTCTTCAACCTCGAGGCAGTCGGCCAGCCCGGCCAGCTGGTCGAGATCAACGACACCGAGACGATGTTCTCCAACCCGACGAAGAAGGAGACCGAGGACTACATCTCGGGCCGCTTCGGCTAGAACCCGACGCGAGACCGACAAAGCCCGCTCACCCATCCGGGGAGCGGGCTTCGTCGTGCGTCACATGTTGATTAGCAGGATCGCCAGCAGGGCGACCAGCGATGCTGTCACACCCAGATACGCGAGTATCTTGCGGCGGTGGGCGGCAGCCTCGGCGTCCTCGTCGGTCACCGCATTGAAATCGGGCTCGGTCGGATAGTGCTGGGCCATGACCGCCACCCTAACGACGACCTCGGCGCGTGTGAAATCTCGCCGGCCTCACTTCGGGCACAGTTCTTCACGAACGTGAAAAGAGGCCGAGTTCAGTGTCGGAAACTGAATTCTCGGCCTCTTTCGGTGTGGTCCTCTGCTCGACGATCCGCGTCGAGCGAGGGAAATCACCCCACGCTCTGGAACTGCTCCGGGGTCTTGCCGGTCGCGGTGAACACGACGCGACGGCCGATCAGGACTGCGTGGTCGGCGAATCGCTCGTAGTAGCGGCCGAGCAGCGTGACGTCGACAGCGGCCGCGACGCCGTGCTTCCACTCGCGGTCCATGAGGACGGTGAAGAGATGGCGGTGGAGGTCGTCCATCGCGTCGTCGTCCTCCTGGAGGCGGAGCGCGGCCTGCGGGTCGCTGGTGACCAGGACCTCGTGCGCGTTCTTCGCCAGCGTCACCGCCAGGCGACCCATCTCGGCGAAGTAACCGTTGACCTCTTCGGGCAGCGCCTTCGCCGGGTGGCGACGACGGGCGACCTTCGCGACGTGCAGCGCCAGGGCGCCCATCCGGTCGGCGTCGGCGACGATCTGGAATCCGCTGACGACCCCGCGCAGATCGCCGGCGACCGGCGCCTGCAACGCGAGTAGCGCGAAGGACTGTTCCTCGGCGCGGGCCGTCAGCTGGCTCATCCGGTCGGTGTCCCCGATGACCTCTTCGGCGATGGCGAGATCGGCCTGCAGCAGTGCCTGCGTGGCGCGCGCCATCGCGGTGCCGGCGAGCTCGCACATCTCACCCAATACCGAGGTCAAGGCCTCGAGTTGCTCTTGGTAGGCGGTACGCATGTTGCCAGGATACGTGCGTGATCGGACGGGACCGACTCCGACCGATGAACGTGCGGTGAACGTCGGGTGCAGATCCGTCCATCCGGGCCTCTGCGACCGCCCGTGATCACGTACAGGTGGTGTCGCCCGCGTTGGTGATCGCCAGGTCATTGGGCAGATTGCCGGTGTTCTCGGCGGGTGCGAGCTGATTCGCCGTCAGGGTTGCCCCGGACGCCGGAACCGATCCGAGAGAGCCGGTGAAATCCGCCCCGACGATGAGCTCGACGCCGGACTTGACCGTGCGATCGAGCTGGATGCTGGCGTTGGGGAACATCTCGGCCAGCGTTGCGGCGGCATCGCGCTGTCCTGGGCCGTAGCGGACGACCGTGTCGTCGCGGTTCTCCGAGGCGTCGGCGACACCGCGGACGTCGAAGCCGTACGGCGTGAGCTGTTCGGACACCTCGGTGGCGAGACCGGTGCGATCGGTGCCGTTGAGCACCCGGACGCCCACATTGCCGGGGTTCTGTGCCGTCGCGGTGACCGGTCCGGGAGCGGACGTGTCGGCCCTGGTGCTCGGGGCATCCGAACTCGAGGGGGCCTTGGAGGATGACGGCGGCTTCTTGCGCGCCTGTTCACCCGGTAGGGGCAGGTCGTCGATGATGGCGTCGAAGATCGCGTCGATGTCGCTGGTGCGCGGGATCTCGTTGTTGGCGCCGTCAGTGGACGTTCCCGATGTCGGGATCGTCAGGAACGAGACGCGTCCGGCCTCGATGCCCTGCATGGACTCGGCCAGGCTGATGAGCGACTGGGTGTCCACACCGTCGACATAGCTGTACTCGATGAACGTGTTCACGATGCCGTTGAGCTTGTTGGGGTTCGACAGCACGTTGCCCGACAGAGACGACCGCAGCAGCGACGACATGAACAACTGCTGACGCTTGATGCGCCCGTAGTCGCCGTTGCCCTCGGAGGAGATGTTGCGGGCCCGCACGTAGTTGAGCGCCCGTCGACCGGTCAGCTTCTGCTTGCCGGGCTTACGCAGGATCTGACCGATCTCATAGTCGTAGAGCGGCACCGTCGAGCAGACCTCGACGCCGCCGATCGCACGGACGACCTTCTCGAAACCGTAGAAGTCCATGCCGATGAAGTGGTTGATGTTCAGACCGCTCATCGCGGTGATCACGCGGACGAGGCACTGCGGTCCACCCGCGGCGTAGACGCCGTTGAGTTTGACGTCGTCGGCGGGCGCCATCTCGGCGCCGTAGGCGCCCGTCGCGTTGTCCCAGGCACGGCAGGCCGGCTGGTCCACCTGCAGGTCCCGCGGGAACGACACTGCGACGACGCGACTCCGGTTCGCGGGGATGTTCACCAGGATGACGGTGTCCGATCGGGCACCGTCGGCGTCGGCCGTGGTGCCTGCCCCGACCTTGGCGTTCTGTCCGCCGCGCGTGTCGGTTCCGACGATCAGATAGGTCTCGTCACCGTACTGGGCGTCCTTGTTGCGAATGTTCTGGTCATCGGGATCGACGGCGGTGACGTTGCGCCAGTTGCCGTTCCACGACTGCAGGTAGCCCCAGACGAAGCCGGTGCCGACGAGCGCGAGGACACATGCGATGGCGACCAGGATCCGTCCGGTCGCGGCGGTCTTGCGGAGCATCGCACCCTGACGGTCCTCGTCGCGTCCGGGATGACGCCGGGGTGCCGAACGCAGCGCGAGGGGTCCGGTGAGATCGGGGGTGCGCTCGAGCGGTGCCTGCGCGACCGGGCTCCCCGACGGAGACCCGGCGACCGGTTCCTGGCCCCTGGATTCCTCGATGGCCCGCTTCTCGGTCGCACGGTCGGACAGGTCCGGTGCGGAGTCGCCGATGGTGGGGATCTTCTGGGTGACGTCGTTGTCGAAGCGATGGACCGTGGTGGGGCGATCGTCGGGCGCCGGCTGGGGTGCGCCCGGCGCACGTGGGGGTGGCGGCGGTTCGGCGCCCTGACCGAACGGCTGTCCGAGGCGGCGGGAACGTGCGCGCGTCGACGGGGTCTCGGGATTCCGCGACTCCGGACGCGGGGGCATCGCGCGGCGGGAGCCGGAGCGGCCGGAGCCCGCAGGCGGCTCGACCGGTGACGACTCCTCCGCGTTCATCTGCTCCATGAGCTGACGGACGGTCAGCCGCGTTCGTCCGCGGACGAATCGATCCGCGGACCGCGGCTCACGGAGGCTGGGGTGTGCGGGGGGCTGGTCACCCGGGCCGACGGGGCCGGTGGCGTCCTGTCCCGGGGTCGGGCCGAGCTCGTCGTGGGAGCGTCCGGCGCGACGACCACGACGAGAGCGATCGGCGTCGCCCGCCTCGGGGTCGTCCGGGCCCGGTGTCCTACGACTCAATGCACGTTCCTCATGCCCCGTGGTCTGATTCGCGAGTCACCGCAGATCGGGGCTCGACCAGCGCGGTGCGCACAGAATGGAGGTCCCGGCGGCCGGGACCTCCGCGCAATAGTACTGATCCCACCTGAGAAAGCATCTCAGCCAGGCGCCGGTTGTGACGGTTTTCGCAATCCGGTTCAACCGCCGGAGTGCATGATCTCGGCCCCGGCCGGGACGACGTCCTCGTCCGGATCGTCGAGCCATCCGTCCGGCAGCGCGACCTTGGCCGGGGATCCCTGCCTGCCGCGCGGGCCGTGGCCGTCGGACGGGAACGGGGTGTCCGCGGGCAGCTCGGCGAGCAGTTCGCGCAGCTCGTCGACGCTGCCGACCAGTGCCATCCGGCGGCGGATCTCCGATCCGGCCGGGAAGCCGCGCAGGTACCACGCGACGTGCTTGCGGATCTCGCGGCAGCCCTTCATCTCACCGTGGTGGTCCACGAGGAGTTGGCAGTGCCGGACCATGATGTCGGCGACCTCGCCCAGATTCGGCGGGGTCGGGGCGTCGAACCCGCCCAGCTCGGCGGCGAGTTCGGCGAACAGCCAGGGGCGGCCGAGACAACCGCGTCCGATGACCACGCCGTCGCAGCCCGTGCGGTTCATCATCGCGACCGCGTCGGCGGGCTCGAAGATGTCGCCGTTGCCCAGCACGGGCACGGACGTGACGTGGTCCTTCAGACGGGCGATCTCGTCCCAGTCGGCTTCGCCGGAGTACCGCTGCGACGCGGTGCGCGCATGCAGGGCAACGGCGGCGGCGCCCTCCTCCGCGGCGATGCGACCGGCGTCGAGGTGGGTGCGGTGCTCGTCGTCGATGCCGATGCGGAACTTCACCGTCACCGGGATGTCGGTGCCCTCGGTGGCGCGGACCGCCGCCGCGACGATCTTGCGGAACAAGGTGCGCTTGTAGGGGATCGCCGAACCGCCGCCCTTGCGGGTCACCTTGGGGACCGGGCAGCCGAAGTTCATGTCGATGTGGTCGGCGAGGTTCTCGTCGACGATCATCTTCGCGGCCTGATACGTGTACTCCGGGTCGACGGTGTAGAGCTGCATCGACCGAGGATTCTCGTCCGGTCCGAAGGTCGTCATGTGCATCGTGACCGGATGCCGCTCGACGAGCGCGCGGGCGGTCACCATCTCGCAGACGTACAGCCCGGAGACGGTGCCGGTGCGGGCGAGTTCGAGCTCACGGCACAGCGTGCGGAATGCGACGTTCGTGACACCGGCCATCGGGGCCAGCACGACCGGGCTGGCCAGTTCGATCGAACCGATGCGCAGCCCCTTCGAGACGCTCGCAAGCTCGCTCCTCAGGGGGCTGGGGTCGACGCTCGCAAGCTCGCTCCTCAGGGGGCTCGGGTCGACGCTCGCAAGCTCGCTCCTCAGGGGGCTGGGGAGCGAGCTTGCGGTGGTCGAAGGCGCCGGGTCGCTGCTCCCTGAGGTGTGAGCGGAGCGAGCCTTGAAGGGGAGGGTGGTGCTCAGGATGCCTGCTGCTCCCGCTTCTTGGCCTCGCGGGCGAGCGAACGGTCGCGCATCTCCTCGAAGCGGATGGTGTCCTTCTCGAGCTGCTCGAGGAAGGCGGCGAGCTCCTCGCGGGTCTTCTCGCCCTCGCTGGTGAAGTCCTCACGCTCGAAGACGTTCCACTTGCGCAGGACCGGCATGACGACCTCTTCGAGGTGCTGGCGCAGGTCGTAGATGCCGTGCTTGGCCATGAGCACGCCGTGACGACGGAAGTTGGGCATCCCGGCGCCGGGCATCTGGAAGTTGGTCACGATGTCGGTGACCGCGCGCAGCGTCTGATCGGGCGAGATGTCGAAGCCCGCGCCGCAGATGTTGCGGTAGAAGATCATGTGCAGGTTCTCGTCGGCCGCGATGCGCTGGAGCATCTTGTCGGCGATCGGGTCATTGCACGCCTTGCCCGTGTTGCGGTGGCTGACGCGGGTCGCGAGTTCCTGGAAGGTCACGTAGGCCACCGAGTGCAGCAGGCCCAGCTCGTCGGCGTGCTCCTCGAGTTCGTCCACACGTCCGGCGGCGGCCAGCATCGGGTCGTAGCCGTTGGTCATGTGGATCATCCGCGCCTCTTCGAGTGCGACGGGATCGACGCCGCGGGTG
This sequence comes from Gordonia sp. McavH-238-E, assembly GCF_022348225.1. Lineage (NCBI taxonomy): Bacteria > Bacillati > Actinomycetota > Actinomycetes > Mycobacteriales > Gordoniaceae > Gordonia > Gordonia sp. McavH-238-E. The sequence continues at coordinate 77,816 of NZ_JAKRFE010000016.1, forward strand.
ACCACGAGGTAGTCGCGCATGACGATGCCGTGGCGGTTCTCCTCGGCGGTCCAGCGACCGACCCAGTGGCCCCAGGCGGAGTCCATGGAGAAGTTGTCGGCGATGACGCGGTGGTACGACGGCAGGTTGTCCTCGGTGAGGAGGTTGGTGATCATCGCGGCCTTGGCGACCTCGTCGAGCTGCGACTGCTCGGGGTCGTAGTCGACCCCGCCCAACGCGGCGAAGTTCCGGCCCTCGTCCCACGGCACGTAGTCGTGCGGGTTCCAGTCCTTGGCGATCTTGAGGTGGCGGTTGACGTTGTCCTCGGCAACCGGGGCCAGCTCCTTGAGGAGCTCGAGTTGCGTCAGGTCGCGTGCCATATGGGTGTCCTCCGAACGGTGTCCGCGTGTGTCATCGTGCGTGTGTCGTCGTCTGTGTCTGGTGGGTCGGTCCACGTGCGCGGCCGCTGCCACGATCGTGGTTCTCGACGTCGTCGGTGATGCTCGACGTCTTGGCGGATGCGTGCCGGGTCCGCCGGACCGCGGTGTGTCGGGCCGGGGTGCGCTCCGGCGCCCGACGCCACTGGTCAAAGTCCTAGCGTACGGCACGCTCACCGGTGTCCCAAGTCCGTCGTGAGGGTGTCGTCGCCGCACCGGCGAACCGTTACGGGGTGCGAGGGTGTCATCCGTCACGCCGGCGACCCCCGCAGGCGTCGCCGCAAACGCCCAGCTGGGCGCGGGTTCGCCCGGTGCGGCGGAACGGTCAGCGCCGAGAGGCGAACATGGCCCCGGTCGTCTCCATCCAGGCCGTTGCGGGCTCGTCGATGGTGCCCAGTTCGCGGGCCTTCTCACACCAGCGCATGGCCGCCCGACCGAACTCCATGGGGTTGTACACGTCTTCCTCGCGGCTCCAGCGACCGTTGCCCGCGTAGGTGAGGATGGTGATGTTGGTGGCGGTGATGTGGGTGGAGTCACCGGGGTCACGCATCGGGTTGTCGACTTCGCAGATGACCCGGCCGGTAGGGGCGTCGACCACATGCCACAGGGAGGGGAAACCGGTCATGTGGCTGCCGGGGAACGAGGTCATCGTGCGCCAGATCCAGGTCCGGATCTCCTCACGGCCGCGCATGGTGCCCAGGGCGTGCTCGACGTAGTCGGCATCGTCGGTGAACAGCTCGGCGAAGCGATCCCAGTCGCGGCTGACGGCGATCTCGGCGACCGTGCGCTGGAACTGCGCGAAGGCCTCGTCGAGTTCTGCGTGGGTGAACTCGGTGGTCGGCGGGGTCGGTTTCTCGGTGGTTTCCATCGTCGCCGATCGTAGAGTCCGGAACGGCGCGATCCACCGCGTTTCGCGACACTCGGTACCATTCGTGCCCAACACTGCCACCGCACACGGATCGGTGAGGACGTCATGTACCAGGTAGGGGACCTGATCGCGGGGTACCGCGTCCTCGACGTGCTCGGACGCGGCGGCATGGGCGAGGTCTACAAGGCCGCCCATCCCCGGCTGCCGCGCGCCGACGCCCTCAAGGTGCTCCGGTCGGTCCACGCCACCGACCCGGTCTTCCGCGCCCGGTTCGAACGCGAGGCCGACATCGTCGCGCCCCTGCACCATCCCAACATCGTCGCCGTCTACGACCGCGGTGTGTTCGACGAGTTGCTGTGGATCGCAATGGAGTACGTGCCGGGCACCGATGCCGCGCGGATGCTCGCCCGGGAGTCCCCGCTCGACCCCGGTCTCGCATGCACGATCATCACCGGGGCGGCCGCCGGACTCGACGCGGCACACCGGCGCGGCGTCATGCATCGCGACATCAAGCCGGCCAACATCCTGATCACGCCGGGCGAGGAACGTGTCGACGGCGGTCCGAGCGGTCCCGAAGCCATCAAGCTCACCGATTTCGGCATCGCGCAGGTACTCGACGAGGTCACCCACCTGACCGGCACCGGGATCACCATCGGCACGATGCGCTATGCCTCGCCGGAGCAGATCGAGGGCCTGCGCGTCGACGGCCGCAGCGACATCTACTCGCTCGCCGCCACCGCGTACGAATTGCTCACCGGTGCCCCGCCTTTCGACTCACCGTCGCTGCACGGGTTGATGACGGCCCACATGCACCACGAACCTCCGTCGGCCAGTGCCCGCAACCGGGCCCTCCCCGCGGCCGTCGACCGGGTGCTCGCCCGGGCGATCGCGAAGGAGCCGGGCCGCCGACACTCGACGGCGGGGGAATTCGCGGCCGCGCTCGCCGACGTCTTCGACTCCCGCGCAACACTCATCGGCCCGGTGGGCGTGCCCGATTCCGGGGAGGTACCCGCGTCCCACGGTCGGGACGCGGAGATCCTCGCCGAGCTCCGTCCCGCCGGAACCGGCGTCGGTACCGATCCCCGCCCGCCGATCGGTGCTCCGGGCCCGCGTGCCGCGGCGCTCGCGCCGGTTCGGGTTCCGCCGGAACCGTCGCCCACCTGGCCGGCCGACGACGATGCGACGCAACCGAATGCGGTCGGCCGTCCGCGCCAGCTGCTCGTGATCGGGATCGTCGCCGTGCTCGTCGCCGGAATCCTCGGCGCCGGCATCGGACTCGTGCGCATGTCGGCCACGTCTCTGGACACCCCGGACCCGCCGGACGCGGAGGTCACGACCACTGCCGTCGAACTGACCTGGAACAGTGTGGCCGGGGCCACCGGCTACGTGGTCACCCAGAACGACGCCGTGATCTACTCCGGGCCCGCGACCGAGTTCACCGCGCCCCGACCGGTACCCGGTACCTACACGTTCCAGGTCGCCGCGCACGACGACGGCCGGGTGTCGGACTTCTCGCGGAATTCCGAGCAGGTCGATGTCTTCATGACGTGGGGCCAGCTGCAACCGATCGCCGACCTGTACCACGATCTCATCCCCGCGACACCGTTGAGCACCAACGGTTTCGATGCCATGCGCTGCTGGGGTGAGGACGGCGACCTCGCCTTCTCGTCGAGCAAGCGCACCGTGTCGTGCACGCGCGAAGCGGAGAACCCGACCGGGGCCGGCAGCGGAGACCCTTCCGGTCCGCAGGTGGCTGCGTACCAGGTGATCGTCGATGCCTACGACACCCCGGAGGAGGCCACGGCAGCAGCGAAGGTGACCGCGTACGACCTCCGCGGCGTCGACTACACGACTGCGCAGGGACACGCCGGCACGTTGTATCTGTCGGACAAGCAAGGTGATCAGGGTCAGGCGATCCTCACGTTCGACGACGGTGACCACGCCCGATCGGTGGTGTGGGTCGTCGTCCCGGGCGAGCCCGCCGCCGCGGCCGGCGACGTGTTGAAGAGGTTGCCGATCTGATGAACTCGCCCACTCCACCCGCTCTCCCCACTTCGCCGATCTCGACGACGGTCCCGACCCGGCCGCGACGGATCGGATCCGGCCCCTGGCTGATCGGGTTGATCGTGCTGATCTCGGCGGTGGTGGCGCTCGGTGGGTTCGCGGTGGTCCGTTCGGTGACGGCACCCGATGCGCCGGACCCGCCCGGCGGGCTCACCCTGCAGGCCCGGCCGGGGCGGGTCATCGCGACCTGGGACCCGGTCGACGGGGCGTCGGCCTACCAGCTCCTCCGCGGTGACGGATACGTCGTCCACCAGGGGCCGGAGACGACGGCCGAGGACGCGAGTGTGCCTGCCGGAGAACATGACTACCGGGTGGTTGCGATGCGTGGGGGCGTGTACTCCGAGCCCGGGCCGGTGCAGCGGGTCCGGACGGGTGCGAGCTGGGGAGAGTTCGCGCCGCTCGTGGCGCAGTTCCCGGAGTTGCTCCCGCAGGCCCCCGACACCGCCGCGCAATGGATGAACACGGAGTGCATCCGCCGCTACTCCGGTGGCCGGGACGAGGTCGGCCCGTCGGAGACCGGGGCGGGGCAGGTCCGCACCGTCTTCGTCGTGCGGTGTGCGGCGGGTGCGGTGGATCGTCCTTTCGGGGTGTTCTGGTTTGCGTCCAGGGATGCGCTGAACGCGGAGTACTCGCGGTCGTCGTCGACGTCGCGGCCGGTCAGGTGGCGGCACGGAACGGGATTGATCGACGAGAACGGCCGCGGGGTCTTCAAGATCACCGACGACCCGGCGCGCGAACTCGCGATGATCGTCGTACTGGAAACCGACGGTCAGGACATTCTCGACATGGTGGACTCGCTGCCGCTCTGACCGCCGGAGAGCTTGTGTCCCGAGTCGGCCGTGGCGGTCGGCGGAACCGGCTCCGCGAGGCACGCCGGGTGCGGCATGATGGCGTGGGGTGCCTGCGGGGTGGGTGCCCGACGTCGAGGAGAGGCTGAACTCATGCAGCGCTTGAGTGGATTGGACGCATCGTTTCTCTACCTCGAGACGCGTTCGCAACTGATGCACGTCATCGGTCTGTTCGAGATCGACCCGAGCACCATGCCGGGCGGCTATCGGTTCGACAAGATCCGTGCGGAGATGGAGCGACGGATCGCCGCCATCCCCGCGTTCCGCCGCAAGCTCGACAACTCGTTGCTCAACATCGACCACCCGGTCTGGATCGAGGACGAGGACTTCGACATCGAGCGTCATGTCCACCGCGTGGGGGTGCCGGCACCCGCCGGCGCCGGCGAGGTCGCCGAGCTGGTCGGCCATCTCGCCGGTCAGACGCTCGACCGGGGCAAGCCGCTCTGGGAGCTCTGGATCATCGAGGGGCTCGCCGACGGCCGGGTCTGCGCCATGCTGCGTATGCACCACGCCGGGACCGACGGTGTCACCGGCGCCGAGTTGCTGGCGCAGATGTGCACGCTCTCACCGGAACCCCCGGAACTCGACGCCGAGAAGGTGGGAGAGTCGGCCGGGCCGTCGTCGCGCGTCGCGATGGCCGCGGGTGGGGCGGTCAACTACTTCGTCCAGCGTCCCCTGGCGATGGCCAAACTGCTGCCCCGGACGCTCGGCGTACCGGTCGGCTGGTTCCGTCGCGCACAACAGGATTCGGCGATGCCAGCACCGTTCCGCGCGCCTCGGACGCGGTTCAACGCACCCATCACGCCGCATCGCAGCATCGCCGTGACCCAACTCTCGCTCGCCGACGTGAAGCGCGTGAAGGACCACTTCGGCGTGAAGATCAACGACGTGGTGCTCGCGATGGTGGGTGGAGCGCTGCGCACCTACCTGCTCGAACACGACGAGTTGCCCGATCGCCCGCTGGTCGGGATGGTCCCGGTCTCGGTGCACGGCGCCGATGAGAAGGACCTGGTCGTCGGCGGCACCAACAAGGTGACCGGGATGTTCACCCAGCTCTCCTCCGACGAGCCGGATCCGGTTGCCCGGCTCCAGAAGCAGGCCGAGCTGAGCCGCACCTCGAAGGAGCACCACGCCGAGATCGATGCGAACATCCTGCGGTCCTGGGCTCAATTCGCCCCGGGCACAACGCTGTCCACCATGATGAAGATCTACGGCGACCGCAACCTGGCGTCGGCCCATCCACCGGTCTTCAACGTCCTGGTGTCCAACGTGGCGGGTCCGGACTTCCCGCTGTACTTCCTCGGCGCCCGGGTCACCGGCGTCTACCCGCTCGGCCCGATCTTCCACGGACTGGGACTGAACATCACGGTGTTCTCCGCCGACGGCAACCTCAACATCGGCATCGTGGGCTGCACCGACCAGACCCCGGATCCGTGGGCGATCGCCGACGCCTTCGACGATCAGCTCAAGCAACTCCTCGCCGCTTGCGACTGAGCACCTTCTGCTGGTTGAGCAGTCGACGAGCGCAGCGAGGAGACGTGTCGAAACCACTCCGCCGCAACGTCATTCCCCGGACATGCCCCCGGCCAACTGGTCGAGCCAGACCCGCGCCGACGCATCCGACGGTGACCGCCAATCGCCACGCGGGGACAGGGACCCGCCCGATCCGATCTTCGGACCGTTGGGCATCGCCGAGCGCTTGAACTGGTTGCCCATGAACCGCTTCAGGAACACTGTCAGCCAGTGCTCGATGGTCGCCGCATCGTATTCGTTGCGTTTGTCCTCGGTCAGCAGATCCGACCACGGACCGCGGGTGCGGTCGCCCCACGCCTGCCGGGCGAGGTAGGCGATCTTGGTCGGCCGATAGCCGAAGCGCGTCAGGTGGTAGAGGAAGAAGTCGTGCAGTTCGTAGGGGCCGACGGTGTCCTCGGTGCTCTGGATCCGGCCGTCGTCACCGGGCGGCACCAACTCGGGGGAGATGACGTCGTCGAGGATCTCGATCAAGGTCTCGGTGGTCTCCGACGAATGGTGTCCGCTGGTGATCATCCACCGGATCAGGTGCTGGATGAGCGTTTTCGGCACCGAGCCGTTGACGTTGTAGTGGGACATCTGGTCGCCGACACCGTAGGTGCACCAACCGAGCGCGAGTTCGGACAGGTCGCCGGTGCCGAGCACGATGGCGCCGTTGGAGTTCGCCAGGCGGAACAGGTGCGAGGTCCGTTCGCCCGCCTGCACGTTCTCGAACGTGACGTCGTAGACCTTCTCGCCGCGGGCGTACGGATGGTCGAGGTCGGCGAGCATCTGCTCACACGACGGCCGGATGTCGATCTCGGTGCCGCTCACGCCGAGGGAGTCCATGAGCGCGTGGGCCCGTCGCAGCGTCGGGCCGCCGGTCGCGAAACCGGGCATCGTGTAACCGAGGATGTTGGTGCGCGGCAGCCCCAGTCGGTCGAACGTGTCGACCGCGACGAGGAGCGCGAGCGTCGAGTCCAGCCCGCCGGAGACGCCGATGACGATCTTCTCCAGTCCGGTCGATCGCAGTCTCTGGGCGAGACCCTGCACCTGAATGGAACGGACCTCGGCACAGCGTTCGTCTCGGTCGGCGGAATCCGCCGGCACATAGGGGAACCGGGGAATCACCCGCCGGACCACGTCATCGTCGCCGGCCAACTCGCCGAAGTCGAAGCCGATGCGGCGCAACGACTTCAACCGTTCGGAGTGGTCGCCGACCTGGTCGCGCAGGCTGATCATGCGCATCCGTTCCTGCCGCAACCGGTCGAGATCGATGTCGGCGGAGATGATCTGGTCGGTCGTCGCGAACTGTTCGCTCCGGGCGAGGAGCGAGCCGTTCTCGGTGATGAGGGCGTCACCGTCCCAGGCCAGGTCGGTCGTCGATTCGCCGAAGCCCGCGGCGACGTACACGTGGGCGGAGATGGTGCGTGCGGAGTGCCCCGTGCACAGGTTGGTGCGGTAGCCCTCTTTGCCGATGGTGACCGGGCTGCCCGACAGGTTGGCCAGCACCGTCGCGCCGCCGAGAGCCGCCCACGTGCTCGGTGGGATCGCCACCCACCCGTCTTCGCAGATCTCGACGAACAGTGCGAAACCGGGGAGGTCGCGTGCCTCGAAGACGAGATCGGCGCCGAACGGGACCTCGTCGCCGCCGATCGACACGGTCGTGGGGATCGCGTCGCGTGCCGCGGCGAAGAAGCGCTGCTCGTAGAACTCGCGGTAGTTCGGCAGGTAGGACTTCGGGACCACCCCCAGGACGGCACCGTCGTGGATGACGGCGGCGCAGTTGTACAGGCCGTCGCCGACGAGCATCGGCAGCCCGACGCAGAGGACCGGCGTCAGTCCGGCGCTGGCGGCCACGATCTCGTCGAGTGCGGCGCGGCACCCGTCGAGGAGAGCATCCTGATGGAAGAGGTCGTCGACGCTGTAACCGCACAGCCCCAGTTCGGGGAAGACGACCAGGCAGGCGCCGTCGTCGGCGGCCCGTCGCGCGAGTGCGATGGTGCGCGTGGCGTTGACCGCGGGTTCGGCGATCGTCAGGACGGGAACGGCACCGGCGACCCGGGCGAATCCGTTTGCGTAGACAGACACTCCGACACCCTAATCGCGGGCGGGCCCGGACGCGCCTCGGCGGGCAGGTGTTCCTAGGACCGCCACCAGGTGTCGTCGACCTCCACCGGAGTCGTCCGCTTGTGCCGGTTACGATGCCACGCGGCCTCGATCTTCTCCGCGGCCTCGACCGGGATCTCGCGTCCCTCGAGGTAGTCGTCGATGTCGTCGTAGCGCAGGCCGAGTTCGTCCTCGTCGGTCTGCCCCGCCTTGTCGTCCAGCAGGTCGGCGGTCGGGACCTTCTCCCACAGTTGCTGCGGCGCACCGAGGTGGCGCAGCAACGCACGACCCTGCCGCTTGTTCAGTCCGGAGAGGGGGAGGACATCGGCGGCACCGTCGCCGTGTTTGGTGAAGAAACCGGTGACGTTCTCCGACGCGTGGTCGGACCCGATGACCAGCAATCCGCGGTCGCCGGCGAGCGCGTACTGCGCGACCATCCGGTGCCGGGCCTTTGCATTGCCCTTGGTGAAATCGGTGAGTCGGTTGCCGGTCGCCTGTTCGATCTCCGCGGTGAGGGCGTCGACGCCGGGGGCCACATTGACGGTGACCACCTCGTCGGCGGCGACGAAATCGAGCGCGGCAGCCGCGTCGTCCTCGTCGTGCTGCACCCGGTAGGGGAGGCGGACCCCCACGAAGACGGCCTCACCGCCACCGGCACGGACGCGGTCGGCGGCCAGCTGTGCCAGCCGTCCGGCCAGGGTGGAGTCCACCCCGCCGGAGATGCCGAGGACATATCCCTTGGCGCCGGTCGCGTCGAGGTAGTCGGCGAGGAAGCGCACCCGGCGTTCCACCTCGTCGGCGGGTTCGATCGAGGGCTTCACCGCGAGGGCGTCGATGATGGTTCGCTGGATCTCACGCATGACCCCAGTGTGCGCCATCGGTCAGTCCTCGCGCGGGATTCGCACACCCACGAGGTGGGCCCCCGGGTCGGGGGACAGGCCGAGGCGGCCCCACGGGTGGGTCACGCCGACGACCGCGTAGGCCGAGGTGGGAAACCGTTCGATGTGACCGTCCGGGTCGAGCGTCAGCGCGGTCGCGGGCATCCCCGGCTCGTGCCCGACGACGAGGATCGTCTGCGCGTCGGCGGGCGCGTAGATGCGGATGGACTCGAGGATCTCCTCGGGTGCGCCGCCGTAGATGTCCTCGACGTAGGTCACCGGCGCGTCGATGCCGGTCCGGGCGAGGGTCTGACGCGTTCGCGTCGACGTGGAGCACAGCACCGCGTCGACCCGCAGGCCCTCGTCGGCCATCCATCGTCCGGCCAGAGCGGCCTGCCGGTCGCCGCGTTCGGCCAGCGGACGGTCGTGATCGGGCGTCGCGGGCGGGTAGCCCGACTTGCCGTGCCGCATCAGGATGAGCGTGCGGGCCTCGCTCATGCGGCGCCGTGCCGTCGGTCGCTGACCCGGTTGCCGGGCCCGGACTCGGCGACCATCATCCGCAGCACCCGCACGGTGGCGCGCCACGCCGCCGCCTCCTGCCGGAGGAAGGCCGCATGCTCGTCGTCGCCGCGGGCCTCGGCCTCCTCGGCGGCGACGTCGAACTCCAGATACTCGTCGACGGCGCAGGCGATGAATTCGCCCACCGAAGTGCAGTCGGTGCAGGCCACCTCGATCGCGGCGGCGTCGAGGGTGGCCAGTCGTTCCAGATCTGACCGATAACGCATGGGTTCGAATCTACGTTGTCCGAGCAGGTGGTGGGTGTTCCGACACCGTCGATCTCGGTTCGGGCGACTCCGGTCGCCACCGCGAGCACCGGCAGCCGCCGTTACCCTGGGGATCGTGCACACCTGGGTACCCGCTCTCCTCGCGGTGCTGGCCGCGTTGATGATCGCGGCGGGCACCGTGTTGCGTCAGCGCGCCTCCCGGGTGAACGGTGCCATCACCCCGGGTTGGTGGGCGGGTGCGGCGATTGCGCTGTGCGGCTTCGGTTTGCAGGCGTCTGCGCTCGGGTTGGGCTCGATCCTGCTCGTGCAACCGCTGGTCGTGCTGGCGGTGCTGTTCGCCCTGCCGCTGGAGGCCTGGGCCGACCATCGGCACCCGGCCCGCATCGAATGGGCGTGGGGCGGGGTGCTCGTCGCGTGTGTCGTCACGTTCCTCATCGTGGCGCGACCCGAACCGTCGATGCGGCGACCCGACGCATTGTTGCTCTGGGGCACGGTGGGGGCGGTCATCGGTGTCGTGGTGGCGTTGGTGGTCTTGGCGCACCGCTCGAGCCCGCACTACAAGGCGCTGTTCTACGGACTGGTCGCCGGCGTTCTCTTCGGGGTGTCGGCACTGCTGGTCAAGACGGTGATCTACCAGGTCACCCATCATTTCTGGCGTACCTTCGTCCACCCCGAGATCTATCTCTTCGTGCTCGTGGTGATCGGCGCGATCCTCGCCCAGCAGATGGGATTCGGCGCGGGCGACCTGCAGACGTCGTTCCCCTCGATGACGGTGGCCGAGCCTGCCGTCGCCATGGTTCTCGGCGTGTTGTTGCTCGGCGAGAACCTGCAGGTGTCGGTGCCGACGGCGCTGTTCCTCGGGATCGTGCTCGCGATCATGGTGCGTGCGGTGTGTGAACTCGCCAAGCTGTCGGCAGTGCGCGGGTACGAACAGGCGGTCGCCGCGGAAGAGGCCGCCGCTGTCGAGGAGACCGCAGCCGACGGGGTCGCAGCGAAAGACGCCGCGGCGGGGGAGTCGGAGACGACGACGTCGCGGCCGGTGGCCTGACCACCGACCGCGACGACGTCCGGGTTCTCAGATCTCCTGCGAGATTCCTTCGGCCCACTCGGCGGCCTGCTTCGCCGGCTTGATCGCCGACGAGTTGTCGTGGCGGGCGTGTTCGCCCACCTGGACCGCGCCGCGCTTGGTGAGCATCTCGGCGACGATCTCGCCGCCGCGGTTGAACGTGTCGTAGATCGAATCCCCGAGCCCGAACACCGCGAACCGCACACCGGTGAGGTCGGGGTCGACGCTCTCGAGTTCCTCGGCGAAGGGCTCGGCGCCGGTCGGGAGTTCGCCTTCGCCGTAGGTCGAGCAGACGATGACGAGGAAGTCCTCGGGGTCGAGATCCTCGACCGCGAACTCGCTCATGTCGTAGATCGAGGGATCGTGATCGGCGGCCAGCGTGTCGGCGATGGCGTCCGCGACGAGCTCGCCGTTCCCGGTTTCGGTTCCGTAGAGGATGACAACCGACATGTGAACTCCTCTCGACGTCGGCGTTTTCGCAAAGCGAGGGTAGCCTAACCGGCTCGCCGGTGCGAAATCGCTGGTGAACAGGGGGTTGGAAGAAATACTTGGATGTCCTACTATGTGGTGACACCGGCCATAACCCCCAACGAAGTCGAAGGTGATCTCCGTGTCCGCTCCTGCTGTCCCCTCGATCCCGCACTACCTGAACGGCAAGCGCGTTCCCGCCGAGGGCGGACGTTTCGCCGACGTCTTCAACCCGAGCACGGGCGCCGTGCAGTCCCAGGTCCCGCTGGCGTCGACCGACGACGTCGCCGCCGCGATCGCGACCGCCTCGGAGGCGCAGAAGGAGTGGGCCGCCTGGAACCCGCAGCGCCGCGCCCGCGTCCTGATGCGGTTCGTCGATCTGGTCAACAAGAACGCCGACGAGCTCGCGACCACGCTGTCGCTCGAGCACGGCAAGACCCACGCCGACGCTCTCGGCGACATCCAGCGCGGCGTCGAGGTGATCGAGTTCGCGATCGGCATCCCGCACCTCATCAAGGGCGAGTTCACGGCCGGTGCCGGCGGCGGCATCGACGTGCACTCCATCCGTCAACCGCTCGGTGTCGTCGCGGGCATCACGCCGTTCAACTTCCCGGCCATGATCCCGCTGTGGAAGGCCGGCCCGGCCCTCGCGTGCGGCAACGCGTTCATCCTCAAGCCCAGCGAGCGCGATCCGTCCGTGCCGGTGCGGCTGGCCGAACTGTTCACCGAGGCGGGCCTGCCCGACGGTGTGTTCCAGGTCGTGCACGGCGACAAGGAAGCGGTCGACGCGCTGCTGACCCACCCGGACGTCAAGGCCCTCGGCTTCGTCGGCAGCTCCGACATCGCGCAGTACATCTACTCGACGGCGGCCGCCCACGGGAAGCGCTCACAGTGCTTCGGTGGCGCCAAGAACCACGCGATCATCATGCCCGACGCCAACCTCGACCAGGTCGTGGACGCGCTGATCGGTGCGGGCTACGGCAGCGCCGGTGAGCGCTGCATGGCGATCAGTGTCGCGGTCCCGGTCGGCGAGCAGACCGCAGATCGGTTGCGCGCCAAGCTGATCGACCGGGTGAACGCGCTGCGTGTCGGGCACAGCCTCGATCCCAAGGCCGATTACGGGCCCCTGGTCACCGCCGCCGCCCTCGAGCGGGTCCGCGGGTTCATCGACAAGGGCGCCGAGGAAGGTGCCGAGGTCGTCATCGACGGACGTGAGCGCGCCAACAACGAGCAGACCTTCGGCGACGAGGACATCTCGAAGGGCTTCTTCATCGGCCCGACCCTGTTCGACCACGTCACCAAGGACATGACCATCTACACCGAGGAGATCTTCGGTCCGGTTCTGTCGATCGTGCGTGCCGGCGACTACGAGGAGGCCCTCGCGCTGGCGTCGGACCACCAGTACGGCAACGGTGTCGCGATCTTCACCCAGGACGGCGACGCCGCCCGCGACTTCACGGCTCGCGTCGACGTCGGCATGGTCGGCGTGAACGTGCCGATCCCGGTTCCGGTGGCGTACTACACCTTCGGCGGCTGGAAGCGTTCGGGCTTCGGTGATCTCAACCAGCACGGCCCGGCGTCGATCCAGTTCTACACCAAGACCAAGACGGTGACGACGCGCTGGCCGTCCGGCATCAAGGACGGCGCCGAGTTCGTCATCCCGACGATGGACTGATCGGCGTTGACCACTTTCGCCGACGCCGCGGTCGCTCGGCTCGACGGTGACGAACGCGTCATCGTCGAGACCGCAGCGGGTTTCGCGGCGAAGAAGCTGGCGCCGTTCGCGCTGGAGTGGGACGCGTCGAACCACTTTCCGGTCGACGAGCTGCGCGAGGCGTCGGAACTCGGGATGGGCGCCATCTACTGTTCGGAGGATGCCGGCGGCAGTGGCCTGCGCCGTCTGGACGGCGTGCGCATCTTCGAGCAGCTGGCCTACGCCGATCCGGCCGTCGCGTCGTTCCTGTCCATCCACAACATGTGCACGTGGATGGTCGACAAGTACGGCACCGACGAACAACGTTCGACGTGGGTGCCGCGCCTGGCGACCATGGAGACGGTTGCGAGCTACTGCCTGACCGAGCCGGGTGCCGGCTCGGACGCGGCCGCGCTCGCGACCCGTGCCGAGCGGTCCGGCGACGAGTACGTGCTCACCGGGGTCAAGCAGTTCATCTCGGGTGCGGGGTCGTCGGACCTCTACGTCATCATGGCCCGCACGGGCGAGGCCGGTCCGAAGGGGATCTCCACGTTCCTCGTGGAGAAGAACTCCCCCGGGCTGAGTTTCGGTGCGCAGGAGCACAAGATGGGCTGGCATGCGCAACCCACCGCCCAGGTCATCCTCGACGAGGTGCGCGTGCCCGCGGCCAATCTCCTGGGCGCCACCGAGGGCATCGGCTTCGGCATCGCGATGAACGGCCTGAACGGAGGTCGCATCAACATCGCGGCATCGTCGCTGGGCGGTGCACAGGCGGCCTTCGACAAGGCGGCCGCCTATGTCGCCAGTCGTCGGGCCTTCGGGAACGCGCTGATCGACGAGCCGACGATCCGGTTCACCCTCGCCGACATGGCCACGTCGCTGCAGGCGTCGCGACTGATGCTGTGGCAGGCGGCGTCCGCACTGGACGACGATGCGCCGGACAAGGTCGAGCAGTGTGCGATGGCGAAGCGCTTCGTCACCGACACGTGCTACGAGGTCGCCGACCAGGCGCTCCAGCTGCACGGCGGATACGGGTATCTCACCGAGTACGGAATCGAGAAAATCGTCCGCGACCTCCGTGTGCACCGCATCCTGGAGGGGACCAACGAGATCATGCGCGTCGTGCTCGGCCGTTCGATCGCGACCAGCTACCGTTCCCTCGCCCCCTGAGGTGCGACGAGCCTCGAAGGGCTGAACCCGCTCCACACAACCACTTTCGTAGGAAGCAGAGACAATGACGACGATCGCCTTCCTCGGCCTCGGCAACATGGGCGGCCCGATGGCCGCCAACCTGGTGAAGGCCGGGCACACCGTTCGCGGGTTCGATCCGGTACCCGAAGCGGTGAAGACGGCACAGGACAACGGCATCGAGACCTTCCCGGCCGCGATCGAGGCGGTGTCCGCCGCCGAGGTCGTGATCACGATGTTGCCGAGTGGCGCCATCGTGAAGAAGCTGTACGACGACATCCTCCCGGCGACGCCGACCGGCGCGCTGTTCATCGACTCGTCGACGATCTCCGTCGACGACGCCCGCGAGATCCACCAGCGCGCTGCCGAGCACGGCTTCGCGCAGCTCGACGCGCCGGTATCGGGCGGCGTCAAGGGCGCCGTCGCGGGCACACTGGCATTCATGGTGGGCGGTGAGGACGAGGCCTTCGCCGCCGCACGCGGAACCCTGGATCCGATGGCGGGCAAGATCATCCACTGCGGTGCCGCGGGCGCCGGCCAGGCCGCCAAGGTCTGCAACAACATGGTCCTCGCCGTCCAGCAGATCGCGGTGGGCGAGGCGTTCGTCCTCGCGCAGAAGCTGGGTCTCGACGATCAGGCGCTCTACGACGTGATCACCGGCGCCACCGGCAACTGCTGGGCCGTGCAGACCAACTGCCCGGTCCCGGGTCCGGTCCCGACGTCGCCGGCGAACAACGACTTCAAGCCGGGCTTCGCGACCGCTCTGATGAACAAGGACCTCGGTCTGGCGATGGACGCCGTCGCCAGCACGGGGTCGCGCGCACCACTGGGCACTCATGCCGCACAGCTTTACCGCGGCTTCGCCGAACAGCACGCCGACCTCGACTTCAGCGCGATCATCACCTCGCTGCACTAGGTCTTCGCCGTCCGCACGAGACCCGTATGACGTTGTGCCCGGTTTCCGGGTGCAACGTCATACGCGTCTCAGGCGGCTGATCGGTGGAGCGCGGTGTGGATGGCCGTGGCGACCTGGGCGGGTCGTTCGATGAGGTCAGTCCAGGTGAAGTTGAGGACGGTCCAGCCGTTGGCGGTGAGCAGGTTGCGTTTCGTCCGGTCGCGCTGGAAGGTGGCGACGTCGCGGTGGAAGGCGAAGCCGTCGATCTCGACTGCAATCTTCGTGTCGGGGAAGGCGAAGTCGATGACGTGGCCGAGGGTGGGCATGTTCGCGATCCAGCCGGTGATGCCGGCGGTGGTGAGCAGTTCGGTGGTGAGTCGTTCGGCTTCTGATCGTGCCCCGTCGCCGAGGAGTCGCAGATAGGTGGCGACTCGTGGTGCTCCGTGTCGGTTCGGGTAGCGGTCGTGTGCGGCGTGGAGTGCGTCGAGGGTGACGCGGGTGGTCAGTAGTGCTGAGTCGAGGATGCTGATCCCGATGTCGAGGGAGGCGTCGAGGACGGTCAGTGCGGCGGCCGTCGTCGGAAGTCCTTGGTGGATGGTGATGTCCTCGGCGTGCAGTGGGCGGTATCCGACGAGTGCGGTCGCTGACGAGCGGCGGGCAGTGCCGCGGGTTGGCGTGTACACGACGTGTTTTCGTGGTTCGTCGTCGTGGAGGCCGAGCCACCAGGCGGCGGCCGCGCCGCCGAGTACCGCTGCGGTGTGGACCGACAGGACCGCGATGCGCGCTTGGGCTCGGGCTGTGCGGGGGTGTCCGGCGACGAGGTACACCCCGCGTGCGACGGCTTTCCAGTCGCCGGCGGCGAGTTTGCGGTGGATGGTCGAGGAGCTGACGCCGCAGTCGCGGGCTTCGCGGGTGGAGAACACGCCGTCTCGGCGGGCGGTCAGTTCGGCAATGTCCATGGTGATTCGACGCTGCCGGTCGGCGTGCGGTTCCGTCGTCGGGTGGCTCCGGAATCCGTATGACGTTGTGCCCGGTTTGCGGGTGCAACGTCATACGCGTTTCAGGTGCCGACTCAGAAGTCCCCGTTGTGCTTGCGAAGCGACTGGATCGCGCCGACGAGACCGGTCATCTCGTCGTCGGACATCCCGACGTCGCCGAACACCTCGCGGTTGAGGGTTTCCGTGGCCTCGCCCACCGTCTTCTGCCCGAGCTCGGTGATCTCGACGAGCGTGGTGCGTCCGTCGGTGGGATGCGGGACGCGCCGGACGAG
The DNA here is from genome assembly GCF_022348225.1 of Gordonia sp. McavH-238-E. Lineage (NCBI taxonomy): Bacteria > Bacillati > Actinomycetota > Actinomycetes > Mycobacteriales > Gordoniaceae > Gordonia > Gordonia sp. McavH-238-E. The sequence continues at coordinate 93,873 of NZ_JAKRFE010000016.1, forward strand.
GCCGCCCTCTTCGAGCCGTCGGATCGCGTGGGTCACGCTGGTGACATGGACCTGGAGCCGGTCGCTCGCCTTGGTGATCGGCAGTGAGCCGTGCCGCGAGAACGCCAGCAGGCGGAGGAGTTCGAAGCGGGAGAAGCTGAGGTCGTACGGACGCAGTGCGGCCTCGACGCGCGCGAGCAGGATCTGGTGCGCGCGCATCACCGAGGTCACCGCCACCATGCCGTCGGCGACCCCGCCCCACCCCGCCTGGGTCCAGTTCTCCCGTGCCTCGGCGATCGGGTCGAAATCCATGCTGCGCCCTGCCATACCGATACCCTAGTGCGCCTCTCGTCCCGCCGCGGTCAGGCGCGTGCAGTGCGCCACCCGTCGATGACGGCGGTCGCGGCGGCCACCGGGTCGGCGCCCGCCGGGTAGTTGCCGGACAGCAGGAGCGTCGCCATGCCGTGCACCTGTGCCCACAACGATGCGACGACGGTCTCGGTCTCGGTGTCGGCGGCGCGGAGGAGCCCGGCTCCGATCGCCGCCTGCACCCCCTCGCGCAGCGGGGTGATCGCACGCGTCGCGGCCGCACGGGTCTCGTCGGTGCGTTCGACCCCCACGAGCGCGTCGGAGAACATCAGCTCGTAGAGCCTGGGATTCTCCAGTGCCCATCCGACGTAGGCGACCCCGAGGCCTTCCAGCGTCATCGGGCCCTCGGCTGCCGCCACCGCGGACCGCTGCGCGCGCGCGAACGAGTCGAAGGCACGGACCAGGATCGCGCGCGACAGTCCCTCCTTGTTCCCGAACAGCGAGTAGACCCCGGTGGTGGAGGTGTCGGCAGCGCGAGCCACCTCCCGCACCGACAGCGCACCGACCCCGTGCGCGGCCACCACCCGGACCGCTTCGTCGAGGAGTCGTGTCCGCACGTCATCGGTGTGCGATCGAGGTCTTGCCACGACCACCATCGTTTCATAACATCGTTCTGTAACAGCGTTACCAAACTACGGAGTCGCCATGCCACCCCGCCGAGCCGTCCGCATGACCAACGACATCCCGCCTGCGGGCACGGCCGTGTTCCTGATCGGGATGCGGGTGACCCGGCCCTGGCGGGTGCGCGCGTGGTTGTCGGTGATGGCGGCGATGCCGAGGATGCTCATTCATCTCCGGCGACGACCGCAAGCGGGCATGCTCGACGCCCGTCTCTATGTGGGTGGCTCACTCATGGTGTTGTCGTACTGGCGCAGCGCCGACGATCTCCGGCGGTTCGCGTCCGACCCCGACGCGCCGCATCTGCCCGTCTGGCGGTGGTTCAACCGGGAGCTCGCCGACACCGACTCGGTCGGGATCTGGCACGAGACCTACGTCATCGGTGAGCACGAGTCCATCTCGAGTGGGATGGCCCCGCAGGGCCTGGCGCGTGCCGTCGGGTGGCGCCCGGTCGGACCGGGGACGGCCACCGCTTCCGGTCGCCTCGGTCGAAGCCGGCCGATTGCGGACGGTGTCGTGCCAGTGAATGACACTGCCGATTCGGGCGATTCGAAGGGTTGATTCGATCAATTGTGATCAGGGTATTCGCAATCAAGCCGACGATTAGCATAGAGAACTTATTTGTTAGCAACGACACCTAAATTTCCGCATGTCCCATCTGGGTGGTTCGTCGTCAAAGGGCGTATTGACGCAATCGGTCCTGGTCACCAAAGATCAACCAGCACTTGTTGTTTGACAAACACTGACTTTCTGATGAATCCGGATTCGGTTTTACCGATCGCACAGCTGAAAATCAGAGACATGGGCAAGAATCCACCCTTTTCCGAAAACTCATCTGATGAGACCAATCGATCTTTCGTGACGCTTTCGAGACCATTTGTCCCATGTCATTAAGATGCCTTTACCGGCATTTTGCCTTTGTCGAAAATTGATGTCGGCGAATGTTTATCGGGAGTATGGTCCGATTTGTCGACGGGGCGACAGCTCTCCAGGGGGGCTTACTTGGCTTGATCTTGCGCGGGTGACGAGATCTTTCGTCCCGTGGTCTGCGGGGTCCGCCCGGGTCGTCCCGAACCCCGGACGAGTGCGATCGACACGAACGCATGGAGGCCACGTGACCATCTCCGACAAGGACATCGTCAACCCGCCCGCGGGGCCATCGACCCGGCCACCGGCCGCCGCCCCGACGAGACCGGGGGACGGCATCGACTCGTTGCCGCTGTCCGCCGCGCAGCGGGGGATCTGGTTCGCTCAGCACCTCGCGGGTGATCTGCCGATCTCGGTGGCGCAATACGTCGACATCGACGGCGCACTGGACACCGAGTTGCTGGCCACGGTCTGCCGGACCACGGGGCGGGAATTCGGATCGGGACACCTGCGCTTGACCGTCGTCGACGGCGAACCACGACAGTACGTCGCCGCACAGGGCGCCCCGGTGCGCACCGTGGACCTCCGGGACGAGCCCGATCCGATCGCCACCGCTCATCGAATGATGGTGCGCGACTACACCACACCGCTCGATCTGCTGGCGGATCACCTGATGACGAGCATCGTCTACCGCGTCGGGGACGAGCACTACATCTGGTACCTCCGCGCCCATCACATCGCGCTCGACGGGTTCGCCGCCGTCACGATGGTCCGGCGCATCACCGAGTTGTACAACGCCGCCGTTCGCGGCGACCCGGCGCCGCCGTCGACGGCGAGCGACATCGCCGACATCGTCGACCAGGATGCGTCGTACCCGGGGTCGACTCGTCACGACAACGATCGGAAGTACTGGAGCGAGCACCTCGAGGGCGCTCCGCCGGTCGTCACGCTCGCCGGCCGGCACGGCAAGCCGACCCTGCACCCGATCCTGGTGAGCGCGCCGATTCCGGAGGGCACGGCACAGCGCCTCGACGCCGCCGCGCATGAGGGAGGCGGAGTCACCCCGGTGATCGTCGCGGCCTTCGCCGCGTACCTCGCGCGGATGACGGGAAGCGCCGAGGTGCTCCTCAGCCTGCCGGTGTCCGGTCGGCACTCGGCCGTGCTGCGCAGGTCCGGCGGCATGGTGGCGAATGTGGTGCCGCTGCGCGTCCCGGTCGCGGGGCGCACCCTCGGCGGCGTGGTGACCTCCGTGCAGGGGGAATTGCTGAGCGCCCTGCGCCGCCAGCGGTACCGCCAGGAGGACATCTTCGCCGACATGGGGATGGCCCGCGACGAGTCGGCCTCCTTCGGGCCCGCGGTGAATCTCATGATGGTCGACAGCGAGGTCGTCCTGGGTGGGGTCACCGGGCGCCTGCACGTCCTGACGTCCGGCCCGACGTCCGATCTGTTCGTCAACATCTACCCGGGTGCGGGCAAGAGCAGCACACACATCGACCTGCAGGGCAATCCGAACATCTACACACCCGACGAGCTCACCGCGCACCACCGCCGGTTCCTGATGTTCCTGCACGAGTTCCTCGGCGGGGCGCCCGGCGACCACGTGGGACGACTTCCATTGCTCGACGAGCAGGAGCGCTCGGCGTTGCTCCCGGTCCGTGGCGCCGACCCCGCAGCGCCGCGGGTGCTGGCCGATGTCCTCGCCGATACGGTTGCGCGGCACCGAGAGTCAATCGCGATCTGCGCCTCGGGGCGGAGCATGACCTACCGCGAACTCGACGCCGCCTCGTCGCGGCTCGCGCGTCGGTTGCTCGCCGCCGGTTGCGAGCCCGAGACCTCGGTGGCCATCCTGCTGCCACGATCCCTGGGCACCGTCGTGGCCGTCTGGGCGATCGCGAAGACCGGGGCCGCGATCGTCCAGGTGGATCCGGAATACCCGCGCAAGCGGATCGAGCACATCGTCGCCGACAGCGGTGCCCGGGCTGCGATCACCGTCGACGACCTCGCCGATCGAGTGCCGCCGGCGGCGGTCCGGATCGACCTCGGTGACCTGTCGACGGACACCGACCCCGGCGACCACGACGGGGCAGACGACGGCGACTTCGCAACGCGTCCACGACTCGAGAACGTCGCGTACATGACCTACACGTCCGGTTCGACCGGCGTGCCGAAGGGCGTGCAGGTCACCCATGCCGGTCTGGCGAGTCTCGTCGCCGACCGGACCGACGCGTACGGCCTCGGACCGGACTCACGGGTGTCCTATGCGCTGTCCCCGAGTTTCGATGCGTCGATGGAACAACTCCTGACCTGCTTCGCGGCCGGCGCCGCCTTGGTCATCGTCCCGCCGGAGGTCATCGGCGGGGAGCGGCTCACACGGCTGCTTTCCGACGAGCGCGTGACCCACCTGACCCTGACCCCGGCGATGCTGGCGACCGTCGAGCCGGAACCGCTGGCGGGACTGCAGACGGTCGTCGTCGGGGGCGACAGATGCGCGCCGCATGTCGTCGAACGGTGGACGCGATCGGCGACGATGATCAACGAGTACGGGCCGACCGAGGCGACGATCACGGCCGCGAGTTCGGTGGTCGAAACCGACGGCGATGTCACCGTCGGGGGCCCCATCCGCGGGACCTCGGTGATGGTCCTCGACCACGCGCTCCAGCCGGTGCCGGTGGGGACGGCGGGCGAGCTGTACCTCGCCGGCCCCGGTCTGGCGCGCGGATACGCGCACCTCTCCGGTCAGACCGCGGCTCGTTTCGTCGCCCATCCGAATGGCGCCCCGGGCGAACGGATGTACCGGACCGGCGATCTCGCGCGTTGGGTCGGTGCGTCGGCGTCGCCGTCGCTGGAGTTGCTGGGTCGCACCGACTTCCAGCTGAAGATCCGTGGGTACCGGATCGAGCCCGGCGAGATCGATGCCGCCCTCACCGGCCACGCCCAGGTGGAACAGTCCGTCACCGTGCCGGTGCGCAATCATGCGGGCACGACCGTGCTGGCGTCGTATGTGGTGCCGGCGGCGGGGCCGCGGCCCGAGCCGGCGGAGCTGGAGCGGTTCGCGCGTGACTGTCTGCCACCGCACCTGGTCCCGGCCGTGATCACGACGCTCGACGCCCTGCCGCTGAACCCGTTCGGCAAGGTCGACCGGCGTGCCCTCCCCGCACCGGTGTTCGCCGCCGCCCGGTCTGGGCGACCGCCGTCCACGCCCAGGGAATATCAACTGGCGCAGCTCTTCTCGGACGTCCTGGGAGTTGCGGGGGTGGGTGCCGACGACAGCTTCTTCGTTCTCGGCGGTGACAGCATCCTCTCGATCCAGCTCGTGGCGCGGGCGAAGGCGAGCGGCCTGGCGTTCACGACCCAGGACGTGTTCGAGCACAAAACCGTTGCGGCACTTGCCGCGATGGCGTCCGAGGTCGCCGACGACGCCGGGTTGCGCGAGCTGCCCGGCGGTGCCATCGGGTCTCTGCCGCTGTCGCCGATCATGCACGCGATGCTCGACCGTGGTCCCATCGACCGCTTCGGACAGGCGGCGCTGGTCGAACTCCCGGACACCGTCGGGCGCGACGAGCTGGTCCGCACGCTGACCGCCGTCCTGGATCGGCACGACATCCTTCGCGCCGTACTCGTCGACGATCTGGCGGACCAGCCGCACGTGGTCGTCCGGCCGCCCGGCGCGGTCGACGCGGACGAGGTGCTGGAGCACACGTGGCTCGAACAGCGGGGTGCCGAGGAGATCGACCGGCACCTCCAGGCCGCGGCCGACCGGCTCGACCCGCGTGCCGGCGTGCTGGTGAGGTTCGTCTGGTTGCAGGACCGCGAGCACTCCGCGCCCGACCTGATGTGGCTGGTCATCCACCACCTGGCCGTCGACGGCGTCTCCTGGCGCATCATCCTCGCCGACCTGGTCACGGCCTGGCATCAGATCCGGGAGGGGGACGTGCCGAACCTCGGCCTGCCGACGACCTCGGTGCGGCGCTGGGTCCACGGCCTCGTCGAGCAGGCTCCGTCGCGTGCCGCGGCCGAACTCGACCGATGGACGGGGGTCGTCGCACCGGCGGACCGGTTGCTCGGTCGTCGCGCACTCGACCCGGATCGCGACATCGTCGCCACCGCCGGCCGGCTCCGGATGCGGATTCCGGCGGATGTGACCGAGGCGGTCCTCACCACCATCCCCGCGCGGTTCCACGGCGGTGCCAACGATCCGCTGCTGGCGGCCCTCGCCCTCGCTCTCGCGCAGTGGCGCCGCAGGCACGGCCAGACCGACGGCAGCGAACTGATCGCCCTCGAAGGTCACGGTCGCGAAGAGGCCGCGGTACCCGGCGCGGACCTCACCTCGACGGTGGGCTGGTTCACCGCACGCTTCCCGGTCCGGCTCGAGCTGCAGGGCGTCGACCTCGAGGACGCCTTCACCGGCGGTGCGTCGGCGGGGCTGGCGATCAAGCAGATCAAGGAACAGCTCCGGGCCGCGCCCGATCACGGGATCGGTTACGGACTGGTCCGGTACCTCGATCCGACCGGCCGCGACGTCTTGGGAGACCGGCCCGAACCCCAGATCAGCCTCAACTATCTGGGCCGGATGGGGACCGGCGAACACTCCGGCCCGTGGATGCCGGCGCGCGGATTCGACGCGCTGGCAGGTACCGGCGACCCGTGGATGGCGTTGCCCGCCCTCATCGACATCAACGCGATCGCCGAACCGGGCCCGGCCGGCGCCGAACTCGACGTCGGCTGGGAGTACGCCTCGCTGGTGCTCGACCGGGTCGACGTCGAAGAACTGGCCGCGCTGTGGGCGCAGGCGCTCAAGGGTCTCGCCCAACACGTCCGGTCCGGGACGGCCGGCGGTCACACGCCGTCGGACTTCCCCTTGGTCTCGGTCAGTCAGGCCGACATCGATCGCTGGGCGGTGGCCCACCCGTCGATGGTCGACGTGTGGCCGCTCACCGCGCTGCAGTCCGGCCTGTTGTTCCACGCGACCTACGACGACGCCGCCGACGGCTACACCGTGCAGGCCGAATTGCGACTGGGCGGGCGCCTGCGACCCGAACGGATGCGACGGGCCGCGCAGGCGTTGATCGATCGGCACGACAGTCTCCGCGTCGCGTTCGTCGAGACCGGCGCCGGGCCACGCCAGATCCTCCTCGACGACGTGGCCGTCGACTGGTCGGACTCCGACCTCACCGGCATCGGCGACGCCGACGACCGAGACCGGGCACTGCGGCGGCTCATCGCCGAGTCGGCCGGGCCCTTCGACCTGGCACACCCGCCCCTGCTGCGTTTCCGGCTCGCGCGGGTCGCATGTGGCGACACCGCCGACACCGTCGGCACATCGGACACCGCCGACACCGTCGGCACATCAGACACCGACGAGTACGTGCTGTCGATCACCAACCACCACATCGTGCTCGACGGCTGGTCGATGCCGGTACTCATCTCCGAGCTGTTGCGCCTGTACCTGACCGACGGCGGGAAGGCCGGCGACACCGGACTCCCGGGTCCTCGGACGTTCCGGGACTACCTGCAGTGGCTGCACACCCGCGACCACGATGCGACGACGCGCGCGTGGCAGGAGACCCTCGCCGGCATCGAGAGTCCGACGCGACTCACCGGAGTGCCGGAACGGGGCACCACCGGCGAGATCGGCGAGACCTGCCTCGAACTCGACAGGGCGACGACGGAGGCGATCGCGGGACTCGCACGCGCCCACGGCGTCACCGCCAATACCTCGATCCAGGTGGCGTGGGCCCTGCTGCTCTCGATCATGACCGGCCGGTCCGACGTCGTGTTCGGCAACACGGTGTCCGATCGTCCCGCCTCGATCCCGGGCATCGAGCAGATGATCGGATTGTTCATCAACACCCTGCCGGTGCGGATCCGGCTCCGCCCGGACGAGCGCGTCGTCGATCTCCTGACGCGGGCCCAGTCCGAGCAGGCGGCGATGCTCGACCACCGCGACATCGGCCTGGCCGAGCTCCAGCGGGTGACCGGGGTGGCCGACATGTTCGACACCGCCACGGTGCTGGAGTCCTACCCCCTCGATCCGGACGAGATCAACCGCATGCTCGCCGACGCGGGCCTGCGATGGAACGGTCTCGCCGCGCACGACGCCACCCCGTATCCGGTGAGCCTCCAGGTCACGCCGCCCCGGCCGGGAAGCTCGGACCGTTCGGCCACCGATCAGCCCGGTACCTATGAACTTCTGCTGAAGTACGCCGTGGACCGGCTCGACGCGGAGTCCGCAGACGTGCTGCTCGAGCGGTTCGTGCTCCTGCTGCGGCAGATCGTCGCCGAACCCGGCCGCACGGTCGCCGCGCTGGCCTCGTGCTGGGACACCGAACGCGCCGCCCTGTGTCCGATCGAGGGGCCACCCCCGGTGTCAGCGCGCGTGCTCCGGGACATCCTCGCCGACACCGCACGCCGGCACCCCGAGGCGCCCGCCGTGCGCGCCGACGGCGCGACCATGACCTACCGCGAACTCGCGGACCGCAGCGACCGACTCGCCGCCGACCTCGCCGCCCGCGGCGCCGGCCCGGAAAACTCGGTGGCGCTGGCGGTCCCGCGATCGGCCGCGCTCATCGTGGCGATCTGGGCGGTCGCGCGGACCGGGGCGGCCTTCGTCGCCGTCGACCCGGGCAATCCCGCCTATCGCATCGCCGAACTGCTCGCCGATGCGCGATCCACCATCGGGGTGACCGTCGACGCCGTCGTGCCGAACCTCCCGGACACGGTCGAGTGGCTGACCCTCGTCGGCCCCGGCTCGCTCCCGCTGGGCGACGACACCGCACTGCCGGACCGGCCGGTCGACCCCCGCCCGCTCCGGCCGGACAACGCGGCCTACCTCATCTTCACCTCCGGCTCCACCGGCCGGCCCAAGGCCGTCCACATCACCCATCGCGGTCTCGCCGATCGGGTCGTCGAATACGCGGAATCGTTCGCGGTGCACCAGGATTCGACGATCCTGCAGGTCGCCTCGCCGGGGTTCGACGCCTGTGTCTCGGAAGTGCTGGTCGCGCACAGTGCCGGCGCGTGCCTGGTCGTCGCGCCGCCCGAGGTCTACGGCGGCTCCGATCTCGAGGACCTGCTGCGGATCGAGCGGGTCTCCCACGCGATCATCACGCCGACGGTGCTCAACACGATGGACCCGTCCCGACTGCCGGCGCTGCGGATCATCGCGGTGGTCGGCGAGGCGACGGGTGCGGACATCGTGAACCGGTGGTCGCCGGGGCGTCGGCTGATGAATCACTACGGCCCCACCGAGAGCACGATCTGGGCGACCGGCGCCGACGACCTCCGGCCCGGTGAGCCGGTGACGATCGGGGAGCCGATCCGAGGCGTCTCGGCGTTCGTGCTCGACACCTGGCTGCGTCCGGTGCCCGTCGGTGTGGTCGGCGAACTCTATCTCGGTGGTCCCGGACTCGCGCGCGGCTACTTCGACCGCCCGGGCGTCAGCGCGGCGCGGTTCGTCGCCGACCCACTGCGGGCCCCGGGAGAACGCCTGTATCGCACCGGCGATGCCGTGCGGTGGGTGCGCGTGGACGACGCCTTGCGGCTGGAGTACCTGGGCCGCAACGACCAGCAGGTGAAGGTCCACGGCCTGCGGATCGAGACCGGGGACATCGACGCCCACCTCGTGCGCAACGCCGGTGTCGCCCAGGCAGCCACGGTGCTCCAGCGCGGACATTCGGGCCGTCCGGTCATCGTGTCCTACGTCGTCGGGACGCCCGACGAGACGCTGGACGTGCACGGACTGCATGACGATCTCGCGAACACGTTGCCGCAGTATATGGTTCCCGCGGCGATCATCGAACTGGAGTCGATGCCCGTCACCCGATCCGGCAAGGTCGACACGAAAGCGCTGCGGCAGTGCGACTTCCGCGCCGAGAGCGGGGGCGGGCGAGCGCCGGGGACACCGACGGAGCGGATCATCGCCGCTCTGTTCGCCGAGGTGTTGCAGCTCGAGGACGTCACCGCCGACGACAATTTCTTCACGCTCGGCGGCGACAGCATCGTCTCGATGCAGCTGGTCGCGGCAGCGAAGGCGGCCGGCCTGTCCATCACCCCCCGTGCGGTCTTCGAGGCGAAGACCGTCGCCGCCCTTGCCGCCGTCGCGACCGGAATCGGCGACACCGGCACGGGAAGCGAGGCGAACGGGCCGGACACCGACGTCCTGTCGACGGGTGTGGGCGCCGAAGTCGATGTCGCACATTCGGGGTCGCACCTCGAGCAGCTGCCGCACGGCGACCTCGAGAGCCTGCGACGGCGGTACCCGGCGCTCACGGATGTGTGGCCGCTGTCGCCGACGCAGTCGGGGATCCACTTCCACTCGACGCTCGATCCCGACTCCGTGGACGACTACACCGTGCAATCGACGATCGCCCTGTCCGGTCGGCTCGACGTGGAGTTGCTGCGCCGCGCCGCTCAGGCCGTCGTGGACCGGCACGACATCCTGCGGACGGCTTTCGTCCAGACGTCGCAGGGCCCCCGGCAGATCGTCGTCGGCGATGTCGGGGTTCGTTTCCGGAGCGTCGATCTCACCGCGGTCGAGGACCGGGGAGCGGCGCGTCGGATCGCCGCCGACGAGGCCGGAGCGGGTTTCGATCTCGCCGAGCCGTCCCTCATCCGATTCACTGTCGTGCGACTCGACACCGACCGCTACGCGGTCCATGTCACCAACCACCACGTGATCCTCGACGGCTGGTCGATGCCGCTGTTGCTCGGCGAACTCCTGCAGTACTACGGAGATCCGGCGCAGATCGGCGTGGCCGGCCCGGCGTCGTCGTACCGGAACTACCTCGCGTGGCTCGACGCGCAGGATCACGACGCCTCGACGGCCGCGTGGGCGCACGCCTACGCCGACGTCGACGGACCCACCCGGGTGACCAGGAGCGGCCTCGCGATGAGTGGGGTCGCGGCCGGCGAGATCATCGCCGAACTCCCCGAGCAGGAGTACGCGCGCCTGCGGTCGGCGGTCGCGGATTCCGCCGTGACCGTCGGCACCGCCCTCTCGGCGGCCTGGGCCCTCGTCCTGCGGACCCTCACCGGTGACACCGACGTGGTGCTGGGCTCCGCCGTGGCCGGGCGACCGCCGGAGCTGCCCGGCGTCGAACGGGCGTTGGGCATGTTCCTCAGCACCGCGCCGATCCGGGTCCGTCTCGATCCGTCGATGTCGTTGCGTGACCTGCTGGTTCACGTGCAGGACGCGAACGCGCTGGTTCTCGACCACCACTATGTCGGACTCCCGGCCATCCACCGCGCGGTGGGACGGTCGGATCTGTTCGACACCGCGCTGGCCTTCCAGTCGTTCCCACTGCGCGAGGAGGCGTTGCAACAGCTCGTCACCTCGGCCGGTCTGCACGTCGACGGCATCACCGGACTCGACGCCACGCCGTACCCGCTGAGCGTCGTCGTGGCGCCGAAGATCGACAGCGGCGAGGGCGAGCCGGGGCTCAGCGTCACGGTGCGGTTCCATCGCGACGAGTTCGACGAGACCCGCGCGCGTGAGATCGCCGACCACTTCGTGGAATGCCTGGCCCGGATCGCCGACGGGCCCGGTGTACGGCTCGGCGACCTCCGTCATGCGGGGCCGGCCGGTGTCGGTCGGACCGACGAGTCGGCGCCACCGGCAACCCTTCTCGACATCCTCACCGCCGCGACCGGGCAGAATCCGGATGCGATCGCGGTGACCTGTGGGCAGACGTCGATGTCGTATCGAGCGCTCGACGCGGAGTCCGACCGGGTGGCCCGACAGATCCTGCGGCGCACGACGGATCGCCTCGTGGCGTGCGCTCTGCCACGATCCGTCGAGGCGGCGATCGCAATCTGGGCGGCGGCGAAGGCGGGAGTACCCTTCCTGCCGTTGGATCCGAACCTGCCCGCCGAACGCATCGAGTTCGTGCTGGCCGATTCGCGCGCCGGGCTGGGGATCACGATCGGCGCATGCCGGGCGGGGCTGCCCGACAGCATCGACTGGATCGTTCTCGACGGGCCGCACTCGTCTCCTCGTGCGCGCGTCAGACCCGCCGACCCGATCACCGATGACGAACGGAGCGGCCCGATCCGGGTCGCCGACACCGCCTACGTGATCTACACGTCGGGGTCCACCGGTACGCCCAAGGGCGTGGTGGTGTCCCATCGCGGACTGGCACAGGTCGTCGCGGCCCAGCGCGCGGTCCTCGGCGTCGACCACCGGTCGACCGTGCTCCAGGTGGCATCGCCCAGCTTCGACGCCTTCGTGTTCGAACTGTTGATGGCGCACGGGTCCGGCGGGCGGCTGGCCGTGTCGCCGCCGGAGGTCTACGGCGGGCCCGACCTCGCGAATCTGATCCGGCGCGAGAACATCTCCCATGCGGTGCTGACACCGTCGGCCCTGGCCACCGTGCCGTCCGAAGGTCTCGACAGCCTTCGTGTGCTGGCCACCGCGGGTGAGCCCGTGGGGCACGAGTTGGTGTGGCGTTGGGCCGGCGGCCGGAGCATGGTCAACCTCTACGGACCGACCGAGTCCACGATCTGGGCCACCGCGAGCGCACCGTTGGGCGTGGCCGGTCCGATCACGATCGGAACCGCGGTGGGACCCGTCGGCACGGTGGTACTCGACTCGTGGATGCGCCCGGTCCCGCAGGGCGTTGTCGGCGAGTTGTACCTTGTCGGCCCCGGGTTGGCCGACGGCTACGTCGGGCGTGCCGCGACGACGGCCGTGCGTTTCGTGCCCTGCCCGGCCGACGTACCCGGCGCCCGGATGTACCGGACGGGCGATCTCGTCCGGATCACCCGATCCGGTGAACTGGAATATCTGGGACGCAACGACTTCCAGGTGAAGGTGCGCGGTACACGAGTCGAGGTGGGCGAGATCGACGCGCGCCTCGGGTCCCGCGTGGACGTCGCCTACGCCGTGACCGTCCCGCATGGGGGGAACGGAGCGCCGCAGTGCCTGGTGTCGTACGTGACCGCCGCGCCGGGGGTGTCGCTGTCCGGGGACGAACTCCGCGCATCCCTGGAGCAGACGCTGCCCGCGTACATGGTTCCCGCCGCGGTCGTCGTCCTCGACGAGATCCCGCTCACCCCGACCGGCAAGCTCGATCGGCGTCGGCTGCCCGAACCGGTCTTCGCCGCTCGGGAGTTCCGCGCACCGTCCAACCGAGCCGAGTCGGCGGTGGCCGCCGTGTTCGAGGAGGTCCTCGGAGTGCCGCGGGTGGGCGCCGACGACGACTTCTTCGCCCTGGGCGGTGACTCGCTGAGCGCATCGGTGGTGACCGCGCGGCTGGGAGCTGTCCTCGGGGTGCGGATCCCACTTCGATCGGTGTTCCGATCGCCCGGCGTTGCGGCCCTGGCCGAGTCGGTCGGATCGCTGGGCGACGACCGGCGCGCACCGCTGGCGGCTTCCGAACGCCCGGAGAGACTTCCGTTGTCGCTCGCGCAACAGCGGATGTGGTTCCTGAACCGGATGGAGCCCGAGTCGCCGGCCTACAACATCCCGGTGGTCCTCGAACTGACGGGGCGACTGGACCTCGCCGCACTCGAGCGGGCGCTCGGCGACGTGGTCCGACGGCACGAGGTACTGCGGACGATCTATCCCGAGATCGACGGTGACCCGTGGCAACTCATCCTCGACGAGGCCCCGGTGACCGTGGAGACCCGCCGGGTGCCGGCGACCGAGGTCGAGGACGTCGTCGCCGGATTCGTGCGCCGCGGATTCGACGTGACCACGTCGGTGCCGATGCGCGTGGCAGTGGTCGCGGTGGATGATCCGGACGAGCGGGGTCGAGACCACCGGCGGACGACCGACGGACGCTTCCTGCTCGTACTCGTGGTCCATCACATCGCCGGTGACGGACAGTCGATGGCACCGCTGGCGCAGGATGTGATGACGTCCTACGCCGCTCGGCTCGGCGGCGCGGAACCGGCCTGGGAACCGCTCGCGGTCCAGTACGCCGATTACGCCCTGTGGCAACGCCAGATGCTGGGACGCGACGATGACCCGGCATCGATGATGCACGCCCAGCTGGACTTCTGGCGCGCGACCATGGCCGGTGCACCGGACGTCCTCGATCTGCCCACCGACCGGCCGCGCCCGCCGGTGGCGACCCTGGCCGGCGGTCAGGTGCCGGTGGCGATCGATGCTCGGCTCCACGAGCAACTGCTGGCCCTCGCCCGCTCACACGGCGCGTCGTTGTTCATGGTCCTGCATGCCGCGCTCGCGACGGTCCTCGGCCGGTTGAGCGGGGTCGACGACGTCGTGATCGGCGCACCTGTGGCCGGGCGCGGCGAACCGGATCTGGAGCCGCTCGTCGGCATGTTCGTGAACACGCTCGCGCTCCGGACCGATCTCGACGCGGCGGAGTCGTTCGCCGGGTTGCTCGACCGTGTGCGTGACGTCGACCTGGACGCCTTCGAGCACTCCGACGTCCCGTTCGAGCGGATCGTGTCCGAGCTCAATCCGCAACGGTCCACCGCCCACCATCCGCTGTTCCAGGTCGCCCTGGCGTTCCAGAACCTGTCCGGCGTCGACGTCGAACTGCCGGACCTACACGTGTCCCGTGCGCGGGCCGACACCGGTATCTGTCAGTTCGACCTCCAGCTGGTCGTGGCCGAGTCGTACTCGGACAACGGTGCGGCACAGGGGATCGCCGGCACGATGATGTTCGCCCGCGACCTCTTCGACCCCGCGACCGTCGCGGGATTCGTTCGTCGGCTCGAGTTCGTGCTCGACGCGATCGTCACCGACGCGTCGACGCCCGTCGGTGACATCGACTGGCTCGGTGACGACGAGCGCACCGAACTGCTCACGGTCGTCGGATCGGGTGCGGCGGCGGAGCCGACCCTGCTGCCGGAGGTCTTCGCGGCCGCCGTCGACGCCGATCCCGACGGCGCGGCGGTGATCGCCGGCGACGTCGAGGTGTCCTACGGTGAGCTCGATCGCCGCTCGAGTCGACTGGCCAGGCAGCTGATCCGGAGCGGAGCGGCACCGGAACGACCGGTGGTGGTGGCCGTCGAGCGGTCGGTCGACTCAGTGGTGGCATGGTGGGCGGTCGTGAAGTCGGGTGCCCCCTACGTCCCGGTGGATCCCCACTACCCGGCTGCACGGATCGACCAGATGGTGACCGATTCGGTTGCGCCACTCGGTATCACGACGCGTGAGTCGCTCCCTGCGCTGCCCGATGCGCTCGAGTGGGTGGTGCTCGACGACCCCGCGACCGCCGCCGAGATCGAGGAACTGCCGTCCTCGCCGATCGCGCAGTCCGACCGGGTGTGCCCGGTCCGACCGGCGAACATCGCGTGGGTCGTCTTCACCTCCGGCTCGACCGGCGTGCCGAAGGGTGTCGCCGTCTCACACGCCGGCGTCGCGGACTATCTCGCCACGCTGCACGTGGACCGAGCGGCCGGAACCTCCTCGCGGGTCCTGCATTTCGCCTCCCCGTCGTTCGACGCCTCGCTGCTGGAGATCCTGCTCGCAGTGAGTGCCGCGGCCGCGCTGGTGGTCGCGCCCACCGGGATGCGTGGCGGTCGCGAACTGGCGGATCTCCTCCGTCGGCATCGCGTCTCGCACGCGTTCGTCACGCCGGCCGCGCTGGCATCGGTGGACCCGGACGGTCTCGATGATCTGCGGGTCGTGTTCTCGGGCGGTGACGAGGTGCCCACCGATCTGGTGAGCCGGTGGGTGGGTGCCAGTCGTGCCGGCGGCCGACAGTTCCGCGTGCTGTACGGCCCGACCGAGACCACCATCGTGGCCACCGCCACGGCCGGATTGCAGGTGGGGGAGCGTTCGACGATCGGCTCGGCACTTGCCGGAATGCAGACACTCGTACTCGACCCGCGTCTGCAGCCCGTGCCGGACGGGGTCGCCGGGGAACTGTACCTGTCCGGACCCGCGCTGGCGCGCGGCTACCTGAACCGTCCCGGGGTGTCGGCGGCGCGGTTCGTCGCCCATCCCTTCGGACGGACGGGAGAACGCGCGTACCGGACCGGCGACCTCGTTCGCCGGAACCGCGAGGGGATGCTCGAGTTCCTGGGACGCAACGACTTCCAGGTGAAGGTCCACGGCTTCCGGGTCGAGCTCGGGGAGATCGACACCGCCTTGGCCGAACTGGCCGCGGTGGCCTTCGCCGTCACCGTTCCCCGACACGACGCCGGTATCGGCATGCGCCTGGTGTCCTATGTGGTGCCTGCGCCCGGTGTCGCCCTGACCGGCGAGAAGTTGCGAGCCGGGCTCGGCGAGGTCCTGCCGTCGTACATGGTCCCGGCCGCGGTGGTGGTCCTCGACGAGATCCCGTTGACGCCGAGCGGGAAACTCGACCGGCGTGCCCTTCCCGCGCCCATCGTCACCACCCGGACCTTCCGCGCACCCGCCACACCGGTCGAGGAGATCGTCGCAGGGGTGTACGCCGACGTCCTGTCCATCGACGCCGCGGTCGGTGCCGATGACGACTTCTTCGACCTGGGTGGGAACAGTCTGGCCGCGACCCGCGTCGTGGCGAGAATCGGTGCGGCGCTGGACACGACGATCCCGGTCTCACTGATCTTCGAGGCATCCACGGTGACGCGACTGGCGGCGCGCGCCGAATCCCACGCCGACACGGGCCGGGTCGGCCTGGTGGCACACGCTCGTCCGGAACGGGTTCCGCTGTCCTACGCCCAGCAACGCATGTGGTTCCTCAATCGGATCGAACCCGACTCGTCGGCGTACAGCATCCCCATCGTGGTGCGGCTGTCCGGCGATCTCGACGTCGACGCGCTCCACCGGGCGATCGGCGACGTCATCGACCGTCACGAGATCCTGCGCACCGTCTACCCCTTCGTCGAGGGGGAACCGGCCCAGGTGATCCTGCCGGCCGAGGCCGACATCGTCCCGATGGAGGTCGCCCGGGTCGCCGAAACCGAGGTGGACCAGGCGATCGCGGACCTGATCGGGACGCCGTTCGACCTGACCGTCCAGGCGTCGACGCGGATCGTGCTCTTCGAACTCGGCGCCGACGAGTGGGTGCTCGCCGTCGTGCTGCACCACATCGGCGGCGACGGCTCGTCGTTGACGCCCCTGGCGCGCGACATCATGTCGGCCTATGTCGCGCGAGTGCAGGGGGAGGCGCCCGGGTGGATGCCGCTCCCGGTGCAATATGCCGACTACGCGATCTGGCAGCGGGCGGTCCTTGGCTCGGAGTCGGACCCGGACTCGCTGTTGCGTGCGCAGATCGACTACTGGGCGGAACAGTTGGCCGACACGCCCCCGCTGCTCGAACTACCCACCGACCGGCCCCGCCCGGCCACCCAGTCCTACGCCGGGGATTCCGTCGGTCTGACCGTCGACGCCGAACTGCACGCCGGGCTGCAACGGGTGGCCCGCGCGCACAACACGACCCTGTTCATGGTCGTCCACGCCGCGCTGGCCGCCCTGCTCGCCCGACTCGCCGCGACCGACGACGTCGCCGTCGGCACCCCGTATGCCGGCCGCGGGGAACGCGATCTCGACGACCTGATCGGGATGTTCGTCAACACCCTCGTGCTGCGCACGAGGGTGCGAAGCGGGATGTCGTTCGCGCAGTTGATCGATGACGTGCGCGACACCGACCTCGCGGCATTCGGTCACGCCGACGTCCCGTTCGAGCGGCTCGTCTCCGAACTCAATCCGGTCCGCTCCGACGCCCACAACCCGCTGTTCCAGGTGATGCTCGCGTTCCAGAACATCTCGACCACCGACATCGAACTGCCCGAACTGTCGGTGCGGGCCGTCGAGCCGGACACCGGGCTGGCCCTGTTCGACCTGCAGGTGACGGTGGCCGACGCCTATGACCCGGACGGCACGCCTGCGGGCATCGCCGGGGGGGTCACCTTCGCGTCCGACCTCTTCGACCGGTCGACCGTGGAGCGCTTCGTCGACCGGTTGGTGGGGATGCTCGAGGCGATGACGACCGACCCCGACGGCGCCGTCCACGACGTCGACCTGCTCGACGACGCCGAACGACATGCCGCACTCCGGGGTTCGAATGCGTCGGCGCACGATGTGGATTCCGCCGAGAACCTCGCCTCGATGTTCGCGGCGGCTGCCGCGGCGCACGCCGAGGAGACCGCGGTGATCTCGGGGGCGGTCACGCAGAGCTACGCCGAGTTCGCCGGTCGGGTGAATCGACTGGCCCGCTGGATGATCGCACAGGGAGTGGGCCCGGATTCGCTGGTCGCCCTCCGCATGCGGCGCTCGCTCGATCAGGTGACGGCGATGTACGCGGTGCACGCCGCGGGCGGTGGTTACGTGCCGATCGACCCGGATCATCCGGCCGAACGGATCGACTACATGATCGAGTGCGCCCAGCCGGTGTTGGTCCTGTCGTCACTCGACTCCGTGGACCTGACGGGGTTCGACGACTCGCCGCTGACGGACGACATGCGGACCGGACCACTGAACCCGGATGCTCTTGCCTATGTCCTGTTCACGTCCGGCTCCACAGGGCGTCCCAAAGGCGTTGCGGTGTCGCATCGCTCGGTGGTCAACCAGGTGCGCTGGATCAGTGCCGAGTACGGGCTGAACCCGGCGGACGTGGTGCTGCAGAAGACTCCTGCGACCTTCGACGTGTCGGTGTGGGAACTGTTCGCGACATTGGCCGTGGGTGCCCGTCTGGTCATCGCGCGACCGGACGGCCACACCGATCCGCGATATCTGGCCGAGGTCATGTCCGCCCATCGGGTCACGATCACCTCGTTCGTGCCGTCGATGCTGGCGGTGTTCGCCGATGCCCTGCCCGTCGGTTGGGCGACGTCGCTGCGGACCCTGCTCGTGGCGGGCGAGGCGTTCGGGCCCGACGTGGTGGACGCCGCCCGCCGCGCGCTGCCGGGAGTGGAGATGTACAACCTCTACGGACCGACGGAGTTCACCGTGCACGCGACGTCGTCCGTGGTGGGGACGGCCGCCGACGGGGCGGTGCCGATGGGGGTACCGGTGTGGAATTCCCGCGCGTACGTGCTGGATTCGCGGATGCGCCCGGTGCCGCCGGGGGTGACCGGCGACCTGTATCTGTCCGGGACACAGGTGGCTCGGGGTTACCACGGACGCCCGGGTCTCACCGCCGACCGTTTCGTGGCCGACCCGTTCGTCGACGGCGCCCGGATGTATCGCACCGGCGACCTGGTGCGTCGACGCCGAACCGGTGAGCTCGAGTATCTGGGACGCAGCGACTTCCAGGTCAAGCTACGTGGGCTCCGGATCGAACTCGGCGAGATCGAGGCGGTGTTCGCCGGGCATCCGGATGTCGCCCGCGCCGCGGCCGCGGTCACCTCGACGGACACGGTCGACTATCTCACCGTCTACCTGGTGCCGGTCGGGTCGGACCGCGACGGGGCGGGATCGGTGGACACCGCCGAGGTCGTCGCCTTCGCGTCGGCGGCGCTACCGGGATACATGATGCCGAACGCGGTGATGGTGCTCGACTCGCTGCCGTTCACCGCGTCGGGCAAGCTCGACCGCGCGCGGTTGCCGGAGCCGCCCCGCGACGCCTCCGGGTTCCGCGCACCCTCGTCGTGGCTCGAGACCGAGATCGCGCGGACGTTCGAGCACGTGCTCGGCGTGCCCAGGGTCGGGGCCGACGACGACTTCTACGCCCTCGGGGGCAATTCGCTGAGGTCGGTGCAGGTGGTCAACGATCTGGAGACCGAGTTGCACGTCGAGATCCCGATCCGGTGGATGCTGTCCGATTCGAGCCCGGCCGACCTGGCCCGGCGGATCGAGGCCGGTATGCGCAACGGGTTCGATGCCGACCACGCTGCCGCGACCGGGCCGGGTGGCCCGGGGTCACGCGGCGTGGGGCTCGATGTCCTGCTCCCGATTCGTCCGGAGGGCGAGCAGGCGCCGCTGTTCTGCATCCATCCCGCATCCGGACTGTCCTGGTGCTACCAGACGTTGAGCCGGCAGATCCCGGCCGGCCGGCCGGTCTATGGACTGCAGGCGCCCCAGATCGGCGGCGAGGTGCCCGGTCCGGCCACGATGTCCGAGATCGCACGCAGGTACTTCGACGAGATCCGGTCGGTGCAGTCCGAGGGCCCGTACCACCTGCTGGGCTGGTCGCTGGGTGGGGTGATCGCACATGCGGTCGCGGCCGAGATGCGGGCGGCCGGTCACGAGGTCGCCCTGCTGGCGATGCTCGACACAGAGGCCGACGGCGTCGACACCTCGGCGATCACCACGGTCACGGCGGGCGAGCTGATCAGCAATCTCGGACCGGTGCTCGGCATCGACTTCGTGAGTTCGGACGCGACCGCCGAACGCGCTGCCGAACAGATCGCCGAGCGTCTCGGGGACGGGCTCGGCATCGACGCCGCGACGATCGAGCGGCTGACCGACGCCTACAACCTGCTCATCCGTGCGACCGGTGATTGGCATCCGCCGGTCGTCGAGACCGACGTGCTCTACTTCACCGCCGTGCGCGATCGGCGGCCGGACGCGGTGGGTGCCGACGGGTGGGGTCCATACGTCCGGGGGAGCATCACGAATGTCGACGTCGACACCCACCATCTGGGGATGACCGAGAACGAGGCGATCGCGCGGATCGCAGCGGTCCTCGACAACCATCTGACGTCCGAAAGTGCCTCGCAGCAGGCCCGTTCGGGGTTAGCGTTTTCTCACGATGATCGGTTCACCATCAAGAAATGAGGTCGTCCATGGACAAGATCGGCAAATCCGGCGCACACCGGTGCCCACGCCCGCGCGGTCGCCGCCCGGCCGGGGCCTTGCTCGGCTGCGCATTGGCCGCATCGCTCACCGTGACGGCCCCGGCCGTCGCCCAGGCGGCCGCGCCCGGTGTCGCCCTACCGGTCCCGGTGGTTCCGTCGTCGTCGACGCCGGGAGGAGAGGTGCTGCCCGGCAACGCCTTCCGGGTCGCGCACGTCGACGCCGCGTTGGTGTCGGACGCCGGCCCGGTCGTGGTCGGCCAGTGGCCGGAGGCGCCCTCGGTCGTCCCGTCGCCGCGGCACCTACGGCCGCTCGGCCAGGTGATGGTGCCGGTCGCGGCCGATGCCGGTGACCGGGTCCGGGTCGGCAACCTCGATCTGACCCGGCCGAGCGCGTTGTCGCCGGAGCTGGCGGCCCAGATCACGGCGGGGTCCGGTGAGATCGTCCGGGGCATCTCGGATGTGTTGCGGAGCAACGGTGTTCCGGCTGCCCGCGCGGACCGGGTGGCCGAACAGATGGTTGGTGACGCCGCAGTGGGCGGCGTCATCGGCGCCGGGGTGGCCGCGCCCCTCGCCCTCGCGGTCGGTGGCGTTGTGGGCGGTGGACTCGGTCTGCTCTTCGGAATCCCGTTCCTGCCCACCGGACTCGTCGTCGGGCCAGTGGTGGGGACGGCCTTGGTCGCCACCCTGGTCGCGCTGCCCGCGGTCGCGGCGGGTGTCGCGATCGGCGCCGCGCACGGCTACGACAAGGGCTGGAAGGTCCCGGTCGGCGGGCCTCGGCACCTGCGCGCGGACACCACCGAGGTGTCGGCCGAACGGGTCGTCGTCCCACATCAGGCGAAGCATGCGGCGCCCGCGCCTGCCGTTGTCCCCGAGGTCGCCGCACCCGTCGTCCGGCAGGTGGCCCCGACTCCTGCGGTGAAGCGGGTCGAACCCACGCGGACCGTCGGGAGTGGTCCGGCGGACTGCTCGATCGTGCGCAAGGTGGAGGTGGCGCTGCAGGGCGGTGCGATCGGAACCTGTCAGGCAGGGTGACCGGCGCGACAACGACCACGCCGAAGGACTGCGCCGCAACGATCTGCGTTCCCGCTCGATGGTGCGAGCGGGAACGCGGACCGGGCCCGTTTCACTGTGGAGTTGTCAAGGTACGAGCGCGGTCCCGAGTAAGGCCCGGGTGCGGAAGGTGCTGCGCTATAGGTGTGTTGCGGTCAGGCGGCGTTGTCGAGTCGCATGGTGCGTCGGTTGTAGGCGGGTAGGGGTTTGCGGTGTGGGTCGATCGAGGCGGGTGGGATGAGCCAGGGGTGGCGGTCGTAGCCGAGGATGATGTCCCAGCCGTGGTGGTGGACTTGGGTGTGGCAGCGTTGGCAGAGCAGGCAGCCGTTGTCGAGGTCGGTGCGTCCGCCGTCGGCCCAGTTGGTGTCGGCCCCGGGCGTAGTGGCTGCGATTGCTCGCAGGCTATTTCCCGGGGCCGCACCGCCGAACCGGACGTGCGGCTTTCACCGCATCCGGCTCTCCATAGGTCACGCTGGGATGGC
>NZ_JAKRFE010000017.1:0-107242 GCF_022348225.1 Gordonia sp. McavH-238-E
GTGTTGCGGTGATCGCCAGCGCAGTGAGGCCGACAGATCTCGTCCATGACAGCACCGTCAGCCACGAAGCAGGTCAGGCCTCAACCCATGACGACCACCACACCCATTCTCACTGCCACGAAGGGTTCGGTGACGCATCTCACCAGGACCCTTCGTGACGGCCTCCGCAAGCTCCGGCCTCCTCAGGGAGCAGTAATTGGGCCCGCTCCGGTCACAACGAGTGCTTTCGCAGTCCACGACGGTCGCAGTTACTGAGGAGCGAGCGTCTCATCCCGCCCCCTGAGGAGCGAGCTTGCGAGCGTCTCACCCCGCCCCCTGAGGAGCGAGCTTGCGAGCGTCTCGAAGGGCCCGCCGCGCCGGCATCACGAACACGGCCGCGAGGAGGGCGCACACGAGCAGACCGGCCGTGAGGAGGTACGTGTCGGCGATCGCCGAGGCCAACTCGGGCGCGGCGTCGATGCGTTCGGCGGGACTCAACGTCATCGCCCCCGCCACTCCCCGATCGTCGACCGCCCCGCTGCGCGAGTTCATCAGCGCCGCAATGGTGGCGGTGATCGCGGCGGATGCCATCGCGACGGCGAACTGGTTCGAGGTCGTGAGGATGGTCGTGCCACCCGGGGTGTCGGCGCCTTCGAGATCGCGGGTGGCGGCGGTCATGGTGGGCAACATCGTCGCTCCGACACCGATTCCCATGAGAGCGAGGATCGCGACGATGACCGGGTAGGAAGTGGACTCGTCGAGCAGCGTCGCCATCAGGATCATCGCCGTCGTCGACAGCACGATCCCGCAGATCGCGACCCGCCGTGGGTCCACGGAATCGGCCACGCGGGTGGCGATCTGGAGAGTGATGCCGCTCAGGAGCGCGGGGAGGACGAACAGCATGCCTGCGGTCGTGGCCGAATCGGACCGGACCGATTGGACATAGATCGGCAGAATGGTCATCGAGCCGAAGTACGCCCCGGCAAAGAAGATCATCACCACGACGCCACCACGCAGGCGAGCTTGTGCCAGGAGTCGGAGATCCAGGACGGGGGTGCGGCTGCGCAGCGACCGGCGCACGAAGTACGCCAACAGGATCACGCCGATACCGACCGGCACCAGGATCGACGCCGCGAGGAGCGAACCGGTGTCCCCGGCGCGAGACAGGCCGAGAACCAGGAACGCACCACCCGGGGACAGAGCGGCAACCGCACGCAGGTCGATCCGCGGCATCCGGCGAGAGCCGGTCCGCGGGAAGAATCGCCAGGCCAACGCCACCGCGATCAGTCCGAGGGGAACGTTGACCGCGAACACGACGCGCCAGCTGCCATGGTCCACGAGAACGCCGCCCAGCACCGGACCGAGCACGGGACCGACGAGGGTGGGCAGTCCCAAGATGGCCATCATCCGACCGCGCAGTCTCCCGGGCACCGCCTGCAGCGCGATGGCCATGCCCACGGGTTGTAGCATTCCGCCGCCGAGTCCCTGTGAGGCGCGAAAGACGATGAGACTGACGATGTTCCAGGACAGGGCGGTGAGCAGTGAGCCGAGGACGAAGACCAACAGCGCCGCGCAGTACACGCGCCGACCGCCGAACCGATTGCCGGCGTACGCGGATAGCGGCATCACCGCCACAAGGGCCAGCGCGTAGGCGGTGGTCACCCACTGCACGCTGGACAGCGGGGCGTCGAATTCGGTGGTGAGTTGTGGGAGCGCGACGGTCACCACCGTCACGTCGAGCATCACCATGAGGGTCGGGACGACGAGGATGAGGCCGATGCGCCGGCTGGCCGGGCCGAGTGTGGTCACAACGACGAGCAGACAACCTCAAGTTAACTTGAAGTCAATACCGGTGTGAATTCGAGCGTCTTCGGGCAAGGTGGAGAGATGCCGGACAACGAGAAGCCCACCTGGACGACGAACGAAGACGAACTGAAGACCGACCCCGATCTGCGGGACGATCCGGACGAGGAGCACGGTCCCGAGTCGGTTCTGCCGGCCGCCGGTGACACCCCGATCGGGCAGACGAAGCGGACCGAGGAGGAGAAGGCCGCCTACGAGGCCGCTCCCCACACCGGTCACTCCGATCAGGGCCACGCTCTGGGCGGTTCCGAGGGCACGGCGGAGGGACAGTGATGGCCGAACCGACCCGCACCATCGTTCTCACCGGCGCCAGCGACGGTATCGGCGCGATCGCCGCCCGGTCCCTGGCCGGGCCCGATACCAATCTCGTCCTCGTCGGACGCTCACCGAAGAAGCTCGCGCCGATCGCGGCGGAGACCGGCGCGACCCAGTTCACCGCGGATTTCTCGGATCTGGCGCAGGTGCGGGACCTCGCCGCCGAGATCAACGGTGCCGTGGGGGCGATCGACGTCCTGATGAACAACGCGGGCGGGACGTTCGACTCGTCCCAACGCACCGCCGACGGGCACGAGTTCAACTTCCAGATCAACCACCTCGCGCCGTTCCTGTTGACTCACCTGCTGCGAGACCGACTGGCCGCGGCACCGCAGTCCCTGGTCCTGAACACCTCCAGCGTGGGCAATCTCTTCGGGCAGGTCGACCTCGATGATCTCGACTTCGAGAAACGCCGGACACTCGCGATGCGCCCGTACGGCACCGCCAAGCTGATGAACATCCTGTTCACGCGCGGGATCGCCCAGCGCTGGACTGCCGACAAGATCTATTCCGCCGCAGTGCATCCCGGACCCGCGGCAACGAGCTTCGGCCGCGACTCGCGATTCGTCGGGCTCGCCTATCGGTCCCCGATCACACGCCTGGTGACCATCACCCCCGAGCAGGGTGCCGCCCCGCTGATCGCCCTGGCCGAGCGCGGCGCCGACCCGAGCGTCAACGGGGTGTACTTCAACCGCCACAAGCCCAACGGCCGGGAGAATCGCCAGGCCCACGACCAGACACTGATCGACGGTCTGTGGCAGCGCTCCGCCGAGCTCACCGGTCTCACCTGACCTGACCTGACCTGCACCGTGGCCGAGATCGCGGTTGTTCTCTACGTTGGCGGACGATGTCCACATCGTCTACCTGGGCACAGGAGGTTCAGATGACACGCAACATCCTTTTCATCATGACCGGCGCCGGAAGCTGGACGCTGAACGACGGCTCGGCTCACAAGACCGGGTTCTGGGCCGAAGAGGCCGTCGCCCCACTGGAGGTCTTCCGCGCGGCCGGATACAAGGTCACGGTGGCCACCCCGAACGGCGTACAGCCACCGGTCGACGAGACCAGTCTGGCGGTCGAGAGCATCGGCACGCCCGAGCGCGCGGCCGAGATCCGCCACGTGGTCGAGACCGCACCCGAACTGAAGAAGCCGATCGCGCTCACCGACGTTCGCATCGCCGACTACGACGCCGTGTTCGTTCCCGGCGGACACGGCCCGATGGAGGATCTGGCGGTCGACGCGGACGCAGGTGGCCTCCTGATCGCAGCCGACGAGGCGCAACTACCGGTCGGGATCGTCTGTCACGGGCCGGCGATCCTGCTCGCCGCGAACACTCCCGACGGGGTCAACGCGTTCGCCGGTCGCACGGTGACCGGCTTCAGCAACGCCGAGGAGGAGCAGGCCGGGCTCGCCGACAAGGCTCCCTGGCTCCTGCAGGACCGGCTCACCCAGGCGGGATTCAAGGTCACCCTCGCCGAACCGTGGACGGTCCACATCGAGACCGACGGCAACCTGCTGACCGGCCAGAACCCCGCATCGTCGGAATCGCTGGCCCGCACCCTGCTCGATCGACTCGAGAACGTCCCGCAGGGCTCGAAGTAGGGCTTTTGCTCGCCGAGGTGCGAGGAGCGTTAGCGACGCCCCTCCCGCTCCCTAATCCGAAAGAAGCGCCCCCGTCTGCTCCCTGAGGTGCGAGGAGCGTTGGCGACGAGCCACGAAAGGGCCTGGTGAGATACCTCGCCAGCCCCTTCGTGGCTCGCTTCGCTCGCACCTCAGGGAGCAGAGATCGGGACGCTCACGAGTGTTCTTTTGTTGTTCCACGAAGGCCGCCAGGCCGCAGATACCGAGGCGCGCGTCAGTGCCGAGAGTCGTACGGCAGCAACGCCATCTCGCGTGCGTTGCGGATCGCCGTGGCGACTTGGCGCTGCTCCTGCGGACTCAATCCGGTGAGCCGTCGGCTCCGGATACGTCCTTTGTCGGACAAGAACTGCCGCAGCAGCGCGACGTCTTTGTAGTCGACCGGATTACGCCCGTCGACGCGTACACCCTGCGCTGCGAGCAGGTTCTTCTTGCGTTTGGCCGGCACGTCGTCGCGCTGGCGGATTCTCTTGTTGGCCATCACCGTTCCTGGTTCTCGTAGGGCCCTCTCACCAGCTGGACTTCTGGATCCCGGGTAGTTCGCCGCGATGCGCGAGCTCTCGGAACCGGACGCGGGACAGACCCGCTTTCCCGATGTACCCGCGCGGACGGCCGTCGACCGCATCCCTGTTCCGCAGACGCGTCGGGCTTGCGTTGCGTGGCAACCGCTGTAGGCGTCGTAGCGCTTCCATCCGCTCCTCGGGCGTCGAATCTGCCGCCACGCTCGCACGTTTCAGTTCGGCGCGAAGGTCGGCATACCGTGCGACAACCTCCTTGCGCTGTTCGTTGCGGACGATCTTGGACTTCTTGGCCATCAGCGGTCCTCCTTGAAGTCGACATGGGTGCGTGCGATCGGGTCGTACTTTCGCAGCACCATCCGATCCGGATCGTTCCGCCGGTTCTTCCGGGTCACGTAGGTGTACCCGGTCCCGGCCGTCGAACGGAGTTTGACGATGGGACGGATCTCGTTGCGCGCCATCAGACCTTCTCTCCACGCGCGCGGATCTTGCGCAGCACCGACTCGATACCGTGCTTGTCGATCGTCGAGATCCCCTTGGCGCTCACGCGCAGCGTCACGTACCGCCCCTCGCTGGGCACGTAGTAGCGCCGACGCTGGATGTTCGGGTCCCATCGGCGCGACGTCCGCTTGTGCGAATGCGACACCTGCTTGCCGAACCCCGGCACCCGACCGGTGACCTGGCACCTCTTGGACATGCTGCCTCCTGTTCTTATCGACAATGATTGGCATTAACTGTTCGGCCACGGTACCGTCGTCGGAGCACAAATGGAAATCATTCTCAATAGATCGGAGTGGAGTCGTGTTCGACGATGGACTCGCGAACCGCCCGGAGGACGCCGGACCGACCGACCATCGAACCCCGGTCGTCCTGGTCACCGGGCTCGACGCACCGACAATCCATCGGGTGGGCGATGCGTTGGAGTGCGGCGGTGTCGGCAGCGTCCAGGTACACCACGACCTGACCCAGGTGGAGGATGGGCGCGTCGTCCGGACCCTCAGTTGGCGGGGACCCGACGGGCGTAGCCGACATGACGTCTGCATCGTCGAGTTGGCCCATGGATGCATCTCGTGCACGCTGCGCGAGGACCTGCTCCCCCTGCTCCGGCGCCTTCATCGTCGACCGTCGGTGAGCCGGATCGTCCTCACGCTCGATCCCGTCCTGGAACCCGAGCAGGTCGCCTGGTCGATCGAGAACGTCATCGTCGCGGACATGCCCGGGTTCGACGACGCCCCGGCGGCCGCCGACGTCCGCGTCGACCTCACCATTGCGTGTGTCGCCGAGGAGGATTGGCTGACGTCGGCGACGGGCGACCTCTCCCTGGCAGAAGGCGGGCACGTCGCGCTCGACGACGACCGCACGCTCGCTCAAGTGGCAGTCGGACAGGTCGCCTTCGCCGATGCGCTCGTGGTCGCGGCGTGCGACCCGACTTTCCGCGACGCGTGGGCGTCGGCCCGACTCGTCGCCGTCCTCAAGCGGCTCGCACCGCATGTCCCGATGATGTTCGAGCTGCCCCAGCGTCCGATCACACCGCTTCTCGCCGAGCAGTTGCTCGCCGCGGTGCCCCCACGTTCACGGCGGGGTCGCATCGACGGTCCGCACGACCCGCTCCTCGCCGGTGAACCTCCGTTGGAATCCGATTGCGGGGTCACCTGGGTCGAGTTCCACAGCGACCGACCTCTGCACCCGGGCCGTTTCCACGACGCGATCGACGCGCTGCTCGACGGGGTCGTCTGTGCGCGCGGGCGGCTCTGGATGGCGACACAGCCCGACGAGGCGCTGTGGCTCGAGTCGGCCGGCGGCGGGCTGCGCGTCGCCCACGGAGGCCCCTGGCTGGCCTCCATGTCCGATGACGAGCTCGCCGAGGTGTCCGCCGAACGTCGCGCCCTCGGTGCCCTGCGCTGGGACGAGACGTTCGGCGACCGCCACACGTCACTCGTCGTGCTCGTTCACTCGGGCGAACCCGCCGACATCGAGGAGGCACTGCGGAACGCTTGCCTCAACGAGGTCGAATTCGCTGCGGGACAGCAGTTCTGGTCGACCTTCGACGATCCCTTCGGTCAGTTCCACGCCGACCCGTGCGACGACCTCGACGTCGCCGAGTCGACCGTGGACGCGATGCCGGGGCTCGACGCCTCGGACCCGCGGGACAACTGACGCTCATCCATCTCCCGAAAGGCACCCAGCATGAAGAAGGGCATCCACCCCGACTACCACCCCGTCGTCATCCGCGACGGTTCAACGGGCAAGGAGTTCCTCACCCGCTCGACCGCGACGTCGTCGGCGACCGTCACGTGGTCCGACGGCAACGAGTACCCGCTCATCACCGTCGACGTCACCAGCGATTCGCACCCGTTCTACACCGGCGTCAACACGATCCCCGACGTCGCCGGCCGGGTCGAGAAGTTCCGCCGTCGGTACGCGCACCTCGAGCGCGACAAGTCCTGATCGACAGTCGGTGCGGGACGCGGCTCAGCCGGGCAGCAACCCGTCGACCAGTGCATCGACGATGTCGTCGACCGGTACGTCCGGGAGCAGGGGGCCGGTCAACTGGTCGAGGAGGAGTCCGTCGACCGCGTAGTGGAACAGGGCGATCTCCCGCGCGGTTCCCGGCAGGCCCGCCTGCTCGTTGAAGGCAACGTCCCCGGCGAATCCGGTGCGGCGCCATTCGACGATGATCTCTGCGACCTCGGGGCGCCGAATACCTTCCAGCCGGAGTTCGATCAGTGCAATGGTGACGGTCCGGTTCGCCATCAGACGTTCGACGATGTTGCGGAGGTACTCGGCGAACAGCTCCCGGGTCGGTGTGCGCCCGACCCGTTCGGCGATGAAGTCGTCACTCGGCGCCAGCCGCTCATAGATGCGCTCCACCAGCCCGGTCAGAAGTGCTGACCGAGAACGGAAGTAGTTCGTCGTCGTACCGACAGGCACGCCGGCGGCACGATCGACGGCGCGGTGGGTGAGCCCGCGGGCGCCGGTGTCGGCGAGCACTTCGAGGCCCGCATCGGCCAGCGCGCGTCGGCGGTCGTCATTTCGGGCCATGGGAAAACGATAGCGCAACCACTACATGTGCTGTAGTTTCTCAACCACTACATCTGAAGTGATTGGGGACAACATGCGTGAACTCGTGTACTACGTGGCCGTCAGTCTCGACGGGTACATCGCCGGACCGGACGGGCAGTTCGACGCCTTTCTCATCGAAGGCGATCACATGGACGGGATCAACGACAGATTCGCCGACACGATCCCGACCGACTACGCCGCCGCACTCGGGATCGACCAGAGCGCAGGCATCTTCGACACCGTGCTCATGGGAGCCGGCACCTACGCTGCGGGGCTGCCCGAGGTCACGAGCCCGTACCGCCACCTCGACCAGTACGTCTTCACCCATCGACGACGCGACCCCGTGGACGGTGTGACGTTCACCGACCGCGACCCGCTCGACGTCGTGCGCGATCTCAAACAGGTTGAGGGAAAGGATATCTGGCTCTGCGGGGGTGGCGATCTGGCGACCCAGCTGGCCGACGAGATCGACCGGTTCGTCCTGAAACGTCAGCCGGTGCTCTTCGGCAGCGGAATCCCGCTGATGGCTCCGGGTCGGTACGCGCCCAGGAGGTTTCGCCGCGTCAGTGGTCAGGACTTCGAGACCGGGGTCTCGATCGTGGAATACGCCGCGACGTAGGAGCGGACCTACGTCACCACCGCGAGCGCGTCGCCGAGCGAGACGAGGTCGGCCATCGTCACCGCAGTCCGCGACGAATCGCGCAGCTCTGTCGCAGCGCGGATGGCAGCCAGCGCCGTCAACCGACCTGTCGCCTCGGACTGTCCTGTACCGCAGGCGTGTCGACGTTCACCGGACCGCCGGTTCTCGGCGACGACATGCCAGGCGTCCGACCCGAGGGGAGGCGCCCACGTCAAGGTGCTCCGCAACACCGGCACCCGACCGATCAGACCCAGCGCCGCGGTCATCGGTGCCGAGCTGAGGGTGAGATACGAGCGGATCGCGCCGGGCTTGTCGTCGAGCAGGACGTGGTCGGGGAAGTCGGCGCGCAGATAGCGCCTGCTGCGTCCGTCCGGTCCGGTGGCGCGGCGGGTCTCGCCGAGGTTGCGCACCGGCCGGCCTTCCGGCGGGTGGTGGACGTCGGTGCCGACCAGACCGACCGTCCAGGCGACTGCCGCCGGGCCATGCTTCTCGCCCGCCCCGAGCATCACGAGTACATCGAGGTCGTCGTCCGGGCGCGAGTCGAGGGAGGCGGCCAGGATCGTGCTCAGGCCCGGTGCAAGCCCCGCTCCCAGGACGACCGGCCCCACGGCGGCGTCCCGCAGCGCGTCGAGGTAGGCCCCTGACGCCGAGACGTCGACCAGTGGCGTCGGTCCGGTCGCGGTGCCGAGCTCCGGGCGCTCGATCCCCGAGGCATTGACGACGACGTCGTGTCGCGCAACGAGACCACGCAACTCCGAGAGGTTGCCCAGTAGATCGACCCGGGCGTCACCGGTTGCCGTGCGGCTCGTCGCGGTCACGACATGGCCGGCGTCCACCAGCTCCCGGGCGACGACTTCGCCCACCGCACCGCGCCCGCCGAGAAGCAGGATTCGTAGATGCTCGTTCGATTCGTCCACCTCAACGCCACCTGCGTCGTACCCGATGCTCATGGAGTCCATGGTCTGCGACGGCAGTCGCGACCGGCGAGAGCTTTTGCGGAATCTGCAAAGATGACGCCATGACCGCTGACCTGACCGAGCTGATCAGCGCGATCGGTCCGCGGCTTCGCACGCTCCGGCTCGCGCGGGCGCTCACTCTGACCGCTGTGGCCGAGGAGTCGGGACTGTCCATCAGCACACTCTCCCGGGTGGAGACCGGGAAGCGTCAGCCGACGCTCGACGTCCTGCTCCCCCTCGCGAAGGTCTATCGGGTCTCGCTCGATCAACTCGTCGCCGCGCCGCCCACGGGTGATCCTCGTGTGCATCTCGAACCGAGGTCGGTGTCGTCCGGGGGTGTCATCGTTCCACTCACCGGCTACCCGGGGCGGGTACGGGCGTTCAAGCACGTCCTCGGTCCGCGTGAGCCGCGACTCGTCACCCATGACGGACACGCGTGGCTCTATGTGCTCGCCGGGCGAGTGCGCCTACTTCTCGCCGACGCCGAGCACGTCCTGGAACCCGGCGAGACGGCTCGGTTCGATCCGACGACACCGCACTGGTTCGGACCGGCCGACGACAGCCCCGTCGAGATCCTGCATCTCTTCGGTCCACATGGTGACCGGCCGGTTGTGCGGCTGGGATGAGAGTCGGCGATCGGAGAAACGCCGAAGGCGACGAGTGGCTCGTCGAGCCGCATCGTCGCCTTCGAGAAATGGTGGAGCCTAGGAGATTCGAACTCCTGACATCTGCCTTGCAAAGGCAGCGCTCTACCAACTGAGCTAAGGCCCCGTACCGACCCGGATGGGTTCGGTGGGATGCGAATTCCGATGTCCGAAAACATCTGTCGCAGTGGGCCTAGGAGGACTTGAACCTCCGACCTCTTCGTTATCAGCGAAGCGCTCTAACCGCCTGAGCTATAGGCCCTTGAACCGAGGAGTGAGATTACCCGACCGATGCCCCAACAAACAAAACGGCTGGTCAGGAGCTCACTCAGTCGAGGTCGGCGAGAGTCACCTCGGCGCCGCCGACGAGGTCGGCACAGATGTTGTAGATGTAGCTGCCGATCGTCGCGAGCGCCGTCAGCAGGATGGCGTTGATGGCCCCCAGGAGGGCCGCACCGCCGAAGACGGTGCCGGCCCCGATGACGTCACCACTCGTGCTCGATTCCTCGGCCATGAGTGTTCCGAAGCTGTTGTTCACCTGATCCCACACGCCCATGCCGTCGAGGATCAGATACAGCACCGCCACGGAGATCATCCAGATGAAGAAGCCGACCACCGACAGGACCGCCGCGACCTTGAACGTCGCCCACGGGTCGATCCGACGCACCTGCACCGACGCGCGCAGCGCGGTCCCCGCAGCGAGCACCTGGCGTGGCGCCGACCGCGGAGCCGACTTGCCCCCCGGCGGCGTCTGAGGTGCCTCGGGTCGTTTCAGGTCGGCCGTGTGGTGGATCTGATCCAGATCGGGCAGGTCGTTCTCCGGCAGGTGCCCTCGGTCGATCGTGCTGGTCGGCGACTCGACGAAGCCGGGTTCCTCGGTGGCCGTCGCCGTACCCGGCCGGCGCGGACTCTCGAGCTTGGTCACCGGCGCCTGCTGGCCGCTCATGCTGGCGGCGGCGGTGCCGCTGTTGGTGACGACGCCGCGCGGCGGCGGGCCGCCCGGGTTGCTCGGCGGCGGGCCGCCCGGGTTGTTCTGCGGCGGGCCGCCCGGGTTCCCGTCGGCGCCGGGGCGTGACGCGCCCTCACGAGTGAACGTCTCGGTCGGTGCGGCGGCCGAATCCTCGGCGGGTCCGCGCTGCCAGGGCGGCACCAGTCCCCCGGTCGGGGTACCGGTCCCGGGGCCCCCAGGCCCCCCGGCGGGGCGCCCGTTCTGGTCCTGATGCGGCTCGTTCGGTGTGCTCACAGACATTCCCTCACTCAGGCGTTCTGACGTTGCTCGCTCGGCGCCGGGTCCGAACCCACTGTTCCCCGGCCCGCCGACTGTCGGCGGGCCGCGAAACAGTGGTCTTCACCCTAACGCCTAGGAGGAGACCTCAGTCTCGTCCGGCTCGTCGGCGTTGCGGGCGATCGCGATGACCGTCGTTCCCTCGTCGATGTTCATCAGGCGCACACCCTTGGTCTGGCGACCGGCCTTGCGCACCGACTTCGCCGTGGTGCGGATGACACCACCGCCCGAGGTGATGGCGTAGAGCTCCGAGTCGTCGTCGACGATGAGGGCGCCGATCAGTTCGCCGCGACGGCGATCGTGGGCGATGGTCAGCACACCCTTGCCGCCTCGGCCCTGCACCGGGTAGTCGTCCATGCCGGTTCGTTTGGCGTATCCACCGGACGTCGCGACCAGGAGGTAGGTGCCGTCGCGGACGACGTTGAGCGACAGGAGGGTGTCGTCGGTGTTGAACCGCATGCCCTGGACACCGGAGGTCTGTCGGCCCATCGGCCGCAGGGCCTCGTCGTCGGCGTGGAAGCGGATCGACTGGCCCTTCTGTGAGACCAGGAGCAGATCGTCGTCGGCGCTGCACAGCTGGGCGCCGACCAGTTCGTCCTCGCCGCGCAGGTTGATCGCCGCGATGCCGCCGGAGCGGTTGGAGTCGAAGTCGACGAGTCGCGACTTCTTCACCAGACCGTTGCGGGTGGCCAGCACGAGGTAGGGCGCGTCTTCATAGGTCTTGAGCTGAATGACCTGGGCGATGCGCTCTTCCGGCTGGAAAGCCAGGAGATTGGCGACGTGCTGGCCCCGCGCGGTGCGGTTCGCCTCGGGCAGCTCGTAGGCCTTGGCGCGGTAGACCCGACCCCGGGTGGTGAAGAACAGAATCCAGTCGTGGGTCGAGCACACGAAGAAGTGCTTGACGATGTCGTCCTGCTTGAGCCCGGCTCCCTGCACACCCTTGCCGCCGCGACGCTGGCTGCGGTAGAGGTCGGTCTTGGTGCGCTTGGCGTACCCGGTCTCGGTGATGGTGACGACGACGTCTTCACGCGCGATCAGGTCCTCGTCGCTGACATCGCCGTCGGCCGCGATGATCTTGGTCCGACGCTCGTCGCCGTACTTCTCGACGACCTCTTTGAGCTCGTCGCGCACGATCGCGCGCTGACGCTCCGGCTTGTCGAGAATGTCCTTGTAGTCGGCGATCTCGAGTTCGATCTCGGCGAGCTCGTCGACGATCTTCTGACGCTCGAGGGCCGACAGGCGACGCAGCTGCATCGCGAGGATCGCATCGGCCTGGATCTCGTCGATGTCGAGGAGATCGATCAGGCCGGTCCGCGCGGTCTCGGTGTTCGCCGAGCGGCGGATGAGCGCGATCACTTCGTCAAGGGCGTCAAGGGCTTTCACCAGGCCGCGCAGGATGTGGGCGCGTTCCTCGGCCTTGCGCAACCGGTACCGGGTACGACGCACGATGACATCGATCTGGTGCGCCACGTAGTAGCGGATCATCTGATCCAGACGCAGGGTGCGCGGCACGCCGTCGACGATGGACAGCATGTTGGCGCCGAAGCTGGTCTGGAGCTGACTGTGCTTGTACAGGTTGTTCAGCACGACCTTGGCGACGGCGTCGCGGCGCAGTGTGACCACGATGCGCATGCCGACGCGGTCCGAGGACTGGTCCTCGATCCGGCTGATGCCCTTCAGTTTTCCTTCGTTGACCTGCTCGGCGATCGACTGGATGAGGTTGTCCGGGTTGACCTGGTACGGCAACTCGGTGACCACCAGCGTGGTGGTCCCCTTGTTCTCTTCGATGTCGACGACGCTGCGCATGCGGATGCTGCCGCGCCCGGTCATGTAGGCGTCCTTGATGCCCTGGCTGCCGACGATCAGTCCGGCGGTGGGGAAATCGGGACCCTTGATGCACTCCATGCACGCCGCGAGAGTGGTCTCGTCGTCGGCGTCGTGGTTCTCCAGTGCCCAGAACACCGCGTCGGCAACCTCATTGAGGTTGTGCGGCGGCATGTTCGTCGCCATACCGACCGCGATGCCGCCGGATCCGTTGATCAGGAGGTTCGGGATACGGGCCGGCAGAACCGTCGGCTCGTTGGTCTTGCCGTCGTAGTTCGGGACGAAATCGACTGTCTCCTCGCCGATGTCGCGCAACATCTCCATCGCGAGCGGGGTGAGGCGAGCCTCGGTGTACCGCATGGCGGCCGCACCGTCGTTGCCGCGTGAGCCGAAGTTGCCCTGACCGTCGATGAGCGGGTACCGCATCGACCACGGCTGGGCGAGACGCACCAGGGCGTCGTAGATCGCGGTGTCGCCGTGCGGATGGTAGTTACCCATCGTCTCCGCAACGGGTTTCGCCGACTTCACGTAGCTGCGATCCGGCCGGAAACCGGCGTCGAAGGATGCATAGAGGAGCCGGCGGTGCACCGGCTTCAGGCCGTCGCGGACCTCGGGAAGTGCGCGGCCCACGATGACGCTCATCGCGTAATCGATGTAGCTCTTCTGCATCTCCTGCCCGAGATCGACGGGCTCGATGCGATCGCCTTCACCGCCGGCGGGCGGCAGGGTGGTGTCAGTCATTTGGATTCTTTCTGCCGGTGGTTTCGAGGCTCGTCGCTAGCGCTTCCTTCGAGGCTCGTCCCTCGCACCTCAGGACGCCGCCTCGCACCTCAACCAGCGGGGTGCGGATCAGCGGCTCGGAGCCAACCGTTTGGCGATCAGACATCGAGGAAGCGAACGTCTTTCGCGTTGCGGGCGATGAAGCTGCGGCGAGCGGCGACGTCCTCCCCCATGAGGATGGAGAACAGTTCGTCGGCGGCCGCGGCGTCGTCGAGGGTCACCTGGCGCAGGACGCGCACGGCCGGGTCCATCGTGGTCTCCCACAGTTCCTTGGCGTTCATCTCGCCGAGACCCTTGTAGCGCTGGATGCCGTCGTCGGTGTTGATCTTCTTGCCCGCCGCCCGGCCGGCCTCGAGCAGTCCGTCCCGCTCACGGTCGGAGTAGGCGAACTCGGGCGCCGACTTCTGCCACTTGAGCTTGTACAGCGGCGGCATGGCCAGGAACACGTGACCGTGCTCGATGAGCGGCCGCATGAACCGGAACAGCAGGGTCAGCAGCAGCGTCGAGATGTGCTGGCCGTCCACGTCGGCATCGGCCATCAGCACGATCTTGTGATAGCGGAGCTTGGAGATGTCGAACTCGTCGTGGATGCCGGTGCCGAACGCGGTGATGATCGACTGCACCTCGGCGTTCTTCAGCACGCGGTCGATGCGCGCCTTCTCGACGTTGATGATCTTGCCGCGCAGCGGGAGGATCGCCTGGTACATCGAGTCGCGGCCCGACTTGGCACTGCCGCCGGCCGAGTCGCCCTCCACGATGTAGACCTCGCACTTGGTCGGGTCGTTGCTGCGGCAGTCGGCGAGCTTGCCGGGGAGACCGCCGATGTCGGTGGCGGTCTTCCGACGCACCATCTCGCGCGCGCGGCGTGCGGCCATGCGCGCCTGCGACGAGTCGACGGCCTTCTTCACGATGATCTTGGCCTCGGCCGGATTCGCCTCGAACCAGTGACCCAGGTGCTCGTTGCAGGTCCGCTGGACGAAGCCCTTGACCTCGGTGTTGCCCAGCTTGGTCTTGGTCTGGCCCTCGAACTGCGGGTCGGAGACCTTCACCGAGATGACCGCCGCGAGACCCTCGCGGATGTCATCACCGGTGAGCTTCCCGTCTTTCTCCTTGAGCAGCTTCTTGTCCAGCGCGTACTTGTTGACCGTGCTGGTCAGCGCCGCGCGGAACCCCTCTTCGTGGGTGCCGCCCTCGTGGGTGTTGATGGTGTTGGCGAAGGTGTGGACCGACTCGGAGTAGCCGGCGTTCCACTGCATCGCGATCTCGACCTCGTGGCCGTCACCCTTGGCGTTGAATCCGATCACCGTGTTGTGGATCGACTGCTTGGTGCGGTTGAGATGTTTGATGTAGTCGACGAGTCCGTCGGGGTAGTGGTACGTGCGGGTCTTCGGCTTGGCCGCCGCAGCAGCCTTCTCCTCCTCGGACTTCACCACCTCGGCGGCCTCGGTGCTGCCGCCGTCCTCGTCGCCGTCGGCATCACCCGGCGGCTCGACGGCCTGCGGGCGCTGATCGGTCAGCGTGATGGTGAGGCCCTTGTTCAGGAACGCCATCTCCTGCAGTCGACGCGCGACCGTCTCGGCGTTGAATCGCGTGGTCTCGGTGAAGATCTCGGGGTCGGGCCAGAACCGGACGGTGGTGCCGGTCTTGCGCGTCGCGCTCCCCTGCTCCAGGGCGCCGGGCTTGGCGTAGCTGTAGGTCTGCTCCCAGTTGTAGCCGTCGTTCTGGATCTCCAGCTCGACCTTGGTGGACAACGCGTTGACCACCGAGATGCCGACACCGTGCAGACCACCGGACACCGCATAGGCGTCGGAGTCGAATTTGCCGCCGGCGTGCAGCTGGGTCATGACGACCTCGACGGTCGGCACGCCGGTCCGGTGCATGCCGGTCGGGATGCCACGACCGTCGTCGACGACCTGCACACCGCCGTCGGCGAGGAGCGTCACGTCGACCCGAGAGGCGAAACCGGCCATCGCCTCGTCGACGGAGTTGTCGACGACCTCCCAGATCAGGTGGTGAAGGCCTCGTTCACCGGTGGATCCGATGTACATGCCGGGCCGTTTGCGGACGGCTTCCAGACCTTCGAGGATGTTGATCGAATCGGCGCCATACTCTGACGGCTTCTTCTTGTTCTTCTTCGGTCCGGTGTCGCTGGTGTCGGCCACGAGGTGCGTCCGCTCCTGTTCTGCTCATCGACGGATCAGGGGGTCTCCGGATCCGTCGTCGATCCTTCTCGACGGGGCACACGGCGGCTACGCACACAGGGATACCCGGTGTGTGGATCCGGGTAGCCTGAAGGCGCTGTCTGTCTGTTGTTGTGCACCCCTGTCGGGACAACTCCCCACAGTGTACTGCCTGACTCGCCCTGGAACGCGCATCCGGGGCCGCTAACAGGCCCTCAGATCGATTTTCTTGGCTTCATCCCGGGTCGATCGTGGCTTGGGGATGTAAAACGGCCCACGAGGCTCAGCAACTAGTAAAGTGCCGGCGACTCTGCTAGCGACGCATCAGCCGTAGGTGTCGCGCGGGCCCCGGCCTCGCACATGCCGCTCGCCCTTGCGCCACGACGGCCCCTTCGGGCCGCTGATCCGCAACGAGGTGACCTGACCGTTGCCGATGGCGGCCGCGATCTTGGCGAGGATCTGCGACTGGACGTAACGGAGTTGGGTCGCCCATGCCGTCGACTCGGCCTGGACGTGGAGTACGTTGTCGCGCAGAGCAACCGGCTTCGAGTGTGCAGCGATGTCGGAACCCACGATCTGCTCCCACATGCCGAACAGGGTGCCTTCGCCGATCTTCTCCTGCCAGCCGCGTTCCTTCGCCAGACCTCCGACGAGCCTGCCGAACGGCTGCGGATCCCGCGCATCGGGTCCGGAGCCGGACCAGCGTCGGCGACCCTGGGATCCCCGCGGTACCCGACGCACCGGCGACGCCCGACCCCGACCGACGGACTTCCCCGCGGCGCGGGCCTGCGCACGGGCCTCTTCGAGTGCCTTGCGGGCGCGTTCGTATCCGCCCAGCTCACCCGGCGGCGTCGGGCGCGGCGCCGGCTCGATGGGATCATCCGGAG
Organism: Gordonia sp. McavH-238-E; assembly: GCF_022348225.1. Lineage (NCBI taxonomy): Bacteria > Bacillati > Actinomycetota > Actinomycetes > Mycobacteriales > Gordoniaceae > Gordonia > Gordonia sp. McavH-238-E. The sequence goes on from NZ_JAKRFE010000017.1 coordinate 16,574, forward strand.
AAGCGGATGGGTGGTCCTCACTCATGGGTTCCCTCCCCCGCGGCCACCTCGTCGTCACCCTCGCGGTCATCGTCATCATCCTCGGGAACCCCGGCCCCGTTGACGTCGACGATGTGCGAACGCCGTCCCTCGTCGTCGTCGACGACGTCGACACCGATTCGCCGTCCGCCGATCCGCTCGGGGATGTCCTCCGCCACGGCAGCGGTGATCAGCAGCTGTTCGGCACCGGCGGTGAACTCGACGAGTTGGGCACGCCGCTTGGCGTCGAGTTCGGCGAACACGTCGTCGAGCATGATCACCGGCTCGACACCCTCCGCACGGGTCAGCTCGACGGATCCCAGGCGCAAAGCCAGGGCCAACGACCAGGATTCCCCATGGGAGGCAAAACCTTTCGCGATATCGCTGCCGAGGACGATGTCGATGTCGTCGCGATGCGGGCCGACGAGACACAGGCCGCGCTCGATCTCCTTGTCGCGCAACTCGGTCAGGCGTAGCGCCAGCACGTCGGCGATCGCCTCGGGCGTGCGTTCGTCGATCTCCGCACCCCCCGCGGGCCGGTATCGGAGCACGGCCGGTCGGGAATGCGGCGCGATCGATGCGTACGAACCGGTGAAATGGGGTTCGAGCTCCGCGAGTACCGACAACCGCGCCGACACCACCTGACCACCGAGATCCGCGAGCTGACCGTCCCAGACATCGAGCGTGCTGATCACCGAATCTGCCTGGTCCCCACCACGTCTCAGCGCTGCGGCGGCGGTCTTGAGCAAGGCAGACCGCTGGCGGAGGACCCGGTCGTAATCGGCGCGGGCTGCGGCCAGACGTGGACCCCGCTGAGCGACGAGCTCGTCGACGAAGCGCCGCCGGTCGCTCGGATCCCCCCGCACCAGGGACAGATCCTCCGGCGCGAACAGCACCGTGCGGAGGATCCCGAGCAGATCACGGGGTCGGCGTGCCGGACTCTGGTTGATCGCGGCCTTGTTGGCGCCCTCGGCGTTGATCCGTAGATCCGCGGTCAGTTCGCGGCCGTCGTTCTCGACGGTCGCGATCACCGAGGCCGACGCGGATCCCGCGTGTACCAGCGGCGCGTCGGAACTCACACGATGCGACCGGAGGGTGGAGAGATAGAAGAGCGCCTCGAGCAGGTTGGTCTTGCCGAAGCCGTTGCGGCCGGTGAAGACGGTCGGACCGGGGGCCAGATCGAGATCGACGGCCCGCCACGATCGGAAATCCCTCAGATGCAGCTCACGGACGAACACGAGTCGGCGTCGATCCTGGTGACGCGAGGCCGGCGGCGGCCGTCAGCCCGGAAGGCGGACGGGCATCAACAGGTAGCTGAATGCGCTCTCCGGGGCGACGAAGGCGCCGGACTCGTCCGCGACCGGATCCTCGCCGCCGGCCGGACGGAGAACGGCGGGCCGGCTGGGCGTGGTGAACCCGAAGTCCACCGCGTCGGCGTTGATCGCCGACAGTCCGTCCTGCAGGTAGCCGGGGTTGAACGCGATCGTGAGGGGTTCGCCCTGGAACGACACCGGTAGCTCTTCTTCGGCCTTGCCTGCCTCGTCGCCACCTGCGGTGAGCAGCACGGATCCCTCGGAGAACTCCATCCGGACCTGCGCACCGCGCTCGGCGACCAGGGCCACACGTCGAATCGCCTCGATCAGCGGGCCGCTGTCGATGGTGGCGACGGCGGTGTGGCTGGCCGGCAGCAGCTGACGGAACTTCGGGAACTCCGCGTCGAGCAGGCGGGTGGTGGTCTTCTTGGTCTCGCCGAGGATGCCGAGGATGCCGTCGGATCCGATGGCCGCGCCCCCGCCGAAGGCCAGGGAGACGACGCCGGTGCCCTCGGCACCTGCGGTCTTGGCGCTCTCCGACAGCGTCTTGGCCGGGACCAGAACGGCACCCTTCGTGTCGGGATCAGAAGGCTCCCACTGCAATTCGCGCACCGCGAGACGGAATCGGTCGGTCGCGGCGAGAACGACGGAATTGCCCTCGATCTCGACGCGCACGCCGGTTAGCATCGGCAGCGTGTCGTCCTTGCCGGCTGCCACGGCCACCTGGGAGATGGCCTCGGCGAACAGCTGCGACGGGATCGTGCCGGTGATGGACGGGACGTCGGGCAACTGCGGGTAGTCCTCGACCGGCATCGTCGGAAGGGAGAACTTCGCGCTGCCACAGGTGATCGCGACGCGCGAGCCGTCGAGGGTCACGTCGACCGGCTTGTTCGGCAGGGCCTTGGTGATGTCGGCGAGAAGCCGGCCGGAGACCAGCACCTGCCCGGGCTCGGCGACCTCCGCGCCGAGGTTCTCCTGCGCCGAGACCTCGTAGTCGAAGCCCGAGACGGTCAGGCCCGTCTCACCGACGTTGAGCACGACACAACCGAGAACCGGGACGGGCGGACGAGACGGGAGACTGCGAGCGACCCAGGCGACGGAATCAGCGAACTCGTCACGCGCGACACGAAACTTCATGCTGGGAGGTTGCCCTTCTCTCGTTCTCGTTCCCGCCTGGATCGCCGGGTCGGCGCCACAGTGGGTCGGCCGGCCTGGAGTGGGATCCCGCATCCGGGAATCCCACTGTAGAACGCCACTGCCCGAGCCGGAGTGGTTGGGGGCAAGTCCGGCCCTCGTACCGGCGGCGTCCGAGCGCGCCGATCGGCAACGGTCTGTGCACAGACCTTCTTACAAAAGATTCTCTTTCTAGAGGGATCCATCTCAGTAATAGGAGCTGTGCAATCTGTGGACAACCATGCCATCGGGCCAGTCCGGATGGGTGTGAGCGTGTGCATGACCGGTGGAGCAACGTCGAGCGGATCCGGGCACCGGTGTGGAGTTTTCATGTTGTTCGCGCGGCGTCCACCGTCGGTGCACATGCCGACCGGGGTTATCCCAAGGATCATCCACAACTGGTGATCAATCGCGACCAGGGCCGTTCGTTGCCGGATCCGAAGACGACAAGTCGTCGGACGGCGTCCGCGACCCTCGACCCGAGGAACAGAGTTGGCCTTCGGGCCCGCTGAATCCGGTCGCCGGAGTCGGACCGTGAGACGACCGCACCCCCGGGCCGATGCGGCCTCGGGGGTGCGAGAGAGCTACAGATACGGGAGAGGGCGTCTCAGCCGACGGCACGCTGTTTGATGCGTGCGGTGAGCTCCTGGACGTGGTCGTAGACCCGACGTCGCTCCGCCATCTCCTTGCGGATCTTGCGTTCGGCGTACATCACGGTGGTGTGGTCGCGGTCGAAGGTCTCCCCGATCTTCGGCAACGAGAGGTCCGTGAGTTCCCGACACAGGTACATGGAGATCTGACGTGCCTGGGCGATCGATCGTGTCTTACCGGGACCGCGCAGTTCCTCGACGGAGATGTCGAAGTATTCGGCGGTGATCGCGAGAATGCTCGCCGCACTGACCTCGAGGGTCCCCGAATTGGGCAGCAGCGCCTGCAGGACGACGTCGGCGAGGGACTTGTCGAGTGCGGCGTCGTTGAGCGAGGCGAACGCGGTGACGCGGATCAGCGCCCCCTCGAGTTCGCGGATGTTGCGTTCGATCTTCGACGCGATGAGTTCGAGGACGTCGTCGGGCACCGCGATGTTGTCCATCTGCGCCTTCTTGCGCAGGATCGCGATCCGCGTCTCCAGATCGGGCGGCTGGACATCGGTGATCAGTCCCCACTCGAACCGCGTCCTGAGCCGATCTTCGAGTGTCGCAAGCTGTTTCGGCGGTCGATCGGAGGAGATGACGATCTGCTTGCTCGCGTTGTGCAGGGTGTTGAAGGTATGGAAGAACTCTTCCTGGATACCTTCTTTGCCCACCAGGAACTGGATGTCGTCGACGAGCAGGACATCGACGTCGCGGTACCGGCGCTTGAACGCCACCCGTCGGTCGTCGCGCAGCGAGTTGATGAAGTCGTTGGTGAACTCCTCGGTGGACACGTACTTCACCCGCATGCCCGGGAAGAGGCGCTGTGCGTAGTGTCCCGCGGCGTGCAGCAGGTGCGTCTTGCCCAGACCGGACTCGCCCCAGATGAACAACGGGTTGTAGGCCCGTGCCGGGGCTTCCGACACCGCCACCGCCGAGGCGTGCGCGAAACGATTCGACGCACCGATGACGAATGTGTCAAAGGTGTACTTGGGGTTGAGGTTTGCCCCGGTTGCCGGCGGCGTGGACGTGGGTCGCTCGGCGAAGTACGACGCCCAGTCGCCGGACGGCCGCGGGGACTCCGACACGGGGGCCGAGCCCAGACCGGCATTGACCGGGGCAGCAGCGTAGTCGGCGGCCGCGGCGCGTCCACCGATCGGACGAGCGTCGGGTACCGGCGCCTCGGGCACCGGCTCGTCGTTGCGCGGGGTCGCGATACGTACCCCGAGGTCGACGGGCTCCTCGAGGTGACGGCTCAGGACCGAGCGGATGGTCTCGCGGAGATTTCGTTCGATCTGTTCCTGGACCAATGCCGTCGGCACGGTCAGCAGGGCGAAACCCTCGGTGAGTGTGAGGGGTCGAACCAGCGACAGCCACGCCTTCTGCTGGCGTGTCAGTGGTTCGTGGTCGCGTGCGGCTTCGTCGTCGTTGAGTTCGGCGACGACCTGCTGCCACACCTCGCCGAAAGTGTCTCGGTCTGAAGTCACGGGGCTGGCCTCCTGGTCCGGAAAACTACCAGCGTTGACGAGACTGGTGACATCGGCGCCGGAGACCGCATCTTTCCACAGGGTTATCCACACCTGTGTACAAAGGTGACGACGAGCTGGGGACTTCGGTCTGAGCCAGGCCCCCGAGGGTGTTCCTCGGCAGGCGGGTGGCCGACGCTGTGAAGGAACGTAACAGAGGTGACCGGGGGCCACAAAGCGATCGGGACGTTTGACTCGAATCTGCTGAGAATCTTGCTTTCGTGGTTCAGAACACACTGGTCGGGGGCGGTACCCCCGAGGCGATCCCGTCGTTTGATTTGAACGCTCGGTGTCAGTAGTCTCGACTGGTCATCCAGGTTGCGGATTTGCGCGGCGATCGTTCGTGTTCGCCGAGTCATCACCGACACCAGTTCGGCACCGTCCTGGATCAACAGACCAACCACAACATGTGGGTCATGCCCGGGTAACCGGCGTGCCCACAGGGAGCACAAGGAGTCACCGTGGCCAAGGGCAAGCGTACTTTCCAGCCGAACAACCGTCGTCGCGCACGCGTGCACGGTTTCCGTCTGCGCATGCGGACCCGCGCCGGGCGTGCCATCGTCAGCGGCCGCCGTTCCAAGGGCCGCGCGAAGCTCACCGCCTGATCGTCGGCTCTCACCGGATCCGTCCGCGGATCCGGTCAGCTGTTCGATGACTGCGCCCCTTCATCGGATCTCACGGGGATCCGACTTCTCTCGCACCCTGAAGTCCGGTGCGCGGGTGAACAGTCGTGACTTCGTCGTGCATCTCGCGATGGTCGGTCGGAACTGGCCGGACCCGCGAGGTCTGCGTCGGGATGTCGCGATGGTCGGCGGCCCCTGGCTCGGGCTTGTCGTCAGCAAGTCCGTCGGCAACGCGGTGACCCGCCATCTCGTGGCACGACGTCTGCGTGCCGCGTTCACGGATGCATCACATCTCCTTCCCCCGGAGACCTACGTGGTCATCCGGGCTCGCCGCAGTGCCGCAGACCGATCCAGCGATGATCTCGCCGACCAGCTCCGTGACGCGTTCGCGAGCAAGCGGGTCGCAGGCCTGTCCGCTGCGGCTGCGGTCCCGGCCGAGAGGGTGGGGTCGTAGCCATGAGCGGAACCCCCGACGCCACGTCGTCTGAACACCACGCCGAGACGCCGCCGGGTTCCGAGTCCTCGGCCGCGGCCGGCGCGCGCCTCATGCGGGGGGTGCGTCTCCTCCCCCGCCGCACCGTCATCTTCCTCATCGAGCTGTATCGCACCTGGGTGTCCCCGATGCGCCTACCGTCGTGCCGGTTCGAGCCCACCTGCTCGGGCTACGCGGTCGAAGCGCTCGACCGACACGGCTTTCTGTACGGCTCGGTGTTGTCGATCGTCCGACTCGCCAAGTGCGGGCCGTGGCACAGACCCGGTTACGACCCGGTCCCCGAACGCGGCTTCGGCGAACTGTGCCGCGGCCTGTGGGGCGGGATGACCGGAGCGCACCGACCTCGAAACCATCAGCAGGCGTCCGGCGAGACGCATGCTCTGTGAGTACAACAAGTGAGGGGTAACTGACCCGTGCTCGACTTCATCTATTACCCGGTCTCCGGGATCATGTGGGTCTGGCATTGGCTCTTCAGCCATGTCACGCCCGACACCCCGGGTGGCAACGGTATCGCGTGGGCTCTGTCGGTGGTGTTCCTCGTGTTCACCCTGCGCGCGATTCTCTACAAGCCCTTCGTGAAGCAGATCCGCACCACGAAGAAGATGCAGGAGATCAATCCGCAGCTCCAGGCGATTCGTAAGAAGTACGCCAAGGATCGGGTCAAGATGACCGAGGAGATGCAGAAGCTGCAGAAGGAGCACGGGTTCAACCCGATGCTCGGGTGCCTGCCGATGCTGCTGCAGATCCCGGTGTTCATCGGTCTGTTCCACGTGCTGCGTTCGTTCAACCGCATGGGTACCGGCATGGGCCAGCTCGGCATGAGTGCCGCCGAGACCCGTTCGCAGGGCAACTACGTCTTCAGCGCCGATCAGGTGCAGAACTTCCTCGACGCCCGCCTCTTCGGGGTTCCGCTGTCGTCCTATCTGGTCGAGCCGGCCACCGAGTTCCAGGCGTTCGTCGAGCCGGGCTCCCCCATCGACTTCACCCGGCCGCAGATCGCGTACGTCGTCGTGCCGATGATGATCATCGCGTCGATCGCCACGCACATGAACTCCCGAGCTTCGGTTGCCCGTCAGCCCGAGGCGGCGCTGGAGAACCCGCAGACGCGGATGATGAACAACCTCGCTCTGTACATCTTCCCGATCGGCATCCTCATCACCGGTCCGTTCTTCCCGGTCGCCATCCTCCTCTACTGGATGAGCAACAACATCTGGACCTACGGCCAGCAGCACATCGTCTTCGGCAACATCGCCAAGGAAGAGGAAGAGGCCAAGCTCCTCAAGCAGGAGAAGCTGAAGGCGAACGCCCCGAAGCCGGGTGTGCGGCCCGACCGGAAGAAGCGCAACGCTGCCACGAACAGCAATGGCACGGATTCGACCGGTGTCTCGCTGTCCAAGGACGGGTCCACGGACGAGCCCGACGCCGACGCGGTGGAGACCGACGCCACTCCGGCCGGCGAGTCCACGCCCGCCGCACCGGACACCGCGGCCGGCGCCAAACCCAAGCCCGGCCAGAAACCCACGCGTCCCGGAGCAGGCGCCGCACCGGGCAAGAAACAGAACCACAACCGCGGAAGCCGGTCGACGGCCAAACGCGGCAACAAACGCGGTGGCAAACGGTGACCGCCCCAGACTTGTTCGATGAAGCACAGAAGTTAGGTGAATGAGATGACAGCAGAGACTGCAACTCAAGCCGGTACAGACGCCGAGGCAACGGCCGGGACCCAGCCCGAGGATCAGGCCGACGATACCGCGCAGAAAGCTGCGGACACCGAGGCCGCGGTGGTGAGTGAAGCCGCCGACGCGGACGACACCGGCGATGACGCGTCTGACGAGACCGATGACGTCGACGACGACGAGGACTCCGATGACGAGGACGACGAAGACCGTCTCGTCGAAGAAGGCGAGATCGCCGGCGACTATCTCGAGCAGTTGCTCGATGTTCTCGACTTCGACGGCGACATCGATCTCGATGTCGATGGCGACCGGGCGGTCGTCAGCATCGACGGTGGCGACGACCTGACAAAGCTCGTGGGTCGTAAGGGTGAGGTGCTCGACGCACTCCAGGAACTGACCCGCCTTGCGGTCCAGCAGGCGACGGGTGAGCGAAGCCGTCTGATGCTCGACATCGCGCGCTGGCGTTCGGATCGCCGTGATCGTCTGGCGCGTCTGGGTCGCGAAGTTGCGGAGCGGGTGCTGTCGTCGGGCGAGCGTGAGGCTCTCGATCCGATGACACCGTTCGAGCGGAAGATCGTGCACGACGCAGTGGCAGTGGTCGACGGCGTCGTGAGCGAGAGCGAGGGCGCGGAGCCCAAGCGCCGCGTGGTTGTCCTCCCCTCGTAGTAGAACTCCCCTCCCCCACGGAGGAGATCAGGCCCCGACCGACGATCGGGGCCTGATCTGTTTCTGGGTGCTGTCTCGCGGTTGCCGGCGTGAGTCCACCAGCCGTAGGAAGCGGGCGGTGCGTTACTTACACACGTGTTGTTTCACGTGAAACAGGATCGGTCGGGCCAACCGTGCACAGCAACCCGGTCGCCGTGATCATGCCCGACGGCCTTGCCACAGGGGTAGCGGGTCACCCCCTCGTCTCATGGCGGCTGGCCGGTACGGCGGCGTGAGGGACCGGTGTGGCAGATCGGTCCGAGAGCACGATCCGGTCATGGTGAGGTGTGGCGCAATGGAGAGATCGATGGTGCCGAAACGTTGGGTGCCACGGAGCCGCCGGGTGCCGGAGTAGTTCGACCGCGGCGTCGTCGCAGTAGTTGGGATCGTCAGATTCTCATCGTGAAACACTCTCTCGTTGTGGAACCGTCCGGCCGTGCGGCCGACGGTTCGTGGGTGCGGGCAGCAGGGCTACTCACGCCCCGTCGCCTGTTCCGTTCGCTGCCAGGCTCCGTGGGCGGAGTGGGCGGGATCGTCCTGGTCCGTCACGTGACAATTCGATCCCGGACACCCGGCAGGCTGCTTTTGGCTGAATCACATCGATGTTGTTTCACGTGAAACGACGTGCGGCGGCGCGATGTGGACCGACGGGACCGCGCCGAGGTTTCACGTGAAACACTGGGTGCAAAGGACCACCTGAAACGGAGGCGAAGTGCCGTCTGACGCACAACCCGAGCACGACCGAGATCTCGATGCGTTGGCGGCTCCGCCGGCCGTTGCCGCGGACATCTTCGGGGATCGGCTGAACCTGGCCGCCGACTACTGGCGAATCCTTGCGACCGACGGAATCGATCACGGGTTGATGGGTCCGCGTGAGATCCCCCGGCTGTGGGATCGCCACATTCTCAATTGTGGAGTACTCGGCGAATTGATCTCGGAGCGTGCGAAGGTCATCGACATCGGGAGCGGTGCCGGGCTCCCTGGAGTGCCGCTGGCGATCGCGCGTCCCGACCTGTCGATCACGTTGATCGAACCCCTACTCCGACGCAGCACCTTCTTGGAGCGGACGACCGAGGCGCTCTCGCTCGACAACGTGACCGTCGTTCGCGGACGAGCCGAGGAGAAGTCTGTTCGCGGAACGGTCGGTCTCGCGGATGTGGTGACGTCGAGGGCGGTCGCTCCATTGGAACGACTGTCGAAGTGGTCCGCTCCCCTGGTCCGTCCGGGCGGCCGGATGATCGCGATCAAGGGGTCGTCAGCGGCCGAGGAGATCGAGCGCGATCGCTCGGTTGTCGGGCGCTCTGGAATCACCGACCTGTCGGTTCGCACATGCGGTGAGCGGTTCCTCGACACACCGACGACGGTGATCACGGGAACGAAGAGTGAGCGGTCGCGAAGCGGCCGCGCCGGACGGCGTTGAGGAGGCGATCGAATTGGTGTGGAGTCCGCGGAGGGCGCAGAATAGGAAGCGTTCTGTCGGCACCCCCGAAGGTGCCGCTATCGACGCTTCCGCGGTAGTCGGATCGACGGCCCCTGCCGTCGACGGTACTGACGCGAGTCCTTACGAGGTCGGTCAAAGGAGTCCACGCGTGGTCGATCAAGACCCGAATGTTTCACGTGAAACCCCGGTCGGGGCACGCCCTGGAGTGGATGGTCAGCCATTCGCCGACACCCCCATCGCGATGGCCGCCGAACGTGCGAGCCAAGTCCTGACTCCGGGGGGAGCCGGCCAGCTGCCGAGACCTCCGCACACGCGGATCATGACGGTTGCCAACCAGAAGGGCGGCGTCGGAAAAACCACCACGACGGTGAACCTGGCGGCGGGTCTCGCGCTGCGGGGTCTTCGGGTTCTGGTGGTCGACCTCGACCCGCAGGGCAATGCCAGCACGGCGCTGGGTATCGATCATCGGGCGCAGGACATCGCCTCGGTGTACGAACTGTTGCTCGGCGAGGTGACGCTGAGAGAAGCGATTCAGGAGTCGCCGAGTCAGCAAGGTCTGTTCTGCGTCCCGGCCACCCTGGATCTGGCCGGCGCCGAGATCGAACTCGTTTCGCTCGTTGCGCGGGAGAACCGGCTCCGCAACGCGCTGTCCGACGATGTTCTCGCGGAGTACCAGATCGATTACGTCTTCATCGACTGTCCCCCATCGCTGGGCCTGCTGACCGTGAACGCGATGGTGGCGGCTCGTGAGGTTCTCATCCCGATCCAGTGCGAGTACTACGCACTCGAAGGCGTGGGACAGCTGCTGCGCAATATCGAACTCGTGCAAGCACACCTGAACCGCGACCTCCACGTCTCCACGATCGTGCTGACGATGTACGACGGCCGGACCAAGCTGGCGGACCAGGTCGCGGAGGAAGTACGTCGACACTTCGGCGACAAGGTGCTGAGTACGATCATCCCCCGCAGCGTCAAGGTGTCGGAGGCGCCCGGATATGGGATGACGATCATCGAATACGACCCGGGCTCCCGAGGGGCGATGAGCTATCTGGACGCCGCGCGCGAGTTGGCACTACGTGCGTCCGAGGGGGCGCCGGCGTGATGTGTATCCACGATTCACGTGAAGCGCTGATCTGGCACCAGGACCGCGAAGGGAACCACCAATGAGTCAACGGGATACCGCTCAGCGCCGGGGCGGACTCGGTCGTGGGCTGGCCGCACTGATTCCGACCGGACCGGCCGACGATCAGTCGGGCGCGCCCCGTCTCGGTAACGCCGCGGCCGACGTCGTGATCGGTAAGGGCCCGACGACTGCCGGTCGTGATACCACCACCGGTGGCAATGACAAGGACTCGGCAACCGCCACGTCGACGGGTGCGGGAACGCAACCCCTCAGTCCAGAAGAGGCGGGCGCGGTGTATCGCGAACTGCCTCCGAAAGAAATCCAGCCGAATCCCAATCAGCCGCGTACCGTCTTCGACGACGAGGCGATGGCCGAACTGGTGCACTCGATTCGCGAGTTCGGCCTCATGCAACCCATCGTGGTGAGGCGCCTCAAGGAGCCCACTGCGGACGGGATCGCGTACCAGATCGTCATGGGTGAGCGTCGCTGGCGAGCCAGCCAGGAGGCGGGACTCGACGCAATCCCCGCGATTGTCCGGGAGACACCCGACGGCGACATGCTGCGGGACGCATTGCTCGAGAACATCCATCGCGCGCAACTCAACCCCCTCGAAGAAGCCGCGGCCTACCAACAGCTTCTCGAGGAGTTCGGGGTCACGCACGAGGAACTCGCCTCCCGCCTCGGCCGCTCTCGCCCGCTGATCAGCAACATGATCCGGCTACTCAAATTGCCGATCCCCGTCCAACGCCGCGTGGCGGCCGGGGTGCTGTCGGCCGGCCATGCTCGCGCTCTCCTCTCCCTCGAGACCGGAAGCGACGCGCAGGAGGCGCTTGCTGCGCGGATCGTTGCCGAAGGTCTGTCGGTGAGGGCGACGGAGGAGGCGGTCACACTCGCCAATCGAGGAGACGGGCCGGATGCGAAATCTCCCACCGCACCGAAGCGCCGACCGATGCAGATGCCGGGCCTGCAGGATCTCGCGGAGAGGCTGTCCGACAGCCTGGACACCAGGGTTACAGTCAGTCTAGGGAAAAGAAAAGGCAAGATCGTGGTGGAGTTCGGCTCGGTCGACGACCTGGAACGCATCGTTCAGTTCATCGATCCGAAGAAGTGAATTCTGGCGCGGGATTTCCGGTACCACCTAGACGCGGAAGTAATGTCACAGTGACGATAGAGGAAGCCGACCGGCGCATTCATCGCGAAAGGGCTTGTTGCTCAGTCATTTTCGATCAATCGAGCGCTGTGACGCGGAGTGCGCTGACATGAGTGTGTCTGTCAGCCGATTGGATCTCGGATTTTTCGGATCGCTCCCCCAGCACACGCGCAAATGCGTCTTCTGGGAAGTCGAGCCGGCGACCGAGACAACCGGCCTCCCTGACTTCGAGCCCTACGAGAGCGAGTTCGACAAGGAGGCGTGGATCTCCGGTCTGCTCCTCGAGTGGGGTGCATGCGGTCAGGTCGCGATCGAGTCCGGAACGAACAGTGTTGTCGGTACGGCGTTCTATGCGCCGCCCAATCGTGTTCCTCGGTCGCAGCACTTCCCCACCTCGCCGGTCAGTCACGACGCGGTGCTGCTCACGAGTATCCGTACCGAACCCGGTTATGACGAGGTGGCGACGATCCTTCTGGACGCAGTGCTGGGTGATCTCATCCGTCGCGGTGTCCGAGCGGTCGAGTCATTCGGTCTGGTGCGGAACGGGATCGGCGTGGATCCGTTCGAGTCGGTCGGCAGTGCAGGCGGACTGGCCGACGAACTCGACCTGTGGTCGGATGAGGCCATTGTCGAAGTCGCGCGGGAGATCCTCGACGATCCGCAAACGGATCTCTGCACTTCCTGCATGAACGACGCGTCGTTCCTGAAGGACTCCGGATTCGACGTGGTGTCGTCGCATCAGCGTTTCCCACGGTTCCGACTCGAACTCGACGAGGGCCTCGGCTGGAAGTTCGAAGTCGAGAGCGCGCTGCAGAAGCTGGTGGTGATGGCGCAGATCGATCTGGCCGGACGGCAGCAGACGGCGGTCCCGGTGGGAGCCGGGCCGCATCGGTTCAGCGGGAGCTGTTCTCCGCGGCCAGCAGATCCTCGAATGTGTAGGTGCCGGTAGGGCGATCGTCCCGGTCGAGCAGGTACAACCGTTTCACGGCCACCACGATGGCATCGGCGATCACGTTCCGCCAGTCTGAATCCGCAAGCACTGCAGCGTCATCGGGGTTCGTGATGTATCCGACGTCGATGAGGGCCACCGGCATCTTCGTGAGCCGGAGGAGATCCCAGGTGCGCTCGTGGGTTCGGCAGTCCGACAACGGGGTCCGCGCTGCGATCTCACGCTGGATGAAGCCGGCGAGGTTGCGACCGATCGTCGAGTACGAGTTGCTGTTGCCGAAGTAGAACGACGCGACGCCGTTCGCGCGCGTATTCCGGTAGTGACCGCATCGCAGCGAGATCATCAGATCGGCGTCCATCAGATTGGCGACCCGGGCGCGCTCGTCGTCGCCGGGGCGTCCACGCCCGTCGTGCGACAGGAAAGTCTGCATGCCCGCGGCCGCCATCCGGCCCTCGAGGCGGGCACTCAGGTCCCACAGCAGTTCGGACTCGCGGTGGGCGACATCACCCGTCGACAGTGCGTGAAGTCCGCCTGTTCCGGGATCGATGAGGATTCGCTTGCCGGACAGCTGCGGTCCCGATCGTCGGACGTGCTCTTCTTCACGGATCGCATACGGAGACCCGCCGGTCACCCGTGTACCGAGGCGCTCGAGCGACCGCAGCGTGGCCGGGCCGCAGATCCCGTCGGAGGCGAGGCCGTACTCGCTTTGATAGAGGCACACGGCGTTGTGCGTCGTCAGGCCGAACACACCGTCGACGAGCGAGGTGAAATAGCCGAGATTCTGCAGCCGACTCTGCAGCGTGGCGACGTCGTCGCCGACCATGGGAGCCGACAGCTGGTACGACAGCACCCGGGCTCCGAGACGGTAGGACGCTTCGCGCAGGACTCGATAGGTGGCCGGACCGACGATGCCGTCGACGATCAGACCCCGCTCCTGCTGGAACGCCCGGACAGCCCGGTCGCAGGCTTCATCGAAGACGGCCTCAGGAGGATTCCAGCCGTTCGTCGTACCACCGTGGGCGGTGTTCGTGGACCCGTCGTCGGGCAACAGACCGCGTCCGACCAAGATGGCGCGGATCTCGGCCACCGCCGAGCCGTGATCACCAAGTCGGAACAATGGCATGTCGTCACCCCTCGTACGAATCGCGGCAGGTGCGGCTCTGCGCGATGTGCGATGTACGCCAAGCGGTACATCGGTCAAACGTCAGCCTGCATTCTCGCAGGTGGACTTCACTACACCAAACTGTCCATGGTCGAAGCATTCCGACTCCGGGCACAGGGGTCTCCGGTCGAGACCACGGCCGACACTACCAACGCAAACAGTCCGCGGGTGGAACGGCAGCGTCGTTCACCCGTCGGACTGTCGCGACGATATGAGGAAAACAGCAGGTGGTCAGGCCGACTGGCCGACGACCGAGTCCAGCTCGCGCAGCAGCGCGGCCTTGCCCTTGGCGCCGACGATCGTCTTCACCGGCTGACCCTTGTCGAACAGGATCATGGTCGGGATCGACATGATCTGGAAATCACGCGCGGTGGCCGGGCTCTCGTCGACGTCGAGCTTGGCGACGGTCAGCTTGTCGCCATGGTCGCGTGCGATCTCCTCGAGGACCGGGGCGACCATGCGGCAGGGACCGCACCAGGTGGCCCAGAAGTCCACCAGGACCGGCTTGTCGGCGCCCAGAACGGCGTCCTTGAACGTGGTGTCGGTGACGGCGACGGTGTGTGCACCCATGATGTGACCTCCTTGGTCGGACCGGGCCGCGATGGCCCGGGTGAATGTGGTTGACGGCTCAGGCAGGTGCCTGAACAGCGTCGATCTCGGAAACGGTGGCAGCTTCGGCGTCATCGACAGTGAGGTCGGCGGCTTCGCCCTGCTCGGCCAGCCAGCGCTCGGCGTCGATGGCGGCCGAACAGCCGCTACCGGCGGCGGTGATGGCCTGACGGTACGTGTGGTCGACGAGGTCACCCGCGGCGAACACACCGGGCACCGAGGTGAGTGTCGTGCGTCCCTGGACCAGGACGTAGCCCTCGGGATCGAGGTCGACCTGCCCGCGGACGAGTTCGCTGCGCGGGTCGTGGCCGATCGCGACGAACATGCCGGTCACGTCGAGAGTGCTGACCTCGCCGGTCCGGGTGTCCTCGACCTTCAGGCCCGACACCGACCCGTCGCCGACGACGGAGTGCACGGCGGCGTTCGTGACGAATCGGATCTTGTCGTTGGCGCGGGCGCGCTCGAGCATGATCTTCGACGCCCGGAACTCGTCGCGGCGGTGGACCAGCGTGACACTGCGTGCGAACTTGGTGAGGAAGGTGGCCTCTTCCATCGCGGAATCGCCACCGCCGATGACGGCGATGTCCTGGTCCTTGAAGAAGAATCCGTCACAGGTCGCACATGCCGACACTCCGCGCCCGAGGAGCTGCTGCTCGCCCTCGACGCCGAGGTAGCGTGCCGCGGCACCCATGGCGAGGATGATCGCGCGGGCCCGGTAGACCTCGCCGCCGACCTCGACCTCCTTGACGCGGCCGGACAGCCGGACCGTGTCCACGTCCTCCATGCGCAGGTCAGCGCCGAAACGGATCGCCTGCTCACGCATCTCGTCCATCAACGCGGGACCCTGGATACCGGTCTGGAAACCGGGGAAGTTCTCGACCTCGGTGGTCGTCATCAGAGCGCCGCCGAACTGGGTGCCCTCGAAGACGATGGGTGATAGCTCGGCGCGCGCGGCGTAGATCGCTGCGGTGTACCCGGCAGGACCAGATCCGATGATGATCAACTCGTGGATCTGCTGGGTCTCTGGCTGGCTCACTTGTCCTCCGTGCTGTGGGTTTAGCGAGACCCGCCCATCCCGGCGGGTCACGGCTGCTTCAACACCAGGGTATGCGGAGATGTTCCCTCGGATGTGCCGCGCGTCCGGCCCGTCGGCCGCCGGCGGGCTGGGGACGCCTCGGTCACCCGCCGACGATGCCCCGCGAGATCAGCGACGGGTTCCCCAGGTCGCAGTCGAGGCCGACGATCAGTGCGTCGAAACGTCCCGCCACCCCGGTGGAGAGAAGGATCGCCGCCGCGCCGGAGCCGTCGACGACGATGCGGCCGGAGCCGACGATCACGACGGTCGCCGGCACGAGGTGGGCGGCGGTGCAGCGACGGAGTGCCTCGACGGAGCCGAATGGTGCTCCGTCGGTCCGGCCGAGAACGGTGAGTGCGACCGCGGCATCGGTGGGCCCGGTCGGGGCGGGGGCCGACGACTGGGCTCGAGGTGCCGGCCCGGGAGACGAGTCGGACGCGGAGATCAGTCGCGACACCCCGATCGACCCGGCCGCCACGACGACGACCGCGGCTGCGGCCAGCAGGAGTCGGGTGGCCGTGCGGCGCCCTCGGCGTGCGGTGGTGATGTCGACGGGCGCAGATGCCACGGGCGGAGACCCGGTACGGAATCCCCCGGGCTGTCGGATCGAGGGCTCGGGATTCGCTCCCAGCGCGGTGAGAGTGGCGGCAACGTCGTCGCGCACACGGGCGGGTACGGGTTCCCGCGCCGCTTCTGCGGAGCGCAGATCGCCGACGGTACGATCCAGCGCGTCCAGAATCGACTGCGCTGCAGGATCTTCCGCAAGATGAGCACGGATGTGGGCAGCCACCGGGTCGGGCAGCGCACCTGCGTGGAAGTCGGCGAGAAGATCTGCCGAGTACGGCGGATCGGGTAGATCACTCGTCTCGTGGTCATCTGGTCCCCGAGGGGTCATGGTGTCAGTCTTCCATTTCCGGGGTCGCGGGCGTTCGTGGAGTTCGCGTCGGGTCGGCGTCGGATACTTGGACGCGCCCCGCTGCGATTCGGTTCCCGGTGATCGCGATCGGCCGGGAACGGGTCGGCGCCACCCCGCGGGCTCCGTTCACCCGTCACGCAGATGGCCGAGCACCTGCGCGAGCTTGAGGCGCCCGCGGGCGCATCTGCTCTTGATCGTGCCCTCGGCGACGCCGAGGATCGTCGCCGCCTCCGCGACCGTGTATCCCTCGATGTCGACCGCGACGATGGCCGCTCGCTGTCCGTCGGTGAGGACGTCGAGGGCGCGCCCGATCGAGACCGACAGGTCGACGGCGGCGAGCTCGTCGGCGGTGTCGGCGATCGCCGTGACATCCCACTCCGGCAGGGGCACCGTCCTGCGAACCTTGTTGCGCCGGATGCGATCCAGACCGGCGTTCACGACGATCCGATGCAGCCAGCTGGTGACCTTGGCGTCGGACCGGAAGTCCTGCGCGGTCCGGTGAGCGGCGAACAGGGCATCTTGCAGGGCGTCGGCGGCGTCCTCCGGATTCTGGCTGGCCCGCAACGCCACCGACCACAGGTACTCGAGGTGGCGGTTGATCAGGTCGGTGAACGCGTGTGGATCACCGGCGAGGTGGGCGTGCAGGAGTTGCTCGTCGGTACGCGTGTCGATCGCGTCGTTCCCCCCGGGCATGGGCTGAGAGTAATGGAGCCCGGACCGGGTCATCCGATGAAGCGACGTCTGTGCACAGCTGCCGGAGCGAAGTGGATTACTCCTCAGGCGGGACGGGTCAGGACTGCAGGCGTGCGCGCACCGCGTCCATCTGGGTCCGCAACTCCCCCTCGTCGATGACACCGCGGTCCAGCAGGGTGTGCGCCAGCGCCACGAGCTGGTTCTCGGGGTACGGCAGCTCGGCGTAGATCGTCGACGACAACCGGTCCTCCTCGTCCCGTCGTTCGACGACGCCGGGAGTATCCGCGCGGACGGACGAGGAGTCGGCGACCCGATCGAGGGCGTCGCAGAGCCCGTCGAGGCTGGTCTTCCACGGTGGAACCGGGTTCTCGACACCGTATTTCGCCGCCATCCGGTGCCACACCTGGTTGCGCTCGACGATCTCGTCGAGCGGCCGGTGGGACCCGGAGTTCCCCTCGTCGATCATCGGCCTACTCCCCCGCCGGGTGGACGGCCGGCCGGATGGTGGAGACGGCATTGGTGGTGACACCCGGCTTGGGCAGCGCGACGCCGATGAGGCAGTCGCGGGTGATGATCTCCGA
Organism: Gordonia sp. McavH-238-E; assembly: GCF_022348225.1. NCBI lineage: Bacteria > Bacillati > Actinomycetota > Actinomycetes > Mycobacteriales > Gordoniaceae > Gordonia > Gordonia sp. McavH-238-E. Next base: position 34,429 of record NZ_JAKRFE010000017.1, read on the forward strand.
CAACTGCTGCTCGGTCCACCCGTCGGTACCCTCGGGGCGTTGCGGCATCACCATGAACCGATGCTTCTGATTGGAGTCCTGCACGCGTACCGAGACGCCGTCGGGGAGCTGAAGGCCGAACTCGGACAGGACTTGTCGGGGCCACCGCACCATGCGACGACGGTAATTCGGGGTGCGGTACCACTCGGGGGAGTTCCCCAGGATGGGACGTGGGTAACACGAGCACAGCGCGCACACGATCACATGGTGCACCGTGGGTGTGTCGGCGAGGATCTCGAAAGCCGTGAAGTCGCTGGGGGTTCCGAACCCGGTCGGCTCCAGCCAATCGACGCCGACCTCCTTACTGGCCGCCATGGGATCGTCGAGCGCCAGCTTCGCGAAATCCCGGTCGAGCCAGGCTCGCGCGACCAGTGTGGCGGCGGGGGTCGGCCCGATCTGCTCCGCGAACTCGGTGAAGCGGCGGTGTTCCTCGGCGGTGAAAAGACCCTTCTCGATGCACAGTTCGCGCAGTGCGATCTCGAGCACCTCGAAGTCGGTGATCTCGTCGACCATCGGTTTGACCGTGCGGTCGTGGTCGTGGTCGTGCGTGCCGTGGCCGTCGCTCATCGGCGTTCGTCCTCTCCCCCGGCCGAGGCGAGCCAGCGCTCGGGGATCTCGGTCTGCAGGGTGTCGTCTGCGGGTCCGGTGTAGCCGTGCCAGAGGTCGCCCATGGTGAACCGGACCACGTAGAACCATTCCGGCTGGGCATCGGACAGACCCCAGGTCTCGTCCTCGGGCGCCGGGCTCTCGTATGCGACGGCGGCGATCTCGCCGACTGCTCCTCGAACGTATTCCGGTGTCCGCGTGTATAACAGGACGGGGAGTTCGCGCACTCGGACGCGGTTGCCGATCCGGAATGCGGCGTCGCCGGCCCGGCCGGCGTAGATCTGCGGGTCGCCGACCCCGACCGCGTGACGATGATGGGTGTTCCGCGGAACGTCGGATCCGTCTCCGACGCCGCGGGGTCGGGCCTCGAGGCGCCGACCGTCCAGTCCCCCGGCGTATCGTTGCCGGACGTCGAGCATGCGCTCGCTGAGCTCACCGAGTGCGATGTGGTGCTTCTCGACGAGAATCCTGGCGACGGCGAGCAACCAGCGCCCGTAGTACGGAATACCGAGGTAGATCGCACGCCCCACATCGACGTTGCCGATCCGACGACGCTCCTCGGACAGCCAGATCCCGCGCCAGGCGAGGACTTCGCACATGACGTACGTCATGTGCTCCCACTCCTCGTACGCCTTGCCCTCGTAGGTGATCGGAGCGTCGGGTTCGCCGCCGACGTCGTGCACCGGCTTCATGTAGGCGACGAACCGGCTGTGATCGAGGAGATCGGGTGTCGGCGCGTCCGGCAGCTCGGGATACGAGGAGTGAAGTCGCGCAACAAGGTCGAGCTGTCTCGCACGTTCTTCGGCAGTGCTCACCGGACACCTCCCGGACCCACGTCCGACGGTTGTAGCGCAGTTGCACGAGAATCTACTCCCCGGCAACCGGTTCTCGGAGCGTTTTCGCCAACGGCTCGCTGACCCTCCTCAGCTCAGGAGTACTGGGCGAAGCGAGCCGCGAAGGGTCAGGTCAGGAGTCGGCCGTAGGCGGCGACGAAGAGCTCGACGCACACGTCGAGGATCTCGTCGAGCGCGTACCGCTCCGCGTCGGCGTCCTCCGCGCCGGCGACGTACCAGTCGACGAGCAGCTGGGTGACCGCTCCGACGAGGCCCACCGACGCCAGGCGCTCGCGGTCCGTCGGCGGTCGCGCGCCGCGGGCCAGCGCCAGGATGAGTGCCGCCCAGTCGTGGATCGCGCGCATCCGGACCCGCTCGATCTCCGGGGACACACCGACCACTTCGACGAGCATCACCCGTGCGCGTCGGGGATCGTCGGCGAGGCAGGACATGAAGGCGCCCAGGGCGGCACGAGTGACGTCCGGAACACGATCGGCGGCAACACCTTCGGCGGCCTCCAACCGTTCGGGGTCGGCCTCGGCGATGTCGGCGGCAGCCTGCACGGTCGCCGCACGGACGAAGGCCACACAGTCGTCGTACACGGCGACGAGCAGTGCGGCGCGGTCGGCGAACGACTCGTAGAAGTAACGCTGCGTCAGGCCGGCCTGGTCGCAGATGCTCTTGACCGAGACCTTCGCGTATCCGTCGGTGCCGAACACGTCGAGTCCGGCCGTGATGAGTGCGGCCCGGCGTCGTTCCCTTCGCTGCGCCGGGTCGACACCGCCATAGCGGCGTCCGGGCGGATTCTCCGATGTCGATGGGGTCGGCTTCGGCACGGACGCCACGCGATCTCCCTCCCGGGGTCTTTACAGCCCTGCTTCTGACACAATACCTTGTCAGAACCAACTGACACGTCTTCGTGTCAGATGATGTCGTGAGGGGTACACCGTGTTGGAGTTCTTGCCGGAGCCGATGCGCGAGCCGACCGTGCTCGCGATCCCGTTCTTCGTCACCCTGCTCGCCATCGAATGGTTCGCCGCGGCCAAACTGGAGCACGACGAACACGCGCTGACCGCGGATGGAGCGGCCGACTCGGACCCCTCCGGGCGTCCCGCGCAAGCACCGCCGGGCGCCTACGACGCCCGGGACGCACGCTCCAGCGTGTCGATGGGTCTGGTGTCGATCGCGACCAGCACCTTCTGGAAGTTCCTGGGACTACTCCTGTACAGCGCGCTGTTCGCCTACGTCGCGCCGTGGCAACTCCCCGCCGACGAGTGGTACACGTGGGTGATCGCGTTCGTCGGTGTCGACTTCCTCTTCTACTGGAGCCATCGCGTCTCGCATCGGGTCCGCCTGGTGTGGGCGACCCACCAGGCCCACCACTCCAGCGAGTACTTCAATTTCGCCACGGCACTCCGGCAGAAATGGAACATCAGTGCCGCGGTGGTGATGTGGATACCGCTCCCCCTGCTCGGCGTCCCGCCCGCGCTGGTGTTCGCCGCCTACTCGCTGAACCTGATCTACCAGTTCTGGATTCACACCGAGCGGATCGAAAGACTCTGGGCGCCGTTCGAATTCGTATTCAACACACCGTCGCATCATCGCGTGCACCATGGATGCGACCCCGAATACCTCGACCGCAACTACGGCGGCGTCTTCATCGTGTGGGACCGGATGTTCGGCACGTTCGCACCGGAGGTCCGACGCCCCCGCTACGGACTGACCAAGCCGGTGGACACCTATAACATCGTGCGTCTGCAGACGCACGAGTACGCGGCGATCGCGCGTGACGTCCGCGCGGCGTCGTCGTGGCGCGCCCGCCTCGGCTACGTCTTCGGACCTCCGGGGTGGACGCCACGTCGGTCACCCGATGTCGTTGCGGTCCAGTGTCTGCCCGGTCGTCAACCATCGGCGTCGCAGATCCCGGATGCCGACCGCACTCAGCAGTAGCGAGCTGATCACCAGACCCAGGGCAGCGCCCGCGCTGTCCCAGATCCCGGCCAGTGCCAGTGTGATCGGGAAGGTGACGGCGAACACCGCCGCGTTGCTCCGCAGGATCGTCTTGGTGTCCATCGCTGCTCGCAACACCGACATCCAGATGGAGTACGGGACGCGGAGAACCGAGGCGATCGCGAGCAGGCACAGCGTGGCCGAGAACTCAGGGCTCGAATAGGCCGCGCCGAAGATCTTCCCGATGAGCGGCGACGCGGCCACCAACAATGCCGCGCCCGCGGCGACGAGGCATTGCGAGATCGTCCAGATCCTGCGGATCTGCCCGGTGAGTCCCATCGGCTCGCGGGCCAGATGTGCGGTGAGCGCCGCACCGATACCGTCGGGGACGAAGTCGAGCACCTGAGCCACCGCGAGAGCCAACGCAAGCGTTGCACCGGGGACGGGCCCGGCGACGCTCGTCGTGAGAAACGGCAGGGCGAGAATGAGTCCGAACGATGTCGTGCTCGCGACGCCGTCGCGGAGGGCGAACGTACGCAACCGCGTGCTGTCCGACGCGGCGACACGGTCCCGGTCCGGGCGGGTCTCGCGGCGGCGCAGAATTCGCGGCACGAGGAGAACGAACACCGCGAGGGCGCTGAGCGCGGCGGGCACGATCGTCGCCCACACCGCGGCGACGGAGACGACACCCGCCAGGGCGCAGACCAGGACCACCTTGAGGGACACCGACATCACGTTGACGACCGGGAGCCATCGGGTTGCGTGCAGCCCTATCAGTGCGGAGTCCTTGAGGACGAACAGCGCCATGACGACGGATCCGACGGAGACCAGCAGTACGCTCTGCACGCGATCGGTGACCAGATCATCCGCCACCAGCCCACCGATCACGCCGAGAACACAAGCGGCACCGACGGTTATGCTCAGGCCCTCGATGAGACGCGCACCGCGGGGACAATCGGGCGTGGACAGCATTGCCTTGAAGGCACTTCCGACGCCGTACGCGGTCACGGTGCCGATCGCCGTGACGAGGGAGATGAGAGCGGTCTGGATGCCGAGCTCGTGTGGCGGGATCACTCGTGCGGCAACCACCCAGAAGAGCATCCCGGCCCCGGCCGTGACGAAGAAGGTCGCCACCACGGCAACGGAGTCCAGGGTGAGCGCCCGGGAACCGAGGACCGCGGGCTTGCTCGCCACGCTCATGTGTCCGACCTCGGTTCACGGAGACCGTTGCGCATCTCGGTCACCGTCGCGAACGAGTAACCGAGCCCCGCAGCAAGCACCGATGCACCCAGCGCGACACAACGACCGAGTCCTCCGGGTACGGCGTTGCGCCTACCGGGTGACAGGCTGTCGCGCAGGTACCGCATCATCGCCGACGGCACCGTGACGGTCAGATAAGAACGCTCCGTCCTCGTGGCAGCGCCAGAGCCGACGAGCCTGCTGATCTGTCGCTTCGACAAGCCTTCTCCGAATGAGCGCCGCAGCACGTACCGGACGGTGGTCCGGTCGGGGCTCACGTGGTGACGTACCCGGATGTCGGGGTCGAAGGTGATCTTCGCAGCCGGGTCATGACGGGAGATGCGGATGCACAGCTCGGTTTCCTCGCAACCCACCGGATGGGTGCCGATCCGGCCGAGGTCGGTGTCGAATCCGCCGACCTCGACGAGCAACCGGCGGCGGAACGACATGTTGCATCCCATCAGATTGCGAACCGGCGCCGACGTGGTCGGCAAGCCCGTGTAGCTGCACCCGACGATCCAATCACTCTCCGGGGGAAACCATCTGGGCCGGGACTCGGGCCACACGGGATCGGCGTATCCGCCGACCGCCGCGAGGTCGGGATCGGTGAAGTGCTCAGTGAGTCGCTGTCGCCAGTGGGGTTCCACGGTGGCGTCGTCGTCGACGAACGCCACGATCTGACCGGATGCGAGACGGATGCCGCAGTTCCGGGCGCCGGAGAGACCACGCCGTTCGTCGTTGGCCACCACCCAGATCAGAGGTTTGAGGGACGAGGCGAACTCGCGAGTCGCCAGCTCGAGCAGCTCGTCGTTGTGATCGATCACCACGATGAGTTCGTCGTCGACGGTGAGTTGGCGTTCGACGGCGTTGATCGACGACATCAGAGCGGCCCATCGGTCGGTGGTGTACGCACAGATCACCACCGACAACCTGTCGAGCTCATGAACCTCCATGGGACTCCTTCCTTCTCGGGCCGGTCACCTGTCGTACGACCACACCGCAGCCCAGTCCACGAGCAACCGGCCGCGACTGTCCCCGTCACCCCTGGTCTCGGTCTGCAGCTGCCAACGCATCGGGGTCGTCGGTACCCACTGGGTGCTGTCCAGGACGACGGTGTCGTCGAGCAGATAGCGCACCCGCCCCGGCGTCCACTCGATCGTGTAGGTGTGCCAGTCGGTGAATCTCGCGCCGATGTCCCGCGACTGGATCTTGCATCCGTCGCACGCACCCTCGCCGGCGAAATGCTGGTAACCGCCAACCGTTCTCGACAACCATCCTTCGGGGAAGTCGAGTTCGCCGTCGCGCGGCCACTGCTCCGATTGCGGCCACAGGAGCCAGGCGACGTAGTACTCGTCGAGGTCGGGCTCGTCGACCCGCATGCGGACGGAGTACCGCCCGTAGGTCTGATACTGGCTGCCGGTGTCCAGCACGGGAGATGGATTGGCGCCCGCCGGGACGCCGTCGACATTGTGTAGGTCGAAGACGAGCCGACCGTCGCTCACGCTGAGCACCTCGTCCGCACGGTAGGGGCGACGGTCGAAGGTGTCCAGGTAGCAGCGCGGGTAGGTCAACCACCGCTGACCCTGCGCGCCGGTGTACGCCACGTCGTAGGGAGAGCATTCGTTGGCCCAGCTCCCCACTGGGGCATCGCGATCGAAGTCGTCGAAGAAGACCTGCTTCCAACCGGGCAGGTCCCCGCGGGGTACGCCACGCGCGGGAGAGTCCCCGCACGCGGCCACTGGCGCGAGCAGAACCAACGCGAGCAGCTGTAGGACGGTACACCGAACGATGCCGGCCGGGTTCCGTGTCACAGTCGATCCACCATGTAGAGCAGCGCCGAGGCGGCCGCGATCCCCGACGTCAGGAGGGCGGCGACGGTGACGAGTCGCGAGGCCGGATCGGATGCGGTGCCTCCGCGGCCATCCACGCGGTGCTCGCGCCGGACGGTGGCGACGACGAGAAGCGCTGCGGCGGAGAGCAAGAGGACGACCGTGGCGATCACGGCGCCGTCCCCAGATCGAGGTGGCGGGCGCCCGCCCGCTTGAGGACGTGGACCTGACCGTCGTCGTAGGCCGAGACGAAGCCGTCACGGACCACCAGGAGATCGAGCTGCCGGGCGACCTCGGCCGGTGCGATGCCGTACCGATAATGGAGGAGTCTCTCGTCCTGTTCGGTGACGATCAGATAGTCGATGTCCTCACCCGCGGTGCACTCGGCCAGCTCCCGATCGTCGGCGATGCACGATGCACCGATGTCGTAGGCCCGCGGGAATCCGATGGTCGTGCCCTGGCCCCAGTAGGCGATGGACGATGCCGGTGCCTGCGCGACCAGCTCGTCGGCGACCCGCACGGTCTCCGGACGAGACTGTTCGAACGAGGTGTTCAGGCCGCGGTTGGAGACTCCGAGTAGCGCGATCAGGAAGGTGAGTGTGATCGTACCTACGGCGACGGCGGTGATCGGCGCGCGCGCGGAGGACTCGAGGCGCCGCGCCAGGCCGACCATGGCCAACGCGGCCAGTGCGGCAAGGGCCGGCGACGCGTAGAGGAAACACCGTACGACGACCTCCCCGCCATAGCTCTGCACCACGACCAACAGGAACGGGACGAGCGAGAAGACCGTCAACGGGGCCCGGAATCGACTCCGGCGGAGGCGGAACCAACCGAACACGGCCACCCCGAACAACAACAGGGTGCCGCCGATCCGGAGGTACTGCATCCTGCTGTACACCGGATCTCCGGCGATCCGGTCCGAGAGACCGGAATTGAGACTGGCCGTGACGTCCCCGATCTCGCCGAGGATCTGGTCGAGATGCCCGAGCCAGTATCCGCTCGCCCCGAAGGTGAACCACGCCGTGAACAGGAGGAGGCCGCCCAGCCACAGCAGTTTGTGGCGTGTCGACCCGACGATCGCGAGGCCGGCCAGGGAAGCGATCGTCACCATCGGCGTCAACTGGTGGGTGACCACCATGGCGGCGAGCAGGACGAGGAGCACCGCCTCGATGCCGTAGAGCAATCCCGGTCCGCGGCCCGCGGGCCGTCCCGGCACCCGTCGCCAGGTCCGCCACGATCCGACGGACGGCAACGGCGCCGTCTGCAACTGCCAGACCATGACAGCCATGATCGTCACGTACAACTGCATCGCGACCGCCTGCGGCGCGAAGTAATCCTGCTGATACCAGTTGAACAGGATGTAGATGGTGATGGTCGCCCACCCCACGCGCGCACTCCCGGAGAGGCTGTGGCCGAGTGCATACAGGGGAAACATCAGCAGCACACCGAATACCAATGATGCGCTGGTGAGAAAGACGAGACTGTCGTCGAGACCGCCCGTGGTCATCACCTGACCCGCACCCGCGAAGAACCCGCTCCAGCTGATCCGGCCGTCGACCGCCGGTGGCAGCGCGCCGAGCTCGGAGATCCAGTTGGTGAGGAACCGGTGAACGTAGGCGGTCGGGAACGGCGGTGCGCCACTTGCCCATGCGACAGTCATGCTCATGTACATCACGAGCAGCACATTGGCGGTCGCCAGACCGGCCCGGTGCAGCCGGCGCCGCCGGTACTCCCGGAACAGCGCGACGCAGAGCGTGGCGAGACCCGCGAGATAAGGGATTCCGAGAATCGGCACGAGCCCGTACACACCGGCCTGCTCGGGACGTAGTCGTGCGATGGCAACCGCAAGAAGGGTCGCAGAGGCGACGAGTAGAGCCCCGGTGGCCGGATCCCAGGCGCGAGCCGCGGTTCGCACTGCCGGTTCGATGCCCGCGAAGCATGCGCGAAGGTTCGATCCAGGGCATCGGGTCCGGATGAGAACGACGGTTGCGGCGGCGGACATGGCCAGCACGAGACCTTGTTGGAGAAGCGGATGCCAGAGGTCCGCGACGAGTGACGCCAGCGAGAGGATGATGGTCGTGCTCATCGACAGCGCGATCGTGACGCTGGGGAGAAGCCCGTTGCGCGGCAACGCCAACAGTCCCGCGACCGGCAGACCCGGAAGGACCAGGGTGACGGCGACGACCACCACGGCGCGGAGACCCTCCGGGAACAGGTCGGACACCCCGAACGCGGTGAGGACCGTGATGGCGGCCGACAGTGCGATGGCCGCCATGGAGGCCAGTGCGATCCCGGCCGCCGAGTCGGAGACCGGCGGGTTCGCGGAGGGTCTGTCCGGAATCGCCCGCGTCTCGACGTCGAGTCTGTGTGACACGCGTGCCTACCCGCTTGCTCGAACCGCGCCGGCCGCCGCACCGTAGAACGACCGCACTGCGGTGACCACCCGGTCGAGATCGGCCTCGGTCATGTAGGAATGCAGCGGGAGCGTCAACACGCGATCTGCAGCGGCCTCGGTGACGGTGAGGTCGCCGCGGCGGCTGTCCCGGTAGTAGCTGAACTGATGCGCGCCCTGGAAGTGGATACCGGTGGCGACCCCGTGCGACTTGAGATGATCGATGAGGGCGGCGCGCTCGGAGCGGCCACCGGCCCGGATCACATAGATGTACGGCGCTATTCCGGTCCAATCCGTGTCGAACAACTCGACCTCGGGGAGATCCGCGAACGCCGAGTCGTACAACCGGCAGTAGCGTTGACGATTCGCGATGAACTCCTCGACGCGCCTCAGCTGCGACAGTCCGATGGCGGCCGGAACCGAACCGAGGTGGCACCGGTAGCCCTGCCGTACGACGTCGAAATCCCAGTTGCGCTGATTCCGATAGCGCGCATCGGTGTCCGAGTCGATACCGAGATGCCGGAGTTCACGAAGGACCGGAACGTCGGCGGGATTCGACGTGATGATCGCCCCGCCTTCGAGCGTGGTGATCATCTTGACCGGCCCGAAACTGAAACATGTGATGTCACCGTGTGATCCGACGCGACGGCTCCCGCGGAAGCTGCCGAAGGCATGCGCCGCATCCTCGATGACGCGAAGCCCGTGCTCGTCTGCGATGGCCATCAGTTCGTCCATCTCGCAGGGGAATCCGAGGTAGTCGACGATCATGATCGCCTTGGTCCGGGGCGTGATGAGTTCGCGAACGCGCCGGGGATCGATGTTCAGATACCGCGGCTCGATGTCGCAGAAGACCACGTCGGCGCCGGTCCGCGTGATGGCCTGATGGCCCGCCACGTAGGTGAAAGCCGGACAGATCACCTCGTCGGATGGACCGAGTCCGATCAACTGTGCGGCCAGGTGGAGCGCCTCGGTGCACGAGTTCGTGACCACGACTCGGTCCTCGGACAGTTCGAGAAAGTCCCCGACGGACTCCTCGAACTCCCGGCTCAGGGCCCCCATACCCAGCCATCCGGCCGCGAGGGCATCCACTGCGGCCTGCTGGACATCCTCGCCGAGATAGGGACGGTACACCGGTACGGTCGTTCGTCCGGTCGTGGTGGTGGCGGTCATGACCAGCACCTCCAAGGCGCCTCGCCGCGTTCCCACAGATCGTTCAGGAAGACCTTGTCCCAGATGGTGTCCATGCCGCGCCAGAACCCGTGGTGCTGGTACGCCGACAACTGGCCTTCGGCGGAGAGGGTCTCGAGTGGTTCCTTCTCCAGCAGGGTGGCGTCGCCCGCGATGTAGTCGAGGATCTTCGGCGAGGAGACGAAGAAGCCGCCATTGATCCACCCGCTGCTACCCTGCGGTTTCTCCACGAACCTGGTCTGCGGTGACGAGACGTCCAGGGTGCCGAAGCGTCCGGGTGGTTGCACCGCCGTCACGGTCGCGATGTTGCCCGACATCTCGTGATGCGCGACCACCTTTCGGATGTCGATGTCGGCGACACCGTCACCATAGGTGAACGAGAAGGTCTCGTTCCCGATGTGCTCTCGAGCGCGTAGGAGGCGCCCACCTGTCATGGTGTCGAGGCCGGTGTCGAGCAGGGTGACACGCCACGGCACACCCTTCGACGACAGATTCTCGATCGCCCCACTACCCAGATCCACGGTGACATCGCTGGCGTGCAAGAAGTAGTTGGCGAAGAACTCCTTGATCATGTAGCCCTTGTAACCCAGCAGCACAACGAAATCCGTCACACCGGCCGCCGCATAGATCTGCATGATGTGCCAGATGATCGGACGCCCGCCGATCTCGACCATGGGTTTGGGGCGGTCGACGGATTCTTCACTGATCCGAGTACCCCTGCCTCCGGCGAGGATCACAGCCTTCATCTCGAGATCACTCCTTCCACCGGAGATCGCCGTCGAGGGCGTCGCGCTCGAGCAGCTCGTGCAGGACTCGGAGTCGGACGAAGTCGTTCCCCCCGAATCGGTCGGCATCCAAACCCTCGTCGACGTAGGCGTCGTAGATCTCCGCGATTCCCGTGGCCAGGGTCCACTGCGGCGAGTAACCCGGGAGTGCCGATTCGATCTTGGTGAAGTCGACGACGTAATTGCGGATGTCGGCGCTCACCTCGTCGGCGAAGGCCACCTCGCAGTTCGGCACGATGTCGGCGACCATCTTCGCAACGTCGCGGATCTGATGGTTCTCGGTGGTCCGGCCGACGTTGAAGACCTCGTTGTGCACTGCGTCCGTGGGTGATCCGAGCACGGTGAGCATCGCGTGCGCGATATCGCGCACGTGGACCAGCGGGCGCCAAGCCTGTCCGTTGCTCATCAGCAGCACCCGCCCGGACGTCACCGCATGGCCGACGAGGTTGTTGACCACGACATCTGTCCGAAGGCGGCGAGAGATACCGTAGGCCGTGGCGTTCCGTAGGAACGTCGGCGAGAAGGTCTCGTCGGCGAGTGTCCGGATCTGTTGTTCAGCACGGACCTTGGACTCACCGTACGGGGTCACCGCGACCATGTCGGCGTCCTCGCGCAATGCCCCGTCGGAGCCGCTGCCGTACAGACTGCACGATGACGAGAAGACGAAGCGTGCGACGCCGGCGGCCTTCGCGGCACGGGCGAGTCCCACGCTGGCATCGAGGTTGATGTCGTAGGTGAGTTGCGGATTCAGTTCACTCACCGGGTCATTGGAGAGTGCGGCCAGGTGTACCACCGCGTCGAAACCCGCCAGGTGACGCGGCTCCACGTCCCGAATGTCCATGTGGATCGTCGGTACATCCATCGGCTCGGTACGGAAGTCGCGGTCACGATAGTAGTCGGTGTCGAGCCCGACCACGTCATGTCCCGCATCGACCAGCATGGGGACCAGCTCGGCGCCGATGTAGCCGAGATGTCCGGTGACGAGTACCTTCATCGCCGTCTTCCTGTCGGTTGGTTGTCGAGGTTCCGTGGAGCCTCGATGAATGCCGGGTCGATGCCGGCGTAGATACGTTCGACCTGCGTCGTCATGCGGGTCTCGCTGAAGTCGTCGGCGACTTCGAAGGCTCGCTGCGACAACCGTTCCCATCGAGACCGGTCCTCGACGACGTCGAGGAGGGGGCCGGCACGATCGGCCGCCTCGGTGTCGATCACCAGACCACAGGACCGTTGCGACACGATGCGCGTGATCTCGCCGCACGGGGTGGTCGCCACGGGTGTGCCGCTGGCCAGCGCCTCGAGAGCGGACAGAGGTAGCCCCTCCCACTGCGACGTGAGAAGGAAGACGCGAGACTGCGCGACCTGCGCGCGAGTTTGTGCGTGGGTGTCGCCGATGCTCAGGTCGACGATGCGCTCGAGGCCGAGTTCGCGCCGGCGGTGCAGGAATCGGTCCCGCAGGGGTCCGGAGCCCGGCGCTATCCACAGGCACCGAAGCGCGGTGTGCCGCCTCGAGAGTTCCTTGGCCAGTTCGAGAAAGAGCAACGGGTCTTTCTGCTCGTCGAACCGTGCCACGTTCACGAAATCATAGGACCGGTCCTCGTAGGCCGGCGGAGCGGTGCGTAATTTGTGTACACCGTTGTGCACCACCGAGACCCGGTGGGGCGACAGGTGAGGGTAATGGGCGAGAAGTGACTCCCGGATGGCCGCCGACACCGCGACGATCCGCGGGGTGCGGTAGGACGCCGTCGGATGGTCGGTCAATACGTTGTGAACGTGTTCGATTGTGCGCGAATGACGTCCGAGGAGTGTACTGACGAACCCCAGAAATCGCTGCTGGCAGTGGATCACATCGGCCGACCGTAGTCTTCGGAGTGCGCTGGGGGACATGAGAAGATGCCGCCGGATGCCTGACTCGGTGAGGCGGTGATCCCACTCCCCTGGCGCCAGGGAGATAACGTCGACTCGGTGGCCCTGGCGAGCGAAGTGGGTGGCGATCTGCAGAATGAAGTGACTCACTCCACCGGGACTCATTCGGTCGGTCAGCACGACGATGCGGCGTCCGCGGATGGCGGCGGCTTCGGCGGTCATGGTCGTCGGTCGCTCACGAAGCGGTGTGGTGTGACGCGGGATGGGCGCTCGCGGGACCGCGAACAGCCGCGCCGGAGGTGGACACACCCTCATCACGTCGAGCTCGCCACACCGTGCGGAGGACCCGGCGACCATCGGTGATGGCATTGAGGTTGGAATGTCCTGTGCGACGTGGCATTTCCAGGCTGGGAACCTCGGCGATGCGAAGACCTGCCTGCACCGCGCGCACCGTCATCTCGGCTTCGATCTCGAAACCAGTGGCCTGGAGATCGAGTAGGTCGAGGTATCGACGGTGGAAGGCGCAGAATCCGTAGCAGAGATCGGTCAAGTCGGTTCGGTAGAGGCTGTTGAAGAAGGCGAGCAGCCCGTAGTTGCCCAGGCGCCGGAACCGGGTGATGTCGAGCGATCCGCCCCCGCCCATGAATCTCGAACCCTTGACGAAGTCGTAACCGTTCTCGAGGAAGTGCAGGAAATGGGTGATCTCCTGCGGCGCCATGCTTCCGTCGGCGTCCATCATGACGATGACGTCGCCGCTCGCGGATGCGAAACCGGTTCGCAGCGCGCTTCCCTTGCCCGGGCCCTGCTGCTGAACGACCTTGATGTCGGGTCGGCAACTGCGAGCGGTGATAACCGTTGCGTCGGTTGAGTTTCCGTCGATGAGGATGATCTCGTCGATGCGTTCGGGTATCTGCTCGAGGACCCAGCCGATGTTCCGCGCCTCGTTCCGCACCGGGATGACGAGGCTCACCGTTTGCGTCGGCCGAGCGCGTTCTCGTTGTGCGCCCGGCTTCGGGTCGATGAGTCGGTGGTGCGTATCCGACTGTGCTGCAAGGGCTGCTGACCCATTGCTGTGATTGGCTGTTTCGATCATTGTGTTCCGATCCCGCGCACGGTTCAACCACAGTGCAAGGACGAGACTTCCCCCCGGAAGCATCGACTTAGCGAGTCGAGCGGTCGCGTGTTCTGAAGTAGAGATGGTCGCCCTCCCCGACGACCTGAAATCGACGCTAGCAGAGGTTTGCGGCGTTGGCGAGGCGAGGACGTACCGGTTGCGGCCGGCGCTCGGCGCCCGACATCTTCTCGTAAAGAACCGTGGCGCATGCAGATTCGCCTATCACTTGAATACCCAACGGTACGGAGATCGGACCGCACCGACATCGAGAGAGCTGAGCGTTAATGCCCGCTATCCGGTGTAACGGGTGCTCGGTGCGAACCGATCCAGGACAGTCGACGAATCGGGTTCCGGAAATTCGCTGTTCGTCCGCTCGGCACCGTCGGTGGGAGGGACGTTCCAGTGAGTCGGCATTGTGCAATCGCGTCCGGTGCAGATTCCCGATTTCGGGGCACACTCCTCGCGGTCGGATCGCCCGTGAGAATCCGCGTGTGGTCGCTCCGCCGCTGCTGTACCGACGAAAAAAGCAGAGGTCACTATTTGGTATCGATGTGCAGATCGCGCGATCGGCTCTGCTGGTGTCAGTGCGCGGACCTACGTGGGTGCGATCTGCTGAGCCCGGACGGACTCAGGATGCCGTAGGCCAGGGCTCGAAGCTCGCTGTCGATGCCGGGTCGGGACCTGAGTTCGGGCGACGAGATCACCTCGCAGGCGAATCCGGCGAGCGACTTCTCCAGAGCCTTCGCATCGTCGATCGACAAACCAGGCGTCTGCGCGAGGATCGCCGTGGTCCACTCGGCGGTGTAGTCCGAGGCTGTCCGGCCGAGCGCGATCCGACTCTCCTCCGGCAGATACACGGCATCACGAAGAGCCACCGCGAGTATCCGCCCGTTCGAGCTGAGCGAGAACTCGACGAAGGTGCCGAGCAGCACATCGAGCGCGTCTGCTCGGGACGAACCGTCAAGCGCAGCGATGGAGGCCGACAAGAGACCCTCGAGGCCCCGGCGGAGCACGGTCCCCAGGATGACGGTCTTGCCGGCGTACTCCTGGTAGACGGTCGTCACCGACACACCGGCTCGAGCGGCGATCTCCTCGATGCGGACATCGCGGAACCCGCGGTCGAAGAACAATTGGGTGGCGGCGTCGAGGATGCGTTCACGTCGCGCGGCGGGACTGCGGCGTGAATGTGGCGCTTGTGTAACCGGAGGGCCGGGGGCCCGCGGTAGCTCGCAACCGAGAATCGAGTCGGTTACGGCGCGTTGCACTTTCATCAGCCGTTTGGCGGTGAGCGATCCGCGGATCTGGGCGGCGTTCGAGTACACGCTCAGGGCAGCCGTGGCGAGAAGTTTCGCGTCCATCGAGTCGACGTCGTGTCGGGCGGCACAGATCTTGCATGCCAACTTGTCCGTCAGCACGCCGAAGTACGCGTTCATGGTGTCGAGGTCCGCGTGAGAGAGGTGCAGCCGTTCGCGATTCCAGAGCGTGGAGGCGTCCCGATGCGCAGTCATCTCACTCAAGGCGTCGAAGAACAGTCCGAGTTGCTCGACCGGTGTGTCGCCACGATCCTGCGCATCCGACAGGAAGTCACGCACGGTGTGGACCTGTGTTGTCAGCGCCGTCGCGAGGATGTCCTGTTTGGACGGGAAATGCCGATACACGGCCGGTCCCGTCAAGCCGACTGCCCCACCGATCTGTTCCATACTCACGTTGCGGTAGCCGTGGTCCTGGAAAAGGGTCGTGGCTGCCGTGACGAACCGGTCCGGCCGAGTGGGGTTCGCCACCCCCGATTGCCCACGTTCCAGAGGCGGCGTCGTCGCCGTCAGCGGTTCAGCTGACTGAACTGATGCTTCGGGATCACGATTCTCTTGTAGGCGGGCGCTGCAGTTCTCCATATGAGTTAGTCGGAGCGGAGCCCGAAGTTGCACGCATGATCTCGGTCACCTGCTGCCGATCACTCGCAGCGAGCCACGGCCGGCCATATGCGGCGGCGTGTCAGCCGGCCATCGTGACGCGAGAGATCTCCGCCTGGTAGCCGCTTCCGGAACTCGGCAGGCTCGTGAGCCAGACCATCACATAACGGGTGGTCGGCGGTTGCGCGATCGGGATCGTGGTCGACGCCTGGTCCACCTGTCCCGAGGCCACCGTCGTGGTCCGGGCGAAGGCCGGACGCGCCGACGGTGCGGTACGGATCTCGACGCCGATACCGGGCGTCGGGCTCTCGATGGTGACCGACCGGACCGTGCGCTCCGCGCCGAGGTCGAACATGAGTCCCAATCCCGGCTTGAGTCCGCCGAAATCCGGCCGGCCGCGGTAATTGTCTGTCTGCCACGGCGGTGCGGCACCGGTGATCACGTTGCGGACATTCGCCGAGTTGTCCGGCGTCTGCGCGGAGAAATCGACCACCGAGACCGATTGCAGCGCGATCGGTGTCGGAGCAGCCGGCGCCGCCGGGGTCGGCGGCGGGTTGGCGCCGGGCGAGGGTGCAGGCTCGGTGGTGGTGAGGATGGAGTCGATGTCGCTCGATCCGTCGCTGCCACCGAAGACGTTGGTGGCGCCCACGATCAGCGCTATGACGATGAACAGGGCCAGCAGTCCGGCGCCGATGAGCAGCGCCAGGTTGCGCCGCGGCGGCTTCTCGCCGCCGCTGCCGCCCAGACGCGGTGTCACCGTCACCGGCGGTGGAGCGTCTGCATCGGTGATGGCCGGCAGCATGTCGGTGTTGAGGTCGACGACGGTGGCCTGGTCGAGCACATGCTGGACGGTGGCGGCGGTTCGGATACCCCGGGTCCCGTCGAGAGCGCGCGCGGCGACAGCCGAGATCTCGAACGGGGTGTCGGGCTTGATCACTCGCGGCTCGACCGGTCGGCCGTCGTCACCGGGAGCGGCGACCGGGATCCCGCCCACGGGTTCGGCGGTGTCGGCGGTGGTGATCAGCCGGGACCCGTCGGAGGGGTCGAGCGCCCAGCGGTTGAGCAGCAGCGCGTACAGCACCGCCCCGAGTCCGCGGACGTCGGACGCCTTGTCGTCGCCGGCAAGGGTCCCCGGGAACGCCAGCACGGCATTGCCGTCGTGGCTGATCCGGATGCGGTCGGGATGATCGATCGACAACGCACCACCGGAGCGGTGGGCGATCTCGGCGGCCGCGGCGAGCGAACGCACCGCGCGGGCGGCGCCGATCGGTGACGGTTCCGATCGCGCCACATCGGCCAGCGATGATCCGGGCACCCACTCGGCGACGACGATGCCGCCGGAGGACCCGCGGACGACGTCGAGGACGCGTGCCACGCCGTCGGAGTTGATCTGGCCGAGACGCAGGGTGCGCGACAGGACTGCCTGCGGTCCCTGGTCGGACATCTTCGCGGCCTGGCCGCGTTCGGGGGGCGGCGCCAACTGCTCGGCGTCGACGAAGGTCAAAGCGACCTCGCGGTCGAGGTTGATGTCCTGGGCTCGCCAGAACTGGAGTCCGCGGGTGCCGCCGTGCTGCTCGAGCAGTCGGTACCGACCACCGGCGACCGCCGCGCCGGGGATGAGGCGCGGTCCGCGGCGGCGGGGGCTCGCTGCGGTGTCGGCGGTGCCGACCGTACCGGCATCGGCGGGAGTCGGAGTCGGTGGAGTGGGTGTGTCGCCGGCTCCGGGCTCGGTGGGCGGCCCGGTGGCAGCGGTGGTGTCGACCTCACTGTCACTCACGCGACGGACTCCTCTCCTGCGGTATCTGATGTCGCGCGGCACCGGCGCGCGTTCCGGGATGGGGCGCACATCCCGGGTCGCGCCGATCGCGCCACCGGAATGCACGGAGTACGACTGCCACGTCGCGGTACCTCTGTCGAAGCGGCGCAGCACCTGTACCTGACCAGAGTACGGGAGCGATTCGTCGCCGGTGACCCGCGGAAACTGAACTGTGATCGCCGGTGACTGTTCACGTTCGGGCTGTGCCGGCGGGGCGAGCGAGGGGATGAACCGGCCGAGGAGGCGTCGAACCGCCAGCCCGATCGCGACCACGTCGGGCACGCGGGCCGCGGCCAGTCCGGCGTAGGTCACCGCGAGCACCACCGCGGCGGTGAGGCCGAGGTAGAGCACGGAACCGACCTTGCCCAGCCAGCCGATCATGTGGTCGAGACCGCTCAGCTTCGCCACGGCCCAGACGGTCCCGGAGACCCCGATCGAGACGGCGAAGGTCACGACGGACGTGCGTGCCACATCGGAGAGCCGGGCCCCGCGCAGCCGGCTGCGGAGCAGGAAGTGTCCGACGACGGCACCGACGAGATAACCCAGTCCGTTCGACAGCGCGAGCCAGCGCACGATGAGTTCGGGATCGTCGAAGAGCACCGGCCCGAGATACGACGACGCGACCTTGACCACGGTGATGCCCAGCGCGATGAACGTCGGGGTCCACGCGTCCTCGCGCGCATAGAACACGCGGAGCTGGACGAGGGTCATCGAATACGGGATGAGCGTGAACGCACCCCAGGACAGCACCGAACCCAGTTGCGACGCGGACGCGGCGTCGAACTTGCCGAAGTTGAACACGGCGATGGCGATGGCCGGTCCGAAGAACGTCATGAACGACACGACCGGGACGAGGGCGACCATCGTGAGCCTGGTCGCCAGCGAGAGATCGTCGACGACGGCCTTGGTGTCGTCCGCGGTGGCGTTGCGGGACAGTCGCGGCATGATCGCCGTCAGGATGGTCACGCCCAACACGCCGTACGGGAGCTGCAGCAACTGCCAGTGCGTGAAGTAGATGCTCACGCCCGAGGCGTCGGCCGACGACGCGATCCGGTACGTGACGATCAGGCCCACCTGGAGCAGCGCGACATAGGCGACGATGGCGACCGCCATGTTCCCGAACTGGCGTAACCGGTCATCGATGCCCCACTGCAGGCGGAGGCGCACGCCCGACTTCCGCAGGAACGGCACCAGGATGAGGGCCTGCAGGACGACACCGGTCGTGCAACCGATACCCAGCACCAGGAGTTGCGGGTCGGACATCCGGACGGGGTTGAGGGTGATCTCGCCGGGCACCACCGCGTAGAGCACGAGCGTGGTGATCTGCACGACGTTGTTCAGGACGGGCGCCCAGGCTCCCGGTTTGAAGTGTCCGCGGAGATTGAGGATCGCGATGAACAGCGCGGACAGTCCGTAGAACAGGATCTCCGGGAGCAGCAGGTAGGCGAGCGCGGTGGCGAGCTCGCGATCGACCTGGCCGTCGCCCAGATTGAGATAGGTCAGCAGCGGTGCCGCGATCACCGCCACCACCGTCGCCGACCCGAGGACGACGACGGTGATGGTGAAGATCCGGTTGATGAACCCCTCTCCGCCGTCCTTGTCCTCGGCTTCGGCCCGGGCCAGCAGCGGGATCACGATCGCGGTCAGGACCGCACCGAGCACCACCTCGGCGATCATGTTCGGCAGCACATCGGCCGCCTGGAATGCCGACGCGATGGCGGGTCCGAGCATCGCCAGGATCAGCACGGTGCGCAGGAAGCCGGTGATGCGGCTGAACAGCGTCGCGATCGCGATGGATCCGCTGGTGCGCAGGATGCTCGAGTCGGAGTCGCGCGCCAGCCCGGTCGACGACGCCTCCTGTTCCAACGCCTTCTGCTCCGACGCCGCGGAGGTGGTCGCCGGACCGCCCGACGGCCGGCCCGGCGCGGGTGCGGTCATGACCCGCGTGTGGTCCCCGGCGGGCGCGGGCCGGGCGGGACGCGCGTGCGCAGACCGCGGGTCGGGAGTGCGTGGGTCGGGGGTGCGCGGCGCGGTCGGTCGCGGGTCCGGGGAGCCTGGCGGGATCCGCGTGGGCGCGACCCGTCCACCGGCGACCCGGTTCGGCGGGATCCGTTGGGGTGCGGCGCGCTCGGGACGCTGGGGCGGCACCGGGCCGGGGTTCCCCGACCGCGGTGCACGCGGCTCATCGTTCCAGGTCACG
This sequence comes from Gordonia sp. McavH-238-E, assembly GCF_022348225.1. Taxonomy (NCBI): domain Bacteria; kingdom Bacillati; phylum Actinomycetota; class Actinomycetes; order Mycobacteriales; family Gordoniaceae; genus Gordonia; species Gordonia sp. McavH-238-E. Next base: position 54,193 of record NZ_JAKRFE010000017.1, read on the forward strand.
TCGCTTCTGCCGCCGTCCTCGGGTCGTCTGATGTCGGTCATGAGGGGTCATCGTCCGGTTCCTCGCCGTGCATCCGACCCTCGCTCTGCAGGGTACGGCGTCGCTCCTGATACCCGCTTCCGGCGAGCATCCGCTCGAGTTCGTCGGGTTCGGGACGGTCGGCGTCGGCGGGATCGGGCTGGCCGCGGAAACGATGCCACAGGCGCCGGGCGGTGAGCAGGACGAGTGCTGCCGCGGCGATGATCGTGATGTAGAAGAGCGGTTTGCCGTAGGCGTTGGTGTGGACGGACAGACTGATCGGCTCGCCGAGCGGCACGCCGGTGACCGTCGACAAGCGGATCTCGACACTGATCGCCTCGGACGCCTCGCCCCGCGTGGGCAGCTGGATCTGCCGGGTGCCGCGGGCGGGGATCTCGATGACGCCGAGGTCGCCGATCTCGATGCCGGCCGGTTCGGACGTGGTGATCCGGGCGCGTACCGGCAGCGCGAGGTCGTTCTTCACGACCAGCAGCAGCGGACTGCGCTCGGAGGCCAGCGTGTAGCGACCGCCGGGATCGAGGATCGTGACCGACCGGGACATCCCGTGCAGGGTCGACGACACCGCGTCGATGCGCTCGGCCTGCGCCCGGCGCAGATGGGTGTAGACGGCCGAACCCCAGGCATCCGGCGAGCGGATGGCCCGCAACTGGTCCTCGCGCAGCGGGGACATGTAGCGCTCGGGGGTCGCGGCGACATCCGCCGAGCGCACCAGGGCGCCCTCGAACTGCCAGCTGTCCTCGACGTTGCGCCGTATCGACGCGGTGGCGTCGGTTGTCAGCACCGAACCGATGCGGCCGACGGGCCCGACCCCGGGCGGGTCGATCAGTCGTGCCTGCTCGGGAGCGGACCCGAGTTCGGCGACCAGCGTCGGCAGGGGTGTCGGCGTCGCGGCACCGGACTCGAGCAGCAGGCGCGCGGTGGCGAACAGGGCCTCGGCGTCGGTGGTCGTCGGAGACCAGTACGTCGGTGGCAGCAGGAATGCCGATCTCCCGACGACCGGGTCGCGAGGCGACGGCCGGGAATCGGACCCGGTCGGTGCGGCCTCCGGGGCGGCGATCGCCGGGTACGCCAGCGCGCCGATCGCACTCTGCCTGCGACTTCCCTCGGACTCGTCGGACAGGTCGACGCGTTGGTCGGGTGGCGTCAGCGCGGGGGTGGACGGCGCGGTACCGATGGCGGCGAACGACGCCGTGACCGGCGCATCGTAGGTCTGCGCCGCGAGGTCGCCGATCCGGTAGCGCCCGGCGTCGTCACGAGGGCCCGTCGGTGCGACGGAATTCGACGCCACCGCGGTCGCGGCGAGCCCGGCCCCGGTGAGCGTCGCCGCACCCTCGGAGTCGATGGCGCCCAGGGCCGGTATCGACAGACCACGCACGCTCCGCACACCCAGGACGGTGTCGACGATGTCGGCGGGCGACCGCAGCGCGGCTTCGGTGAGTCCGGCGTTGCCGATCCGGGAGAGCGAGGTCAGGTCCGCCTGCGCGTACGGCAGCGCCACGACGCACATCCGCTGCGCGGTCCAGCGCAGCGTGTCGAGCCAGCGTCCGGCGGCCTCGACTCCGCTGCCGGGGCGGGTCGACGACCTCGGATCGGCGGGATTGTCGGACACCTCGTATCCCACTGACATCGCGCGCACCGTGACGATGAGGTCGGGATCGACGGCGAGGCACATGCTGTCGGCGAGCTTCTCCGACCCTGGCAGTGCGGCGGGTTCAGGGCTCTCCGACGTCTCCGGCGGAGCTGAGCCCGACGCGGTCGAATCCGACTGCGCAGGTGGGGGTTCGCCGACGACCTTCTGCAGTGCCGTCAGCAGTTCGTCGAGACGGCCACCGTCGGCGAGCGAACGGGCCATGTTCTCGTTGATCAGCCGGACCGGTTCGGTGTTGCCCCCGAGCACGCCGGGGGCGAGCTGGGGCGGTGCGGCCAGCGGCCACAGCATGGTCATGCGCGCCGGGCTGGACAGGTTCGCCGAGATCGACCCGTCCGGTCCGAGCCCGGCGACCGGGTCGGTGTCGGAGTACTCGGTGGACGGGTCGACGTACCCTTCCGCGCGGGTCTCGTCGGGCGGGAGGGACAACACCGGCAAGAGCATGCGTGATCCCGCGACCTGCGCGGTGTTGCCGTACTCGGGCGTGCCGTTGACGTTCACCTGCATCGGGTAGACACCGGTCCGGGAGATGGCCAGGCCCTGACCGTCGGGGCCGTTGTTGGCCGACAGGGCCATCGACATGCGGAATCCGACGCTCTCGCCGGGGGCGAGCGAGTCGGACAGCGCCTCGAACGGACCGGCCACCGCGACCGCGGGATCCTCGTCGGCGAGATCGGTCCGCAGGCCGGCGGCCGACGTGACCGGATCCCCGCGTTCGAGCCGGATGGTGAGGTCGGTGATGGACCGGTCGCCGACGTTGTCGACGCGGCCGCTGACGGTGACCACCGGTCGGCTGGTCGTGGTCACGATGTTCGGCGTCATCGAATCGATGACGATGCGGGCGAACCTGCTCGGGGATTGCTGGTCCGAGGTGTCTGATCCGGTGTCGGATCCGCTGGTGCTCGTCTCGGGTGCCGCCGAGGCCGGCCCCGATCCCACCGCGCCGGACAGGAGCGTCAGACCGAGAACGGCCAGGACCACGGCCGCGGCCAGGGTTGTGCGCGCACGGGACCGCGTCGCGCGCGACAGCGCCGATGAACGAGACGAACGAGGTGCGGCGGCGGACGGACGCGGCTCAGCCATCGCCGGCCGCGGGCCGTCGTGGACGGCGCCGGCGCCGACGAGGACGAGCCGGGGGCGGCGGCTCGTTGCGGCGCTGGTTGCGCGCGGCGGCGGCTTTCTCATAGGCGTTGGGTTCGGTGCGAATGCTGTCGGCCTCGGACTGGGCCAGCCGGGTCGGGTCGGCGGCGAGCTCGGCGATCACGCCGCGGGCCATCCGGGCGAGTCGTCGCTCGTCAGAGTACGTGAGCCGGCGCGGGAGCTCGTGCAACGGCACCCAGGCCACCTCGGACACCTCGTAGTCGGCGTCGGAGAGTTCGCCACCGGTGCACCGCAGGAGATAGTGGTGCACCGTCTTGTGGATTCGACGCCCCTCGCTGACGAACCAGTAGTCGATCTTGCCGAGCGGGGCGACCACGGTGCCCTGGATGCCGGTCTCCTCCTCGACCTCACGGATCGCGGTCTGTTCGGCGGTCTCGCCGGTCTCGATGTGGCCCTTGGGCAACGACCACATCGTGCGTCCCCGCCGGTCGACCCGGCCGATGAGCGCCGCCGACAACTGATCGACGGGGAGGTCGAGGTCGGAGATGACGAGGCCACCCGCCGAGGTCTCGCGCACGGTCCGGAGCTTCTCGGTGCCGGCGCGGTCGGAGTGGGTGCGTTCGGTGGCCGGACGCTCGGATCCGCGGTCGGGTCGTGATGAGCGTCGTCGGCCCTTCGACGCCTTGCCTCCGGATGGCGCCGATCCCGTCTGGGCCAGACCGGTCTTGGTCAGCTTGGCGCTGACGGAGACCATGTCCGACGGCTTCGGCGGGGTGACCCGCGGCCGTGCGCGGTCGGGATCGACAGGGAGTTTGTCGACCGGTTCGGCCTCGACGGGGTCCGGGCACGCCGGATCCGACGCCCGGGCGCGCGCGAGGTCGTTCGGCGTCGGGTGGTGTGTCGACGGTGCCGGTTCGGACGCCGGGTTGGGTGAACCCGGCTTGTGGCCCGGTCGGGAACCCGCCTGGCCGGAACCCGGCTGCTTGTTCTTGGGCTGGCTGTTCGAGGACTGCGGGTGGCCGCTCTGCTTGTGCGATGCCGACGTGTGGGCGGCCGTGGCACCGCGGGCCTCGGACTTGCGACGGCCCCGGCGTCGGCGGCCGCGACGGGAACGACGGCCCTGGCCGGCGGGGTTCTGCTCGCCCTGTCCGCCGCCCTCGCCATGTGCACCCGACGAGACGCCGCTGACGTCTGAAGGGTTGGTCGAGGAATCGGTGGACACTCCACGATGCTAGCGGCTGGTCACCTGCAGTTTGTCTGGACGCCTCCCCGGGCGCGTAGGTTGTGGATTCGGGGTGTCGAGAGTGCGCGGGAAGTGTATGAGTGGTCGCCGTCGAACTGCGCGGCGTCATCGGCGCGGGTCACGACGGTAGGGTGACAAGCCGTGAACGACATATCCTCGTCCGGGACGACGGCCTCTTCGGACCAGGTGAGCTCGGACGGGCGATCGAGCGCGACGGACCCGGAACGGCGCACGCGCCTGCTCGCCTCCGCCGCGATCGCGCTGCGCGGACTCGACGATGTCCTCGTGCCGCTCGGGGAACTGTTCGAGACCGCGGGCCACGAGCTGTACCTGGTGGGCGGCTCGGTGCGCGACGCCGTCCTCGGCCGTCTGGGCAACGACCTCGACTTCACGACCGACGCGCGTCCGGAAGCGGTCTCCCAGCTGCTCCGGGGCTGGGCCGACGCGTTCTGGGACGTCGGCATCGAGTTCGGCACGGTCGGGGTCCGCAAGGGTGACCACCTGATCGAGATCACGACGTTCCGCGCGGACGCGTATGACCAGGTCAGCCGCAATCCTGATGTCACCTTCGGGGAGTCGCTCGAGGACGATCTGATCCGGCGCGACTTCACGGTGAACGCGATGGCCGTGCAGATCGGTTCCTCCGGCGCCCAGGATTTCCGCGATCCACTCGACGGTCTGACCGCACTCCTGGCGGGGGTCATCGACACCCCGGCGACCCCGGAGCAGTCGTTCGGCGACGACCCGCTCCGGATGCTGCGCGCGGTCCGATTCGTCTCCCAGCTGGGGTTCCGGCTCGCGCCGCGGGTGTGGCAGGCCGTCACCGAGATGAACGGCGAGATCGAACGCATCACCGTCGAACGCGTTCGCACCGAGCTGGACAAGCTGATCTGCGGGGAGTTCCCGATCGAGGCCCTCGACGCCATGGTCGAGACCGGCCTGGCCGAGCGGGTGCTGCCCGAGGTGCCGGGGATGAAGCTCACCATCGACGAACACCATCAGCACAAGGACGTCTACCAGCACTCGTTGACCGTGCTCCGCCAGGCCATCGACCTCGAGGACGGCGATCCGGACCTGGTGTTGCGCTGGGCGGCCCTGTTGCACGACATCGGCAAGCCCGCGACGCGCCGTCACGAACCGGGAGGCGGCGTCAGCTTCCACCACCACGAGGTGGTCGGCGCGAAGATGGTGCGCAAACGGATGCGGGCCCTGAAGTACCCCAAAGCGGTGGTGTCCGATGTCGCGCAGCTGGTCTTCCTGCATCTGAGGTTCCATGGATACGGTGACGGCGCGTGGACCGATTCGGCCGTCCGCCGGTACGTCACCGACGCGGGACCCCTGCTCGACCGGCTGAACAAACTGGTGCGCGCCGACTGCACCACGCGCAACAAACGCCGCGCGCGGCGTCTGCAACAGAACTACGACGACCTCGAGCAGCGGATCGCCGCCCTGCAGGCGGCCGAGAACCTGGAGAAGGTCCGTCCCGACCTCGACGGCAACGCCATCATGGAACTCCTCGGTGTGCCGCCCGGTCCGATCGTCGGTCAGGCATGGCGTCACCTCAAGGAACTGCGACTCGACCGCGGACCCCTGAGCCGCGATGAGGCGGAGGACGCGTTGCGGGAATGGTGGGCGGCCCGCGGCGGGAAGTGACGCCGCCCGCGGCATCCCCCGGCCGGCTCAGCTCGCGGGTGCGAAGACCTCGATCGCGTGGGGCACCGCTTCGAAGACCGCCGGGAGTTGTCCGACGAGGTCGCCGTCGACCGACACCAGCGCCGGCGGATCGCAGTAGAGCTCGACTTCCTCGCCGCGCATGGTCCGCACGCTGGGACTGTCGATGTGCTTGCCCGAGAACACCTTCGGGAACACGCGGGCAATCGTCCAGCGGGCCAGCCGCGGCGGGGTGAGCGCAAGGGTCACGTCGAGCTGCCCATCGGTGATCGAAGCCGCAGGAGTGATCTTCATGCCGCCGCCGTACGACGTGGTGTTGCCGATCGCGGCGAAGACGAGGTCGGATTCGACGGCCTGGTCGTCGACTCGGACCTGGTAGTGGCGCGAGCGCAGCGCGAGCAGCTCGAGCAGCGCCGCGATCGTGTACCGCGACTGTCCGCGCGGGCGGCGCATGTCGATCGCCCGGGCGGTGACGGCTGCGTCGAACCCGGTGGCGGCGACCGTGCTGAACAACGCGGTCTGACCGTCCGGGAAGCTGACGCGGCCGAGGTCGATGGGCCGGCGGTGTCCGGCGAGGACGACCTCGACGGCATCGGCGGGCTCGAGCGGGATGCCGAGGTTGCGCGCGAAGTCGTTTCCGCTGCCGGCCGGGATGACGGCGAGTGGCTTGCCGGATCCGATGATGGCCTCGACCGCCAGACGCACCGTGCCGTCGCCCCCCACGACGACGATGACGTCGGTATCTCCCCGTGCTGCCTTGCCCGCGAGATCGGCGGCGTCGGCGATGTCCTCGCCGACGATGACCTCCACCTCCACGTCCCGGGCGCGCAGGAGTTCCGCAGCGTCGTGCGCCACACGGAGTCCCGTTCCGTGACGCGCGTACGGACTGGCCACAACTGTGGCGTGTTCGATAGTCATATGAGTCGGCCCCCCGCCGTTCAAGTGATCCGTTACAGTGTTACACATCATGGCAATCCGTAACGAGGAGATCGGGGATCTCGTTCTGGATGCAGCGCGGAGCTGCCTGCTGCGTAGCGGCGGACGCAAGGTGACTGTCTCCGAAGTGGCCCGACAAGCAGGCGTCAGTCGACCGACGGTGTACCGCCGCTGGCCCGACATCACCGAGATCATCCGCGGTCTGTTGACCCGGGAGGTCCTCGGGGTGGTCGAAGATGCCATCGGCGGAACCGGTGAGCCCGCCGATCTCGACGCGCTCGTCGGGCAGGTGGTGGCGGTGGTCGGCGCGCTCCGGGACGACGAACTGATCGCCTCGCTGTGGCGTGAGCAGCGAGAGTTCATGTCGCCGTATGTCTTCGAGCGTCTGGGTACGAGCCAGCAGGGAATCCTCGCCATTCTCGCCGACATGCTGTCGCAGGGGCAGGAACGGCGACAGGTGCGTGCGGGTGACACCAAGCGGATGGCCGCGATGGTGCTGCTGATCGCGCAGTCGTTCCTGCAGTCGGGGGCGCTGGTGTCCGACATCCTCGCCGACGGCTGGAGCGTCGAACTGCACGAGATGTTGGCCGGTTACCTGCGTCCGGTCGGACCGGGCGGCGACGGGTGACGACGTGAGCACCGATCCCGTGGCGGGACGGCACTGATGGCCACGCTGTCCGCCGAGACCCGCCGCCGTGCGCTGGACCGGTTGGCATCCGATGAACCTCTCGACCTGTTGGTGATCGGAGGCGGTGTCACCGGCGCCGGCGTGGCGCTCGACGCCGGGACCCGTGGCCTGCGCGTTGCGCTCGTGGAGAAGGACGACCTGGCGGCCGGGACCTCCCGCTGGAGCAGCAAGCTCGTGCACGGCGGCCTGCGCTACCTGGCGAAGGGTGAGATCCGGATCGCGCGGGAGAGCGCGGTCGAGCGTCATCACCTCATGACCGCCATCGCCCCACATCTGATCGCCCCCCTCCGGCAGATCATCCCCGATCGCGGCGGCCGGCAGAGCTCTGTCATCCGTGTGGGTCTCCGGGCGGGAGACGTGCTCCGACGCAACGCCGGCACCTCCGATTCGTTGTTGCCCCCACCCTCACGGCTGTCGGCGCTGGAGACCCTCGGCCGTTGTCCGGCGGTGTCCCCCGATGGTCTGCGCGGCGGGATCTCCGCCGCTGACGGCCAGCTTATCGACGATGCCCGACTGGTCATCGCACTTGCGCGGACGGCCGCGGGTTACGGCGCATCGATCTGCACCCGGGTCCGGGCCGAACGCGTTGACGGCCGCGGGGCCACCCTCACCGACCGGCAGACCGGCGAGAGGTTCGACGTCGGTGCCCGGATGGTCGTCAACGCGACCGGGGTCTGGTCCGGCGGCATCGACGACGGCATCGCCGTCTATCCCAGTCGCGGAACGCATCTCGTCGTCGACGCGGCCAGGCTCGGCCATCCCGACGCCGCGCTGATGAGCCCGCTGGGCGGCTCGGTGTCGCGGTTTGTCTTCGCGATACCCGCCCAGTTGGGTCGCGTCTACGTCGGCCTCACCGATGTCGCCGCGCCGGGACCGATCCCGGATGTCCCGACGCCGGACGAGTCGGAGATCGACTTCCTGCTCGACGCGATCAATCCCGCGCTCGCGCGGCCACTCGACCGCTCGGACATCGTCGGCACGTTCGCGGGCCTGCGACCCCTGGTCGACACCCGCGGCGGCACCGCCGGCCGCGACGCCGGTGCCCTGGCCGACGTCTCGCGGCAACATCATGTCGGCGTCCGCGGTGACGGTCTCGTGAGCGTCCTCGGCGGCAAGCTCACCACCTACCGGCGCATGGCGCAGGACGCCGTCGACGCCGCGCTGGCGAGCACCGATCTGGCGGCCGGAGACTGTGTCACGACCACGACGCCGCTGGTGGGGGCGGTGCGGACACCGCGGGAGCAGGGCCTCCCGCCGTCGCTCGTGCAGCGTTTCGGTGGGGAGGCGCCGGCCGTCGTGGACGCCGCGACGATCGACCGTCCGCTGGATCCGATTGTCCCCGGGATCGACGTCACCCGCGCCGAGATCGAGTTCGCAATGACTCATGAGGGAGCCCTCGACGCCGACGACATCCTGCACCGGCGCACCCGGATCGGACTCGTCCGGCGTGACGCCGACGCGGCACGCCCGGAGATCGAACGGATCGTCGGCGAGGTGCTCGGGTGAGGTGCTCGGTGTCGGGGCTAGCCCGGGGGCGTCAGTAACCCATCGTCCGCAACGCGTCGGCGACCTGATCGAGTTCGGACCTGCGCACGTCGAGGTGTGGGCTGATCCGGAGGACCGGGTGCTCGGTCGCGAGCGGCGCGCGCCAGGTGTCCGCGGCGGTCACCAGGACGCCGAGGGACAGCAGCTTGTCGCGGGCGGCGGCGACGTCGTCGAACTGCCACCCGGGCGGGGGTGCGAGGGTGATGATCGCCGACGGCTCGTCGATCGGTTCGAGGACCTCCCAGCTGGCGATGCCGTGGAGCCGCTCGCGGGTGGCCTTCCCGATCTTCGCGAGTTCGCGGAACACGCGCTGCTGGCCGATCTCCAGCAGCTCGCGAACGGCGACACCGAGTCCGAGGCGTCCGGCGATGAATGCCTCCGAGCCGTCGATCCGGACCGGCCGCAACGAGTCCCGGCGCACCGCGACGAACCCGACGCCGCGCGGACCGGTGAGCCACTTGCGGCTGGTGCCGTAGACCACGTCGGCACCGGTGACGGTGGGGACGTGACCCACCGACTGCGCCATGTCCACCACCACGGGCACGCCGGCCCGGTGCGCGAGTTCGACGATCCGCGTGACCGGCTGCACCACACCGGACATCGAGCCGATGTGACAGACGTGGATGAAGTCGGGCTGCTCGAACTGCAGCATGTTCTCGAGCGCGTCGGTGTCGACATGACCGTAGACGTCGCCGTCGGGCATCGTCCGCACCGCGTAGCCGCGGCGCTCGAACTCCTCGAGGTTGGGCCCGAATTCGTTCTTGGCCACCCACACCGTCGAGGTGACGGGCAGGCTCCAGTTGGTGAGAAGGGCACGCAGTGCGGCGCGGGCGCTCTCACGGAAGACGACCTCGTCGCCGGTGTGTCCGATGAGCGCGGCGAGATTCCTTGTGTCCCGCACGATCTCATCGGCGCGGTCGTCAGCGGCGACGTAGGAACCGCGTTCGGTCTCCCGCCACAGATGTGCGGTCATCGCGCCGATCAGTGCGTAGGAGGAGCGACCCGCCGACGCAGAGTCGAGATGTGCCAGGGCTGGTTCGAGCCGGGCCGCGTGCCACTGCTCGCCGAGATCGCTGACATACATGGGCCACAACCTACCGGGTGGTCGGGTGCGGGGTCACCCGGCGGGTGCGTCGGTGAAACCCGGCCCGGCGATGTGTCCACTCCGGGGAACCGGACGACGCCCCGCTGCGTCCAACACCTCATGGACCCGGCGATCGAGTACTTCTTCGGGACCGGCGACGGTCCGACGACGCGCTGGTCCGGCACCGCCGATCTCGCGCTCGGGACCCCGCGGTCCGAAGCCCTGGATGCCATCCGGCTCGACTTCGACGGCGACGGACATCGCGATGACGCGATGTGGGACACGGACGCGGACGGTGTCGCTGACGTGGCCGCTCTCGACACCGACGACGACGGAGTGCCCGATGCGTTCTACCGCGACTCCGGGGCGGGACTCTGGGACCAGCCCGTCGCGCGAGCCGACCTTGCCGGCGACCAGCTGCCGCGGCGCGACGTCCCCGACGAGAATTCGCGACCCCCGGCGGCGCTCGTCACCCGAATCGACCTCGACGATGACGGTGACCCCGACGCCGAGATCGTCGGAGCCGACCGGGGCGGCCGGATCGTCGGCGAACGTCTGTACGTGGATTCCGATGCCGACGGCGGACACGATGTGGTCCTGGTCGATACGAACGGTGACGGGATCGCCGACGCCACCTACGACAAGCGGGATCCGCGGTTCACGCGGCGGGGTCGGTGACGGTGGGCCGCACGGTCGTGGGCTGGGTGGACCCGTGCCCGCGCGGATGAAGGAGGCGCACCACGAGCATCCCGAGGAGGTACAGCACCACCCCGAGCACGACGAGCCCGGTCGCCCGCCCGTTGTCGGGGATCGCGAGGGCCGCGACCGTCACCGCACCGACATAGGCGATGTTGAACACGGCGTCCTGAACCGAGAACACCTGACCGCGTACCGCGTCGTCGACGTCGACCTGCATCGCCACGTCTCCACACAGCTTCGTGATCTGGCCGATGAGCCCCAGCACGAATGCCGAACCGCAGATCACCGCGAACTCGAAACTCAGCACGGAGAGTTCCGCGACCGCCCCGACGCCCAGCGCCACGAGCAGGGTCGCGTACCGGCCCGCGCGTGCCACCGCGATCGGCGTCACGACCGCGGCGAGAAGCGCACCGGCGCCGGTGAAGCCGATCACGACGCTGACGCGGTCGAGGCCGTCGCCGGGACCCATCTGGCGCGTCAGCACCAAGATCATCAGCGTGTTCATCCCGAACACGAGCCGATGCGCGCCGATCGCCGAGAGCGCGGCGGCCACGGTCTTGTGGTGCGCGACGGCACGCGCGCCGTGCCACAGCCCGACGGACACCGCGTGCACCGCCGAACGACCCGGATCGTCGGGCTCGTCGGGACCGAGCTGCAGTGGGCGGAACCCGTGTGCCAGCCCGCCGGAGACGACGGCGAGCACGATCCCGGAGAGCATCGTGAGGGCGCTGCCGACGTTGTCGTCCCCGAAGATCGCACGCAGACCCAGCGTGACGCCGAGCCCTACGGTGAGCATCGCGCCACCGAGTGTCGTGAACAGTGCGTTGGTGGCGACGAGCACTTCTCGCCGGGCGACGTGGGGCAGTCCGGCGGACAGCCCGGCGGCGACGAACCGGCTCGCGCCCGTCGCGGCGAGCGCGGAGATCAGTACCACGACGTCGGGCGCGCCGGAGGCGACCGAGAGTGCGACGAGTCCGATGATCAGTCCGCGCAGGAGGTTCGCGTACAGCAACACGTTGCGTCGATCCCAGTGGTCGAGCAACGCCCCCGCGAACGGGCCGATGAGCGAATACGGCAGTAGCAGCACTGCCAGGCCACCGGCCACCGCGAGCGGGTCGGCGTGACGCTCCGGGTTGAAGAGAATGCTGCCGACCAGCGCGGCCTGGAAGATGCCGTCGGTGATCTGACTCGACAGACGCACCGACAGCAGGCGGCCGAGTCCAGGCGAGGAACGGAGGGAGTGGACGAACACCGACCACCCGCGTCGGTCACGGGTCACCTGGGTGCTGCTCACTGATCCAGGGTACCGAGCTGACGATGGACCCCGTCGGCCACGGACGTGCGATGATGGTCGGGTGGCCGGAGGTGACGACGCAGACGATCCCACACCGGAATCCCGTCCCGGAGAGCACTCGGCGGGTGCCGGTGGTGGTGCACGTATGCCCGGCGTTCCGTGGGACGCCGACCCGACGCCGAGGGTGCGGGCGGGCACCGCGCTGATCGCGTCGACCGACCTCGTCGAACCCACCTTCGCGCGCACCGTCATCTACGTGATCGAGCACAACGAGTCGGGCAGCCTCGGTGTCATCCTCAACCGGATGAGCCAGACCGCCGTCCACAATCTCCTGCCCCAGTGGACCGACATCGCGGCCTCGCCGCGCGCCCTCTATGTGGGCGGGCCGGTGAACCAGGAAGCCGCGCTGTGCCTGGGGGTGGTGAAACCGGGCATCGACGTCGACGACGTACCCGCCCTGCGTCCGGTGGACGGCCGGGTCGTCCTCGTCGACCTCGACGCCGACCCCGAACCTCTTGCCGACGTCCTCGAGGGCGTCCGGATCTTCGCGGGCTACAGCGGCTGGGGGGTCGGGCAGCTCGACGACGAGCTCGACCAGTTCAGCTGGATGACTGCCTCGGCACTCCCCCGCGATCTGCTCGCACCGCCGGCGTCCGATGTGTGGTTCGACGTCCTGCGCAGGCAGGCTTGGCCCAAGCCACTCCTCGCGACGCACCCGATCGATCTCAGTCTGAACTGAGTCGTCCCGGCTCCAATCGGTGATGCTGAGCATTCCCTGAGACACCCGGTGATCCACGTCACCCCCGAGGTGTTAGGTTGTGGACGCTTGATCACAAGCTCGCTGGATCAACCGTGGGTTCTCCAGCGCATGACATGCGGGGGTGTGCATGAGTGGGTCGAAGAGTGCTCGGGTCCTGGTCGCGGTGGTCCTGGCGGTGGTCGCGCTGGTCGCGCCGATCGCCGTGGCGGGCGCCGCCCCGGTCGGACCGACAGGCGGAGCTGATGCGGCACGGTGGGCGGCGAGCCATGACGGCCCGCAGCCGTACGCCGGCGTCAACGTCACCTGGGATGTCCCGATCCGGATGAGCGACGGCACGGTGCTCCGGGCCAACGTGTACCGCCCGGCCGACGTCCGCGAGCGGCCGACGTCGACCAAGACGCCCGTCATCGTCAACATGACGCCGTACACCAAGCTCATCACCACCGTCGGATCCGCGGTGATGCAGAACCCGGTCCTCGAGCCCTATCTGCTGCAGATCGCGCGGTCGATCAACCTGTCCGGGACGCCGATCGACGGCATCAACGACATCGCGCACACGATCCGCGACGGCGGTGCGAAGACCTTCCTCGTCGACTTCGACCTCGTCCGCAGCGGCTACACGCAGGTGGTCGTGGACGTCCGGGGCACCGGTTTCTCCCAGGGCGTCTGGGACGTCTTCCAGTCGCGGGAACAGCGCGACACCATCGAGGTGATCGACTGGGCGTCGAAGCAGCGGTGGTCCAACGGCAAGGTCGGCATGTCGGGTGTGTCCTACTCGGCGATCAACCAGATCCAGGCCGCCAACAAGAACCCGAAGGCACTCAAGGCGATCTTCCCGGTCGAGCCCGGCGGCGACCTCATCCGCGACATCGTCGCCCCGGGCGGCGCTCTGGGTGTCGGATTCCTCCCGCTGTGGCTGACACTGGTCAACACGACCAAGATGATCCCGAACGTCGCGTCGATGCTGAACGGCACGTTCGACTGGAAGTGGTTGGCGGACCGGATCTCCGACCCGTTCACGTTCTACCCGCAATTGTTCGCCGCGTTGCTGACCCCCGACATCCCGTCGGTGCCGCCGAACCTGAAGGCATTGCTGGACAACGACTCCGAGCCACGGTCGTCCTGGCTCGACCACGCCGATCGCATCACCACCCCGACGCTCATCTACGGCGGCTGGTTCGACCTCTTCACCAACAGCGAAGTCCGGATGTACAACAAGATCCCGCTGCCGCCGGGCCAGAAGCAACTGATCATGGGCGACGGGTATCACCTCACGATCGGCGGCGGCCAGGAGGGCCGGCGGAACACCCCGCCACGGTTGGACGTCTTACAGAAGGCGTGGTTCGACAAGTGGCTCAAGGGAATCGACAACGGTGTCGACTCCTATGGGCCGGTCAACCTCAAGCAGGTCGGCGACTCGTGGATCACCGCGCAGCAGTTCCCGCGGGCCGGGATGGAACGTCAGCGGCTCTATCTCGGCGACCGGCGCAGCGGCACCGCGGCGCACGCGGTCCGCGACGGCAGCCTGACCCCCACCCCACCCGCCTCGCGTGCCCGGATGACCATCGCGCCCGGTCTGGCACCGATGTGTTCGCGCGACGCCGCGCAACAGCTGGCCGGTGCCCTCGCGGTCTTCCCCTTCTGCGCCGACGACGCCCGCATCTCCGAGCGCGCGGCGTTGTCGTTCACCACTCCCCCGCTGACGACGACGCGCAGCGTGTCCGGGTATTCGAACGTGCGATTGAACACCGTGCTTGACGCCACCGACGGTTACTGGACGGCGACGCTGAACGACGTTGCCCCCGACGGGACGTCGAAGGTGCTGACCTCGGGTCAGGTGATGGCGTCGCTGCGCGGGTACGACAAGGCGGCCTCGCAGTTCGCGCCCAACGGTGACGTGATCGACCCGTTCTACGAGCTGACGCTGGCGTCGCGGCAGCCGGTCGTGCCGGGCCGTCCGGTCAGCGTCGACATCGGTCTGTTGCCGACCGAGGCGCTGATCAAGCCGGGGCACCGGCTGCGGGTCGACGTGTTCGTGATGAACTTCCCACGCGGTCTTCCGTTGCGGCCGTTGCTGAACGAGTCCGGTCTGCGGCCGCAGCACATCCAGCTCGACCCGAACCGGCCGAGCTTTGTGAACCTGCCGCTGTCGACGCCGGTGGGTCGGCCGGTCGGCTGATCAGAGCCGTCTGACCTTGACGGGCGCGGAGCGATAGCGCCGGCTTCACCCTGCTCCCTGATCCGAAGGAAGCGCCCCCATTGCTCCCTGAGGAGCGCCCGGAGCGTGCGGAGGGCGCGTCACGACTGCACAAGTCCCTGTGGGCGCGTGTCGCTTGTCGTCGGCGCTCGGCGTCCCTGTCCTGGCACTTCGTCGTTGGTTTCTCGCAACAGGTGAGAGATTCTCGCGCCTGCTCACCACGCGGTCTATTTGTCTAGGCTGCTCGGGTGAGTACCTACTTCGACAGCTGGTTCTCTTACGAGACTCTGCTGACCGCCACGTGGAGTCCGGACGCCGGCGTTGTGGTGACGTCGAGCGTCCTGCCTATGGCGTGGACTCGAGCGCTGGAGCGGATCGGCCGTGACTTGCGTGTTCGCCACTTCAACGGTGCTCTTGCCAGTATTCGATTCGAGGCCGAGCATCGCCAGATTCGCGAGGATGACGAGCTGGATTACGTCTGGCTGTCGAGCGACGTCACCCCTGATGGCGGCATGTCTCATGGAATGGGGCACTCCGGTGAAGGGGTGTTGGCCATTGCCGGAGAAGAGGCCGTAGCTGTCAGCTGTGCAAATCTGGTGCAGGACCAGATCGAGCGGACGGGGACTCAGTGGCCCCGCGGCCGCGCGGGAGGCGCCATGGGCGCAGTTCTCATCGGAGGGATAGCAACATGGAGTGGCCGCGACGGCGAGCAAGCAGCGATCGGCTCCCTCGCTGCCTGACTTCGAACCATCGGCCGTCCGCGACATAGGTGTACGTTCGGCGCAGGCAACTCGTCCCACGCCGATACGTCTCGTTATCAGTTGAAAGTCAGAGGGGGAGATGGACTTCGATCTCCTAGGCCCGTCGTCGTCCGGCGCCGATGTCGCTACCCACGTCAGGATCGACTTCGGATGATCCCGGCTGCGCAGCACGTTCGCTGCGGGGTTTTCTACTGGGCCACCACAACACCCAGGTTGTGCAGGCGTTCACCAGCAGCATGGCGGCAAATGGCGCAGCGAATATGAGCAGTTCAACGGTGGTGAGGGTTGCGGTCCAACTGTATTCGTCGTAGCGCTGTGGATCGAAGGTCAGGCGTGCGGTGTCGGCAATTGCAACCGCCCACACCACAGATGTCCAGAGCAAACCAGTAGTGGCGATAATCCGGCCGGCCAGGGGAATCGCGGTGATGGCCTCGACGGAAAGCCATGTGGCCACGAGTGCCGGCAGATAAAAGAATGCTCCGAAGATCATCACGAGGGTCAAGTTGGCGGTCACGTCCAGCGCAGAGGATGGATTGGCGACCTCGTTGAGGACTGCCGTGGGAACGCAACTGCCCACCAGCAGCAGTAGCGGCGCCAGGACCGCACACCGCGTCCAGCGTTTCACCCGGGTCATGCGTCCGATAGTCGCACGGGACCTCCACTGCCCGGGGCATGCACGCCCTACATCTGCCCGCCATCACCTGCACGCGCTGGCCGCGGCGGGGCACCGCGTCTGAGCAGGTCGGGATTGACGACTCGGATGGCCTGGACGAGGGCAACGACGAGGAGGCCGTAGCTGCACACCGAGTATGGCCAGGGGCTATGGGTGCTCATTGTGATGCGGGGGTCGCCACGAATCCAGTAGGTGCAGCGAACGCCGAGGGGAAGGAGCTCGAATCGGTGAGGCCAGTCGAGGCTGGGATGGAATGTGCTCACCACATCTGGAGGTGGCAGAGGGAGTCGCTCGGGGGGAAAGCCGGCGGGTGCAAACCCATCACGCACCGAGCACGTGTGACCGGGGTAGTCGTTGTAGTCGTCGAGACTGGTCAACCCGAAGAAGGCGATTGCCCCGCAGATCGCCAACACCGCAGAAAATGCGGCTAAGGAACGTCGGATATTTCGACCAGCGGCTCTGAAGGATTGCCAGATGGTCCACGCCCAAAACATGAGCGCGAGTGCGACCGGTGGCGTGAGCAGCACGAAGAACGCTTCCACCGTCACTCCTTCTCTCGGCCGACCGCTACCACTCCCCGATCGTTCCATCTGGCTCGGACTCCGATCGACCTCGAGATCAGGTTTGGGTGGCGCTGAGGTAGATCGTCCCGGCGCGCACTGGAAGAAATCGATGGCTGAAGGTCAACCGGCCGCCGACAATACGAGGATGGAACCCAACAACTACGCAGATGACAGGGCCCCGACTCCCGCGGACGGTCCTGTCGATTTGGTGGTCGATGGTGAGCTGTGGCAAGTAACCGTGCAGTCCGACGGGGGTTGTCGTTACGCCTGGGTCTCTGGTCCGAACCCTGGCTACGGCTTCTCCTCAGGCCCGGTTCGCATCGCGTGGAGGGAGCCCGTCATGTCTCCCACCCCCCCCCGCCAACGAATCCGGGTCGGACGATCGCCTACCTACGGAAGTCGATCAGTGAGTTCCTGGCGGAGATTGACCCCAACACCGGGTACCTGTCCGAAGAGTGAACCCGTGCTGGGCCGAGGTGGAGTGGCTGCCCCTCTTCCTGCGAATATGTCATAACGGCGTTGAAGCTAATCGGTTCGTGCACGCACGTCGTTGTCACGGCGTCGACACCGCGGACGACAGCAGCGCCATCAACTGATCAGACCGGCGCGCCCGCCGCTTCGGCGGCGTCCGCCTCGCGTCCGTACCGGGTGGCCAGCCAGGAGCAGATCATCAACTGAATCTGATGGAAGATCATCAGCGGCAGCACGATGAGGCCGACGGTGGTCCCGGCGAACAGGACGGTCGCCATCGGCAGTCCGGTGGCCAGGCTCTTCTTGGTGCCGCAGAACTGGATGGCGATCGTGTCGGCGCGATCGAAGCCGAGCCGCTTCGGGAGCCAGCCGGTGATCGTGAGCATGACCAGGACGAGCAGCAGCGAGATGACGGTCACGGCGATGACCTGGCCGACGCCCACGGTCGACCAGATGCCCTGGACGACCCCCTCGCTGAACGCCACATAGACGACGAGCACGATGGCGCCACGGTCGGCCAGCTTGGTGATCTTCGCGTGCCGGGTGAAGAACGGGCCGACCCATTTGCGGGCGAGCTGCCCGATCAGGAACGGCACCAGGATCTGCGCGACGATCTTGAGGACCGACGTCGCGTCGATGCTGATGTCGCCTGCGTTCTGCATCAGCGCGACGACGAGCAGCGGGGTCAGGAAGACGCCGAGGATGTTCGACGTGGACGCGCTGACGATGGCACCGGCGATGTTGCCCCGGGCCATCGAGGTGAAGGCGATCGAGGACTGGACAGTCGACGGCACCAGACACAGGAACAGCAGGCCGGCGTAGAGATCCTCGCCGATCAGCGGCTCGACGACCGGTTTGAGCGCGAGCCCGACGATCGGGAACACGATGAACGTGAACGCCAGGATCGTGACGTGCAGTCGCCAGTGCCGGAGGCCTTCGAGTGCCTCGCGCGGATGCAGTCGCGTGCCGTAGAGGAAGAACAGCGCGGCGATTGCGACGATCACCACCCAGTCGAGTGCCTCTGCTGCCGCGCCGCGAACCGGCAGGAAGGCGGCGACGACGACGGCGATGATGATGGCCAGGATGAAGCCGTCGATCGGTGAGCGATCGAGAAGATTCTTGAGAGTACGCATGGATGTGCCCCGAGATCAGTGGTGTGAGACGACGCGGGCCGACTCAGGCCTGGGCCGAGTCGCTCGCGCAGACGCCGCGCAACGAGCAGGCACCGCAGCTGCTGGTGCCGCAATCGGCCGCCGGACCCGAGGTGTCCTCGTCGGCGGCATGACCGTGGGCGTCGCCGCCCGAACAGCAGGAACAGCCGTCGTCGTCGACGGGTACGGCTGCCGCGGCACGTACGCCGATGCCGCTGACCAGTCCGATCACCACGAGCGCGACGACCAGCGAGACCAGGCCGAAGGCAACGGCCCACCCGCTCGGGACCGCGAGGGTCGCGATGCCGCCCAGGGCGAGGATCAGACCGGCTCCCAGGGTGCCGGGCCCGGCGATGCGGTTGGCGACGGTGAACGCCTCGTCGGATCGCATGGTCTCCGCGGAGCGGACGCCGATCCAACGATTGCGCGGGAGGGTGCCGCGGAGTCCGCGGATTCCTACCACCGCCCAGAGTCCGGCCAGCACGAAGAGCAGTACGGCAACGGCGACGGACACGGCATTCACGACCCACAGCATACGACCGTGCGTCGTACGGCGGAGAATCGGTATCGGACGCGCCGGCGCCGGCCACCGCGGAAGCGACCGGATTGGGGGGCTGCGGCCGACAGGATTTACCCTGGTCGCGTGACTTCAGCCGAGAAGACGAGCGGCGACACCGCCGGCACGACCGCACACCGCTACACGGCGTCGGTCGCCGGGGAGATCGAGCAGCGCTGGCAGCAGACCTGGTCCGACGAGCACGCCTACGAGGCGCCGAATCCCGTCGGGCCGCTCGCCGGTGACCTGTCCGCCTTCGGCGGCGGCTCTGCCGACGCGGCCGACAAGCTCTTCGTGCAGGACATGTTTCCCTACCCGTCCGGTGCGGGCCTGCACGTCGGCCACCCACTCGGCTTCATCGCGAGCGACGTCTTCGCCCGCTACCAGCGGATGACCGGCAAGAACGTGCTGCACACGATGGGCTTCGATTCCTTCGGCCTGCCGGCCGAGCAGTACGCCGTGCAGACCGGTACCCACCCGCGGACCACGACCGAGCAGAACATCGAGCGCTACCTGGGCCAGATCCGCCGGCTCGGGCTGGGCCACGACGAGCGTCGTCGGGTGGCCACCACCGACGTCGACTTCTACCGCTGGACCCAGTGGATCTTCCTGCAGATCTACAACGCCTGGTACGACGCCGACCAGGGCAAGGCCCGGCGCATCTCCGAACTGGTCGACGAATTCGTCTCGGGTGCACGAGCATTGAGCGGAAAGCACGAGGGGCGAAACTGGGCCGACCTCTCCCCCGCCGAGCGCACCGAGATCCTCGACGACCATCGCCTGGTGTACCTGAGCGATTCGCTGGTCAACTGGTGCCCGGGGCTGGGCACCGTGTTGGCCAACGAGGAGGTCACCGCCGACGGTCGCAGTGACCGCGGCAACTTCCCCGTCTTCCGGAAGCACCTGCGGCAGTGGATGATGCGGATCACCGCCTACTCCGACCGCCTGCTCGACGATCTGGATCTGCTGGACTGGCCGGACAAGGTCAAGACCATGCAGCGCAACTGGATCGGACGCTCGCGCGGCGCGCAGGTTCGCTTCGACGTGCCCGGTGTCGGCGGCATCGAGGTGTTCACGACCCGTCCCGACACGCTCTTCGGCGCCACCTACATGGTCCTCGCGCCCGAACATCCGCTCGTCGACGAGCTGACCGGAGGCGAATGGCCTGCCGGCACCGATGACCGATGGACCCGCGGTGCAACGGATCCCGCGACCGCGGTCGCGGAATACCGCGCGTCGATCGCCGCGAAGTCCGACCTCGAGCGGCAGGAGAACAAGGAGAAGACAGGCGTCTTCACCGGCAGCTTCGCCGTCAATCCCGTGAACGGCGAGCGGGTTCCGGTCTTCGTCGCCGACTACGTGCTGATGGGATATGGCACCGGTGCGATCATGGCGGTTCCGGCCCACGACGCCCGGGACCACGAGTTCGCGACGGTCTTCGGACTGCCGATCCGCGAGGTGATCGGCTCCGACACCGACATCGCGACCGAGGCCTACGTGGGCGATGGTCCCCTGGTGAACTCCGGGTTCCTGGACGGTCGCAACGTCGAGGACGCGAAGGCGGCCATCGTCG
The DNA here is from genome assembly GCF_022348225.1 of Gordonia sp. McavH-238-E. Classification (NCBI taxonomy): domain Bacteria; kingdom Bacillati; phylum Actinomycetota; class Actinomycetes; order Mycobacteriales; family Gordoniaceae; genus Gordonia; species Gordonia sp. McavH-238-E. The sequence goes on from NZ_JAKRFE010000017.1 coordinate 74,846, forward strand.
AACGTCTGGAGGCCGACGGTGTGGGCTCCGGACGAATCCAGTACAAGTTGCGCGACTGGCTGTTCGCGCGGCAGCGGTACTGGGGCGAGCCGTTCCCGATCGTGTACGACGCCGCCGGTCAGCCGCACGCGCTGCCGGAATCACTGCTGCCCGTTGAACTCCCGGAGGTCGACGACTACGCGCCGGTGTCCTTCGATCCGGACGACGCCGACAGTGAGCCCTCTCCCCCACTGGCGAAGGCCACCGACTGGATGACCGTCGAATTGGACCTCGGCGACGGCGTCCAGACCTACACGCGTGACGCCAACGTCATGCCCCAGTGGGCGGGCAGTTCGTGGTACCAGCTGCGCTACATCGACCCGACCAACTCGGAGACCCTGTGTGCCAAGGAGAACGAGGCGTACTGGATGGGTCCGCGCCCGGCACTGCACGGTGCGAACGATCCGGGCGGTCTCGACCTGTACATCGGTGGTGTCGAGCACGCCGTGCTGCATCTGCTGTACTCGCGGTTCTGGCACAAGGTCCTGTTCGATCTCGGTTACGTCACCAGTCGCGAGCCGTACCGGAAGCTGTTCAACCAGGGCATGATCCAGGCCTACGCCTACACCGACTCGCGCGGGGTCTACGTGCCTGCCGAGGAGGTCACCGAGGAGAACGGCGAGTTCTTCTACAACGGTGCGAAGGTCCGCCAGGAGTACGGCAAGATGGGCAAGTCGCTGAAGAACTCGGTGGCCCCCGATGACATCTGCCGTGACTACGGTGCCGACACCCTGCGCGTCTACGAGATGTTCATGGGTCCGCTGGACCAGTCGCGCCCGTGGGCGACCAAGGACGTCGTCGGCTCCCAGCGCTTCTTGCAGCGCATCTGGCGGCTCGTCGTCGACGAGGAGTCCGGTTCGCTGCGCGTCGCCGACATCGAACTCGACGACGAGACGAAGCGACTGCTGCACAAGACGATCGCCGGCGTTCGCGAGGACTACGACGCGCTGCGCAACAACACCGCGGTCGCCAAGCTGACGGTCCTGACCAACCACCTCACCAAGAACTTCGAGAAGTCGGGTGCGCCGCGGGATGCCGTCGAGCCGCTCGTGACCATGCTCGCCCCCCTGGCCCCGCACATCGCCGAGGAGCTGTGGCACCGGCTGGGTCACGACACTCTCGTGGTGCGGGCGTCGTTCCCGGTGGCCGACGAGGCGTGGCTGGTCGAGGACACCGTCGAGATCCCGGTCCAGGTCAAGGGCAAGGTCCGCAGCCGGATCACCGTCTCCGCCGACGCCGACGAGGACACGGTGCGCGCCACCGCCCTCGCCGACGAGAAGATCGTCGCGATCCTCGACGGCGCCGAGCCCCGCAAGGTCATCGTGGTGCCCGGCCGGATGGTGAACATCGTCCCCTGACCTCTGCTCCCTGAGGTGCGAGGAGCGTAAGCCGCCGGGCCGAGCGAGCGAAGCGAGTCGAGGTCGACGAGCCTCGAAGGGCGACGCTATCTACTTCGGCGGCAGCTTCCGCGCGAAGTCGGAACCGATGGCGATCCAGCGGGAGAGCTGTCGGTCGGTCGCGATGCCCGCGTCGTCGACGCGTAGCCACCCGCGGGTCTCACGGCCGGACATCACCATCGGCCGGGTGTGCGGGTACTCGAGGAGGCTCTCGGTCTCCTCGGGTGCGACGCGGACCATGATCCCGCCCTTGCCACTGGCAGCGACGGCCATGTTGCCGTTGATCAGGAACGCCAGCCCGCCGAACATGGTCTTCTCGTCGAGGCCGCACTCGGTCGCCAGCAGAGCGCGGATGCGGTAGGCCAGTTCCTCGTCGTACGCCACCGGTCCAGGCTATTCGGCTTCGGTCACGGACCGGGACTTGGCAAGGAACTTACTGCGCAGTAAGGTGCTGACATGGCGATCAACCTGGAGCTCCCGAAGAAGTTCGATTCGACGGTCGAGCGCACCCACATGGCTGCCGAGCACCTCTTCCGGCCGATCTCGCGGAAGTACGACCAGGCCGAGCACGAGTATCCGGTCGAACTCGACGAACTGGCGAAGCTCGCCAAGCAGGGCCGATCCTCGGAGAAGTCGGACGACACCGAGAAGCCGGCCTCCGACGCGCCGTCGGTGAACGGCGCCAACATGCGCGGTCTGCTCTCCGCTCTCGAGATGAGCTGGGGCGACGTCGGCCTGCTGCTCTCGATCCCGGGCCAGGGCCTCGGCAACGCGGCGATCGCGGCGGTGGCCAACCCCGAGCAGCTCGAGCGTTTCGGCGATGTGTGGGCGGCGATGGCCATCACCGAGCCGAGCTTCGGCTCGGACTCGGCGGCGGTGTCGACGACCGCGACGCTCGACGGCGACGAGTACATCCTGAACGGCGAGAAGATCTTCGTGACCGCGGGCTCGCGCGCCGACCACGTCGTCGTGTGGGCGACCATCGACAAGAGCGTCGGACGCGCGGCCATCAAGAGTTTCGTCGTCCCGATGACCACCGACGGTGTCACCGTCGCCCGTCTCGAGCACAAGCTGGGCATCAAGGCCTCCGACACGGCGGTCATCCGCTTCGAGAATGCGCGGGTGCCTGCCGAGAACCTCCTGGGTTCGCCGGAGATCGACACCAAGAAGGCCTTCGGCGGGGTCATGCAGACCTTCGACAACACCCGCCCGGTCGTCGCGGCGATGGCCATCGGGCTCGGTCGCGCGTCCCTCGAGGAGTTGCGGCGGATGTTGGAGGAGGCCGGTCACCAGATCGACTACGACCGTCCCGCGACGTCGCAGCACGCCACCGTCGCCGAGTTCATCCGACTCGAATCCGATTGGGAGGCATCGTGGTTGCACACGGTGCGGGCCGCGTGGATGGCCGACAACAAGCAGCCGAACTCGACCGAGGCCTCGATGTCGAAGGCGAAGGCCGGCCGTACTGTCACCGACATCACCAACAAGACCGTCGAAATCGGCGCCACCGCAGGCTATTCCGAGACCTCGCTGGTGGAGAAGTGGGCGCGTGACTCGAAGATCCTCGACATCTTCGAGGGCACGCAGCAGATTCAGCAGTTGATCATCGCGCGACGGGTACTCGGCAAGACCTCCACCGATCTGAGGTAGGACCCGAGTCGGGCCGTCGCCCGACGTCCTCACCTCTGAGCGATGAGCCAGGTGGCGATGGTCGCGGCGTTTCGTGGGTCGGTCGCCACTCCCGGGTGTCCGGTGAAGTGGTCGGAGTAGGTCACCGACACCCCTGCCCGTCGGTAGGTGTCGACCAGACTGGACACCAGGGGTTGGGGGGACACGGTGTCCACGGTTCCCGAGTCGATGCGCACCGGGAGTCCTGGTGGAAACCGCAGACGGGCAACGTCGTTCGCCTTGAGCACCTCGAGCAGTTCCCGCTTCATCTCGTCGCCCCGGGGGCCGAGGAGTTGCGTCGGAGCGAGACCTCCGAAGGAGTCCGGCGCTGTCAGGTCGGCGTAGCAGCGGGTCTCCACCTGTGGGCGCAACGCACGTGCCCGCGCACTGAGCCCCCCGTTCTCCATCAACGCATCGAAGCCGGGATCTGCTGCGGCCGCGCCACTTCCGATCAGCGCGGCCAACCCCATGAGTTCATCGATCGCCGGCCCGGCCACCGGGATGTTCGACGCCCCGTCGAGCAGGTCGGCCACCCGTGTCGGCGGTGCCAGCGCCGACACACCGCGCAGTCGCAGATGTCCCCATTCCGAGGAGGGACGGCCGGCGGCCGACAAGGCGGCGACGGCGCCCTCCGAGTGGCCCGCGACGACGACGTGACGACCGATGCGTGCGTCGTGATCGGCCGCGGCGAGCGCCATGTCGATCGTCGACCGCGCCAGCGAACGCCCGATGAGGTAGGGGTGCGGACCGGGCGAACCGATTCCCTCGAAGTCCGGCCGGGCCACGACGAATCCGGCGTCGAGCAGGCGCGAGACGATGGCGTCGCCGGAGACCATCCGAGGCAGTTCGGGGTGCCCGGCGTGCGCCGCGGACGGCGCACAGACGTCGGCGGCGCCCACCGTCATGTGGTTCCAGACGGCAAGAGGCCAGCCGCCGGGCGGGGGAGGGGTCGACGGCGTGAGGAGGGTACCGGACATCACCGTGGGCACTCCTCGCACGGAAGTCGAGGTGTATCGCACGCGAAGCGTCGAATCAGCCTGGGGGAGGGCTATGGTCCGGTCGGTCACGCTCTCGATATCGATGATGCGGGGGATCACTTGCTGGACCGCCGGTGCCCCCTCGGCCGGCGCCGCCCATGACGGTCCGCCGCCCGCGAGGACCGCGGCACAGGCCATTCCGGCGGCGAGGAAGACGGAGACCGGGCGCCGCCCGCCGGCTCGTCTCGTGTCCCTCGCGGAGGGGGCCGGCACCGTCACCCCAGCAGCGTAACCGCCACGGTCACCGCGCGTGGCGAGCCGAGCGGCCCGAGGCACGGATCATCGCAACAGACGCGCGCGCAGTTCCGCCTCGCGCGCCAGGCGTTCGGTGTCGCGGCGCCGGCGCTCGGCCATGATCGCCGACAACACGTCCTCGAACGGGGCCCCGGGTGGGGGAGCCGGGGCGACGAACGGTGCGACGTCGAACACGATCCGTCGCGCGGCGTGGGCCCGCGGTTCGGGTTTCATGCCGTGCCGGCCGTTGAGGAACTGGCGGATGATCACGGCGAGCCGATCGGGAAGTGCGGCCATGTCGGCCGAGACGGCCCACGACGTCAGGCCCGGCGGCATGTCGATGGGTGCCTGTTCGACCAGCCGATGACGGTCGCGGATCACGTAGGTCCCGGCGAGCAGATCACCCAGACGCTTGTTCCTGCGGGAGATGGCCGCCGAGATCAGGGCGGGGAGCCCGAGGCAGGCGTAGAGCTCGACGAAACCGATCAGGGCGCGGGTCAGCGAGTGCCGGAAGCCCGTCGGTCCGGCATCGTCCCGGACCGTCCGGAGACCGAGGACGAGGTGGCCCACGGACTTTCCCGGGGTCAGTGTCTCCAGCAGTGTCGGGAGCGCGACGACGGCGACGATCGGGATCAGCGTGTTGATGGTTCCCCGCCACGCCTCGCTCGCCTCGCCGGCGACCTTGAACGACAACCACCACAAGAACAGCCACAGCCCGAACCCCAGCAGGACGTCGATGATGCCGGAGAGAATCCGATAGCCGAGGTTCGCGGGCGGCAGTGCGAGCGCGACCGCTTCGCCGGAGACGAGGTCGTCGCGCCCGACTCCGACCGTCGCCGTGGCGCCGGATCCCCAGGCGGGGGGTCGCGGCGGCACGGGATGAGTCATCACGCCTCACCCTACGACGCGGTCCCGGGAGGCGGCATCGGGAACACACAGCGCGGACGTCCGCTGAATGACACGCGTCGCCGGCGCGAGAATGCCGGATACGCTGGCCGCGTGGACCTCGACGCCTATGTCTCCGCGCATCGCGCGACGTGGGAGCGGCTCGACGCGCTCTCGCGGCACCGCCGACTCACCGGTGCCGAGGCCGACGAGATGATAGACACCTACCAGCGGGTGGCCACCCATCTGTCGGTCATCCGCTCGACCGCCCCCGATGCGTCGCTCGTCGCGTACCTGTCGGCTCTGCTGGCACGCGCTCGCGGTCGTGCGACCGGTACCCGGGTCAGCACGCCGGCGACGGTGATCGAGTTCTTCACGAGGTCGTTCCCCGCCGCCCTGTACCGGATGCGCTGGTGGTGGCTCTCGGTGATGGGCGGGTCGCTCGGTGCAGCCGTGATCATGACGTGGTGGGTCCTCGAGCACCCGCGGATCGAGAGCTCGTTCGCGTCACCGGGCGAGATCGAGCGCCTCGTGACCAACGACTTCGAGAACTACTACAGCGAATACGAGGCGACGTCGTTCGCCGCGCGCGTGTGGACCAACAACTTCTGGCTCGCCGCATTGTGTATCGCGTTGGGCGTCTTCGGCTTTCCGGTGATCTGGATGCTCTACACGAATGTCCTGAACCTGGTCGTCGTGGCGTCGATCATGATCCGCCACGGCCGTGGCGACCTGTTCTTCGGACTGATCCTGCCGCACGGGATGCTCGAGCTGACCTGCCTGTTCGTCGCCGCGGGGGTGGGACTGCGAATCTTCTGGGCGTGGGTGTCGCCGGGAAATCGGACGCGCGCAGCGGCTCTCGGCGAGGAGGGCCGGGCGGCGGTCGGCGTGGCACTGGGCCTGGTCGTCGTGTTGTTGCTGTGCGGGGTCATCGAGGCGTTCGTCACGCCGTCCCCGCTCCCGACCTGGGCGCGCATCGGGATCGGCGTGACGGCCTGGTCGCTGTTCATGGCATACGTCTTCGTCGCCGGCCGCCGAGCGTACGAGTACGGCGACACCGGTGATCTGGACGAGGCCGACCGCGGACTCACCGCACCGACGGTGCGGTGACCGGGACATGTTCCGTCGCAGCACGACCGCCGCGCTCGACGATCTCCGGGACCGGCTGCTCCGCTTCCGGTCGATCCCGCGCGCCGACGTCGCCGGGACCGGTGGATTCGATCCGGAGTTGCTCGATGACCTCGTCGATCACTGGACGACCGGGTTCGACTGGCGGATCCACGAGGATCGGATGCCGTCGCTACCGCGATGACGGAGTTCGGTGTGGACAGGTTCACCGTCTCGGCCGGCGACGTCGGGTGTGACGTGGCGGAAGCCCTGGCCGCCCGCCACCCGGAGCGCGTGGCATCACTGCACCTCACTGATGTATCCCAGTATCACTTCTTGACCGACCTCCCGCCCGACCTCGACGACGAGGAGGTGGCGTATGTGGAGCGCGGGCATCGGTGGCAGGCCGCCGAGGGCGGATACATGCACCAGCAGTCGACGAGGCCGGACACCCTGGCGGTCGGACTCGGCGACTCTCCGGTCGGACTGGCGGCGTGGATCGTCGAGAAGCTTCTGCGCTGGACCGACTGCGACGGTGACATCACCCGCGTGTTCTCCTACGACGAGGTCCTCACCTGGGTGACCGCGTATTGGCTGACCGGCACGATCGCGACATCGTTCGGCCCCTACGCGACCAGGGCTGCCAAAGACTGGCCGCGGGTCGAGACGCCGACGGTGTTCACGCTGTTCGCCCACGATCTGGTCAACGCCCCGAGGCAGTTCGCGAACCGTCACTTCGCTGTCGCCGACTGGCGCGAGTTCGATCGCGGTGGGCATTTCGCCGCGTGGGAGCGGCCGGACGACTACATCTGGGGTCTGCGCCGCGCACTCGAGGCCGGCGGTCACTGACGGCCGAGGAGTGGGTCGCCGCAACCGGACCCACCTGAGTGCATACGATCACCGGAAAGACTCGACGACGGAGGGAACACTCTGATGGCCGCAGGCAAGCAATCGCTGGACAAGGTCTCGTTGGTGGGCGGGGGACTCGCGGCCATGGGGCTCGCGCATTTCGTCGCCCCGCAAGCGTTCGCGCCGATCACCGCGCCGGTGTTCCCCGACGACACCACCACGTGGACCTACCGCAACGGCGCCTGCGAGACCGCAATCGGTGCGGCGCTGGTGTCGAAGCGCACCCGACGCCTGGGCCTGGTCGGGCTGGCTGGTTACGTGGGCTTCCTCGGCTACAGGGCGGCGCTTGCGAAGAAGTGACGGCGGGTAGTGCGCAGAGTGCGGGATCAGTATCGGAAACCGATGCGAATCCCGCACTCTGTGCTCAAATCCGCCCGAACTGCGTCATCGCATCGGCGAGGGTCATACCGTTGCGGATCGCCGCACGGACGTCGATTTCCTTGTCCGTCATGGTTTCGGCGGCCTCGAGCACGACGTCGACGATCGCGGCGGGGATGACGATGACGCCGTCGTCGTCGCCGAGGATGAAGTCCCCGGGTTCGATGACGACCGGTTGCCCGGAGGCGCCCGGCAGGGTGACGGGCTGCTGCCACGCGCTGACGCGCCAGCGACCGCTGGTCTGGACCGACGTCGGGTAGCGCGAGAATGTCGTGAAGCCGATCTCGTGCAGCCACTTCCGGTCGCGGACACCGCCGTCGAGCACTGCGCCGGGAGAGCCCCGCTGCATCATCCCGGTCGCGACGAGTTCACCGAAGTAGCAGACACCACGTCCGTTCCCCTGCCACACCGAGACCTCGTCCGGGCCGATCTCGTTGCACGCCTGCGCTTTCAACGGGTCCCGTCCCGGGGCGTCGCTCATCGCACCCGAGATGGTGAACGCCCACTCGGCCAGACGTTCGCGCCCGGCCACGCAGGCGAGGTCGGTCCCGAGCGCCTGATCACGGTGGCCGAGGTCGTCGAGGACATCGGCGACATTGGCGACGTCGACGGCGAGGAACCGGGAACGGATGAGTGCGCGGTCGGTGGTTGTGCGCATCACGTGTCCTGACGTGTCCGCATGCGCAGGCGGCGGAACGCGGTGAACAGGACGACAACAGCGAGGACGCCGTAGAGGACCCAGGTGATCGCGCTGCCCACCAACACGCTCGGATCCCCGCCGCTCGACATCATCGCGTTGCGCAGGCTGGTCTCGGCGAGGGGGCCGAGCACGACGCCGATCATGACCGGCGCGAGCGGGAAACCGTAACGGCGCAGCAGATATCCGACGAACGCGATCGCGATGACCAGGATGAGGTCGGTGATCGCGGCCGAGGTTGCGTAGACGCCCAGGACGCAGAACACCGCGATGCCCGCGTAGAGGTAGTGCCTGGGGATCAGCAGCAGCTTCGCCCAGATGGCGGCGAACGGCATGTTGAGGATCAGCAGCATGACCAGGCCGATGAACAGGCTGGCGATGAGGGTCCACACGAGGTCCGCGTTGCGTTCGAAGAGCAGTGGTCCGGGCTGCAGGCCGTACTGCTGGAACGCAGCCAGCATGATGGCCGCGGTGGCGGACGTGGGCAGGCCCATGGCGAGCAGGGCTCCCATCGCGGTGCCCGACGTCGCGTTGCCCGCCGCCTCCGGTCCGGCGACGCCGCGGATGGCGCCCTGTCCGAACTGGGGGTCGGGTCGCTTGCGGTCCAGGCGCCGCTCGGTTCCGTAGGCGAGGAACGTGGGAACCTCCGCGCCACCGACCGGGATGACGCCGAACGGAACACCGAAACCGGTGCCGCGCAGCCACGCCGGGAGCGCCTCACGGAACTCGGCGCGCTTGAGGAAGGGCCGGCCGATGACGGCGTCCGCGTCCGGGGCACGAGTGCGGTGGATGCGCGAAGCGACATAGATGACCTCGCCCAGGGCCAGGGTACCGACGGTGATCACGATGATGCTGATGCCGTCGAACAACTCGGGAGCGCCCATGGTGAAGCGCTGGGTGCCCGAGATCCCGTCGATCCCGATGACCGCGAGGATCAGACCGATGAGCAACCCGGTCAGGCCCTTGATGACGGAGTCGGAGACCACCGAGGCGATCGCGATGAACGCGAAGACGGCCAGTGCGAAATACTCTGCGGGACCGAACTGGATGGCGAGGTCGGCCAGCTTGGGAGCGAAGAACACGACGATCGTCGTCGCGATCATCCCGCCGATGAAGGCGCCGATGGCGGCGGTGGCGAGCGCCTGTGCGGCCCGCCCGCGCTTGGCCATTCGGTGACCTTCGAACGATGTCGCGATGGCGGTGGACCCGCCGGGCGTGTTCATCAGGATGCCCATGGTCGAGTCACCGAACAGACCGCCGAAGTACACACCGGCGAACATGATGAACGCGGCGGTGGGGTCGAGGGTGAAGGTCACCGGGAGCAGCAGCGCGACGGCCATCGCCGAACCGAGACCCGGGAGCACCCCCACCGCGGTACCGAGCAGCGCGCCGATGAAGACCCAGAGCAGGTTCATCGGCGTGAGCGCCTGGGAGAAGCCCTCCAGCAGAAGCGAGACGTTGTCCATCAGAACAGCCCTCCCAGGATGCCGGCGGGCAGATTCAGACCGAGGCCCGCCGAGAAGAACGCCTGCACGGCACAGGAGACGACGAGGGACACCCCGATGTCGAGAATCGGGCGGGTGGAACCCATGGCGTGGGCGACCATCCAGAACAGCAGTGCGGCGGACATGATCCAACCCAGCGGGATCAGCAGCACGGTGAAGGCGATGAGCCCGGCCAGGACGAGACCCATTGCACGCCAATCGCTCTGCGTGCGCCACTGTCCGGTTGCGGGTGGGACGATGTCGGGATCGGGCTCGTCGGGGTGACGGAGCGTCTGCACGGTCAGGAGACCGGCGATGAGGTAGGCGCAGATCGTCAGGATGATCGGGAAGAACGCCGGCCCGGGAGTGGCCGCGCTTCCCGGGATCTCCATGCCGATGATGCCGGCGGTCAGGTAGACGGCGAGCGCGAGCATCAGGCCCGCGACGACCAGACCGCTCCGTCCGGTGAGGGGTCGGCGGGCGCGCACCGGTCCGTCGTCGATCGACGTGTCCGCGGGCTGGGCCGCCGCGTTGTCAGTCGTCATGATGGGCTGCCTTCACCGCGAGGACCGGGACCTCGGCGTCGATGAGGATGCGCTGCGCGTTGGAGCCGAGCAGGAGCTTCCCGACCCGCGACCGTCGGCGCAGGCCGACGACGATGAGATCGGCGGACAATTCTTCCGAGACGTCGATGAGTTCGGCGGCCGGATCGGAGTCCTCCCGGCGATGGCCGACCCAGCGGATCGCGATGTCGTCGATCGGGTTTCCGGCACGGGCGAAGTCCGGCTCGGGGATGCCGCCGTCGTCGTCGACAGCGGGGGTGTCCATGTCGAAGATGATCAGTTGCGAGTTCTCGCTGCGCGCGACGCGACGGCCGTGTTCGAGCGCCGCGCGGCCTTCGGGCGTGTGGGCGAAGGCGACAAGGATGGTCATGGTGTCTCCGTGATGTCGTGTGAGGCAGGGGTTGTGCGGTGGAGGTCCGGGGTCATCGGTCAGTACCCGAGATCGGCCCAGATGCCGCGGACGAACTCCGACTGCTGGTCGATGACCTCGGTGAATCCGTTCCCCGGGGTGAACGTGTCGGACCAGTTGTTGCGCTGCAACGCATCTCGCCACTCGGGTGACTCGACGACCTCGGTGACGATCGCCTCGAGTTCGGTGCGCTGGTCATCGGTGATGCCCGGCGGCGCAACCACTCCCCGCCAGTTGGTGAGGGCGACGTCGTAGCCCAGTTCGGACAGGGTCGGCAGGTCGATGGCCGGGACCGGGGCGGGAGCCGAGATCGCCAGCGCGCGGAGGTTTCCGGCGGTGATCTGGTCGACGAAGTCCTCGTAACCGCTGACCGAGGCCTTGATCGTCCCGGACATGAGCGACGTCGCCAGCTCGCCGCCCCCGGAATAGGCGATGTAATTGACCGCAGCGGGGTCCATGCCGTTCTCGCGGGCCATCTGGCTGATGATCATCTGATCGACGCTGCCCAGCGATCCGCCGCCGAACGTGAAACCCTTCGGGTCCTTCTTCCACGCGGCCATCAGCTCGTCGACGCTGGTGATCGGCGAATCCGCAGGTACGACGACCACGTCGTAGTCATCGGCGAGGCGAGCGATCGGGGTGACGTCGCCGAGATCCACATCGGACCCGTTGATGTTGATCGCGCCCAGCATCGTGATGCCCATGACCATGATCGTGGTGGCGTCCCCGGTCATTCCGGCGAACTGACTGAGCCCGATGGTGCCGCCGGCGCCGGGGATGTTGACGACCTGCGAGTTGTTGACGATGTTCTGGGCTCGCATCGCCTGCTGCATCTCGCGCGCCGCGCCGTCCCACCCTCCGCCGGCGGCGGCGGGAGCGATCAGGGTCAGCTGAGAACGTGCGTCGGCCCCACCCTCACTCCCGGCCGCGTCGATGACCCCGACGGCGACGATCGCGACGGCGACCAGGGCACCGAGCGCCTTGACGAGGGTGGGCAGACGCCTCGGAGTGGACGGTGCCGGCGGTGTCTCGGCCGGTTCGTCGGCACCGGGAGGTGGTGAGGTCATGCGTTGCTCGTTTCCATTCGGGGTCGGTCGCCGAGGCCGAGTAGTGCCAACATCGCCTTCTCGATTCTGGGTCGGATGTGAGGCAACCACGTCGGTGGTCACATCAGGAGTGTTGGTGTAACCGGCATCACGGTCACGCTTAGGCGCATAAGTATCGTTTTGCGCTTTTCGCGCGCTTAACCGTGTGTGCTGGTTATAGATTATAACCTATGACCGTGACGCGTGCCACATCGCACAAAGTGCAGAGGTGGGCTGTCAGGCGGTTGCGGAATCCTCGGCGAGCGCATCGATCGCGCGACGCCCCAGGCTGTTGCCGATGTGCTCGCGCATGACCGCGTTCGCTCGGTCGGCGTCGCCGTCGGCGACGGCCTCCATGATCGCCCGGTGCTCGGCGGTGACCCGCGACCGGTCTTCGGGGGAGTCGCCGCGGTGGGAGAGGCCGATGACCCGGTAGCGGTCTGCTTTGTCCCAGAGTCGTTCGAGGATGTCGATCAGGACGGGATTGCCCGATGCGCGGTACACCGTGCGGTGGAATTCCCGGTGTCGGACAAGGGCATCGAGATCGGATGCGCTGGCGATGGGCGACAGGCGATCGAAGGCCGCGCTGATGGCCGCGATGTCGGACGCAGTCCGCGTCTGCGCGGCGAGCGCCGCCGCGAGTGGATCGAGATTCTCGCGCACCTGGTAGAGGTGACGTGCCTCGTCGGCCGACACGGGGGTCACCCGAGCATCCCGGTGGGCCTCGAGTTCGACCATGCCCTCGGCGGACAGGCGACGGATCGCCTCACGGAGGGGCGTGGTGCTGACGCCGATCTCGGCCGCGAGTTTTGCCTGGGGGATCACCGCGCCGGCCGGGAGGACGCCGGTGAGAATGCGTCGCTGGAGCTCGGCGTATGCGTAGTCGTTTTTGGTGAACATCCCGCCGGGTGTCGTCATGGCGGGCCTCCGGGTGGTGGTCGTGGGCGTCGGGGTCCGGCGCTCCCGGACGCGGAGATACTAGCACCGGTGGTGCAAGTTATAGGTTATAACCTATGATGAGCGAATGAGCAGATCAGAACAGTGCGGGTCCGAGCTGCCGGTGGTCGACGTCGAGCAGCGAGTCGACGTCGATGTGTACCGGCAGTGGCCCACGGTGATCCGCCTGCTCGCCGAGAACGTGACCCGCCGAGCCGACCCCGACACGCGCGACCGAGCCCTGCGTGACATGGCGCGGTGGCTCGAGACCGGCAGCAGCGACGCCGAGATTCCGTACGCACCGGGTCGGTTGCTGATGCACGACACCACCAGCACGCCCGCCCTCGTCGACATCGCCGCGATGCGGGACGCGGTCGCCGCCCGCGGTGGGGATCCGACGGCGTTGAGCCCGCGCCTGCCGGTGGAGGTCTCGGTGGATCATTCGCTTGCGGTCGAGTCGTTCGGGCGCCGCGATGCCGCCGTCGTCAACTTGGCCCACGACATGCGCCGCAACGCGGAACGGTATCGCTTTCTGTCCTGGGCGTCGAAGACCATGGACACCGTGCACATCAACCCGCCGGGCACCGGGATCATGCACACGATCAATCTCGAACAGCTCGCCGCCGTGGTGACAGTGGAGGCGGTCGATGGCGTCGATCACGCGGTCCCCGACATGATGCTCGGCACCGACAGTCATACCCCCATGATCAACGGTCTGGGTGTACTGGGCTGGGGCATAGGCGGATTGGAAGCCGAGACGGTCATGTTCGGCATGCCGACCACCCTGCGGGTCCCCGAGGTGGTCGGTGTGCGCCTCACCGGTGCGTTGTCCGCGGGCGTGCTCGCCACGGATCTCGCGCTGGTGGTCACCCACCGTCTGCGCGACATCGGGGTCACGGGTGAATTCGTCGAGTTCTTCGGGCCGGGCGTATCGGCGCTGACGGTGGGCGAGCGGGCGGTGATCGCCAACATGGCACCGGAATACGGTGCCACCACCGGGTTCTTCCCCGTCGACGCACGGACCCTCGACTATCTGGCCGACACCGGGCGTTCGGTAGAGCACTGCGACCTCGTCGAGTCGGTCACACGACGTCTCGGACTCTGGTTCGACCCCGACGCCGTGCCGCGTTTCACTCGCACGATCGACATCGACCTGAGCGCCGTGGTCCCCTCGGTGGCCGGCCCGCGCCGTCCGCAGGATCTCGTACCGCTCACCGATCTGCCGGCGACCTTCCGCGCCGAGGCGCCTTCTGTATGCGACGACGACATCGACATGCCCGCCTTCCCCATCGCCATCGCGTCGATCACGAGCTGTACCAACACCTCCGACTCGCGCTTCCTCATCGCCGCGGGCCTGGTCGCCCGCCGTGCACGGGAGCGAGGGATGCGGGTGCCGCCGTATGTGAAGACCTCCCTCGCGCCGGGTTCGCCCTCCGCTGCCGGCGTGCTCGAGCGAGCCGGGCTCGTCGACGACCTGTCCGCCGTCGGATTCGACATCGTCGGATTCGGTTGTGCGACATGTATCGGCAATTCGGGTGGACTACCTCGTGAGATCGCCGGGGTGGCCGCTGACGGAACACGCAAACCGGTTGCCGCACTCAGCGGCAACCGCAACTTCCCCGGCCGCGTCCACCCGGACCTCGAACTGGGGCTGCTGATGTCACCGCCGATGGTGATCGTCTTCGCGCTCGCCGGTGATGCGGCCATCGACCCCACCGCCGAACCGATCGGGGTCGACGCCGACGGACGGGCCGTGATGCTCGCCGATCTGTGGCCCAGTCCTCAAGAGATCGACTCCCTCACGGATTCGTCGCGGCGGCCGCGCGATGTCGTCGGCGACTTCGTCTCGGCGTCGCGCAATCCCGCGTGGGACGCACTCGATGTACCGGATGAGCCGCTCTTTCCCTGGGACCCGTCGTCGACGGCGTTGCGGCGTCCCCCGTTCGCCGATGACGGTTTCGCGCGCAGCATGCTGGGCGACTACGACGCCCACCCGCTGCTCGTCCTCGGCGACGACATCACCACCGACCACATCTCGCCGGCGGGGGCGATCCACGTCGAGAGTCCGACCGGGCGATATCTCGTGGAGCGGGGTGCGGCCCCGGGCGATCTCAACGTCTACGCGTCCCGACGCGGCAACTGGGAAGCCATGTTGCGGGGTGGTTTTCAGAACAAGAATGTCCGCAACGCGCTCGCCCCGGATGCGGGTCCCGCGCACACCGTGCACGCACCCACCGGCGAGGTCATGACCCTCCCGCAGGCCGCCGACCGGTACGCGCAGGACGGCGACGCGGTGGTGATCGTGGCCGGGGAACGGTACGGCATGGGCAGCTCGCGCGACTGGGCGGCGAAGCTCGTGCGTCTCCTCGGAGTGCGGGCCGTGCTCGCGCGCAGTTTCGAACGCATCCACCGGTCCAATCTGATCGGCGTCGGCGTCCTGCCGTTGCTCATCCCCGCTGACGTCGACGGCGGCCTGCAGGACCTGCGGCCGGGAGACCGGTTGCACATCGTCGGCACCGCCGATGCCGTCGACCGCGGGACGGTGCCGGTCGAGGTTCGGCGGGTGGACGGGACCGCCGTCCGCTTCGACGCGCAGGTCGCCGCGGAGACCGACCTGGACCGCCGCCTGCTCCGACGCGGCGGGGTCATCCCCAGCATTCTGGACGAGCAACTCGGCAGGTGACCTCGTCGGCCGGGGCGGCGCCGGGACGCAGCTGCCAGCGAACTCACAGTGATCCGTCAACCGCCTCATAACCTGCGGGTTCACTCTCGGATCATGAGAAAGAACAAGCACGTCACCTCAGTCCCACTGGTCGTCCTCGAGAACCCCGCTGCGATCGACCACGCCTACGACCTGTTCCGTCGCGACATCCCGTTGGCCGTCGTCAGCAGTCAGTACTCCGCGGTCCTTCCGTTCATGCTCGGCAACAACGGTCACACCGCGGCCCTCGTCGCCGACGTCGACGACCCGAACCAGCTCGCCGAGGCGATCGTGATCATCGAACGCCGTTTCGGCCGGGTTGATTCGGTCATCCGCTACGCAGCGGACATCCCTGCGGTGGCGGTCTAGGTCCGGTCGTCTTCGGCGGAATCGAAGGCCGCGCGGGCACGTTCGATGTCGGGCATGTGTGCCGTCGCCCACCCGACGACCGCATCGATCGGCGGACGCAGTGTCTTGCCCAGCGGGGTGATTCGGTACTCGACCGCGACCGGACGCGAGCTCAGCAGTACCCGTTCGACGATGCCGTTCCGCTCGAGCTTCCGCAGGGTCGCGGTCAGCGATTTCTGTGTGACCGTCGGTATTGCGCGCCGTAAACCGTTGAAGCGGCTCGGTTGTTCACAGAGTTCGTTCAACACCGCCAACGACCATTTGTCGAGCACCTGATCCAGCAGCTCTCGATGCGGCGCGCTGATCGCGAGGTCGGCGGCCTGCCCACCGGTATCGGTCATGAAACCACGTCTCCTTGAAGTGTCTTTCGACAACCAGGTATCAACGATATACCTGATCGGATTCACTCGAAGGAGAACACGATGGCAGTTGCATACTCGACCCCGAAGGGCATGACACAACCGACGCCTTACCACCACGTGGCCGTGGGCACGGGGACGCGTCACGTGCACGTCAGTGGCCAGATCGCCCGCACGGCCGACGGAACGCCCGTGGCACCGGGTGACCTGGCGGGCCAGGTCGCGCAGGCGTTGCGGAACACCGCGACCGGACTGGCCGGGGCGGGAGCGTCTTTCGACGATGTTCTCCGGCTGACGTTCTACGTGACCGACTGGGCTCCCGAGAAGATCGCCGACTTCATGGCCGGTGTCGAGCGCGTCGCGACGGACGTCGGGTTGCCGTCTCCGATGCCGCCCGCTTCGTTGATCGGCGTCGACTACCTCTTCGAACCAGACGTGCTCGTCGAAGTCGAGGCCACCGCGATCCTCGACTGATAGCGGCGCGGAAGCGCGATGTCAGAACGGCGGCGGGTTGTCGAGGAAGTCTTGACGTTCGGCCGCTTCTTCGGCTTCGCGCTGCTTCTTGTTCCGGGCACGTTCGGCCCGCCGACGGGCCAGTTTCGCCTCCAGTCGGGTGGTGGTGCGCCGCGGGTTGTCCTCGGGCACGATCGTGTGGGGTGAGGGCGGTGCCTGTGCGGCCTGTTCGAACCGGATGCGGCGCAGGTTCACCGAACAGGTCTTCGAGGGTTTCGGCGTCGCCGTCGATCGTGACGCCTTCAGGTGTGGTGTATGCGGTGTGCAGGCGTCCGTCGGCGTCGCGGTACTGCTCGTCGACCCAGTCGCCGTGAGTTTCGAGGAGATGGCTCGGGCGGCATTTCGCGTTGAGGTTGTCACTCGAGGTCGGACCGCCATACGCGGGATGGGTGTGGTCGTATTCGGTGACGTGGTCGAGGTCGCAGTCGAAAGCCGAACGTTCACAACCGGGTTCGGTGCAGTAACCGTCGCGGACGCGGACGAAGTCGGCACACGCCGTCGTGGGCCGGTAGGGGTCGGCCGGTTGTGAACCCGGGTAGATCACCGCGACTTCGGGATCTGACGACGCGGCCGGTGCGTCGCGGTGCGCGGTGCGCGGTGCGCCGGTGTGGTCGGGGTCGTTGGTGCTGGGTT
The DNA here is from genome assembly GCF_022348225.1 of Gordonia sp. McavH-238-E. Taxonomy (NCBI): domain Bacteria; kingdom Bacillati; phylum Actinomycetota; class Actinomycetes; order Mycobacteriales; family Gordoniaceae; genus Gordonia; species Gordonia sp. McavH-238-E. Next base: position 92,288 of record NZ_JAKRFE010000017.1, read on the forward strand.
CGGAAACCGATTCGGCCGCTGCGGGTATCGGCCGCGTCCGGGATGGTGTGACGGGTGTGAGGGTGGCGTCTGCACGCGCGGCGAGGTCGCGGACATGCTCGTCGGAGATGACGCCGTATCCGTCGAGGAATCCGGGTCCGGTGGCGCCGGCGAGGGTGGCGGCGTCGGTGACGACATGGATGACGACCTCGGTGCGCAGAGCGGCGACGAGAGCGTCGGGGTCGGGGATGGTGGCGGTGCATTCGTCGCGGTCGCACTGGCACTCGAAGGCTGTTCGGGTGAGGAGGGCGAACATGGCGTCGGAGGTTCGGACACCCAGGAGGCGGCCGTCGTGCTCGCACACCGAATCGGCCAGTATCCGTACCGCTTTGGCGGAGATGCGGATGTTCTCGGCGGACATGACGGCGGTGATCTCGCCGACGCCGTCGTGGAAGTTGTCGGTCCACACCCCGCGGGACTCGAGAGCATCGCGGCGTCGTTCCCGGACGAGGTCGGGGTCGTGGCGGAAGACGAGTCGGTCGACCATGTCCCGCAGCCGTGCACGATCCCACGCGCCTCGTCGGCTTCGGATGGTCTTCGCGATCTGGGCGTCGATGGTCGGGGTGATGGAACTGTCGCCGGGTATGAGGTCGGTCCGCGAGATGATCAGGCGGATCTGGTCCTCGCTGAGGATCCCGTCGCGCAGGGTGGTCGCGACCTCGGGGAGCCGATCTCGCAGGGCGAGGGCTTCGTCGATCAGTATCTCGGCGCGGCGCCGCGAGATGGTGGACTGGCGGGCGATGCGGGCGGCGCAGTCGGCGTAGCCGTCCATCACGAACGCATCGGTGTGCTCGCGGGCGGCGACGAGCCGGTCGTACATGACCGCGACCGTCTGGTAGCGACTCCAGGCGAGATAGGACTGGCCCCGGTGGGTGGCGGACAGCCCGTTCGTGAGGGTGACCATGTCGTCTTCGTCGACGTAGGCAGGCTCGATCCCGGCGAGGAACTCGCTCGGTAGATCGGTCCACACCCGCACGATGACCCCGGACTCTCGCGGACCGGTCCCCATCCCGGCCCTCTGCCCACCAAGGTAAACCACCCCACCGACAAACGCGGTCGATGCCGGGAGTGGTTGAGAGAAGGGTGGTTTGGTTGCGAGGTGGTTTCGACTCGGCGCCTCGACCTCGACGCGCTTCTCCGTCGCTTGCTCGGCCTGGGGGCTGCGCTCGCTGCTGGGTCCATCCCGGGGTGGCTCAGAGCAACCCGCGCGACTTGAGCAGCAGATAGTGGTCGGCGAGCTTCACCGGGAGCTTGTCGGGCGCCGCGTCCACCACGTCGACGCCGAGCCGGCTCACCGCGGTGGCGGTGCGGTCCCGCAGGGTGAGCGTGCGGGCTGCGGCCGCGGCGTCGTAGATCTGCGTGGTGTCGGCACGCTCGATCAGCATGGCGTCCAGCGCGGGGTCGGCGACGGAGCCGATGACGACCTTGTACCGCTGCGCCAGTACCGCCAGCGGGGGCAGTAGCGACTCCTCGACGGCTGCGGGTTCGAGCGGCGTCAGCAGGACAAGTAGTGCGCGCTGCCGCCCGATCTTGGCGACCTCGGCTCCGAGCAGCGGCCAATCGGCCTCCAACAGAGCAGGTTCGAGATCCGCCATCGCGGTGACGAGACTGTTGAGCAACATGGTGCGGCCGACGCCGACCACCCGTCGATGGACCCGGCGGTCACCGGCGATGAGGTCGACTCGGTCACCGGCGTGCGACGCGAGCGCGGCGAGGAGCAATGCGGCGTCCATCGCGGCGTCGAGTCGAGGGGTGTCGCCCACGCGCCCGGCCGACGTCCGGGAGGTGTCCAGCACGATGACGATGTGCCGGTCCTTCTCCGGTTGCCACGTGCGGACCACCGTCGATCGACGCCGGGCGGTCGCGCGCCAGTCGATGCTGCGGACGTCGTCACCCTCGACATAGTCGCGCAGGGAATCGAATTCGGTGCCCTGACCGCGCACCCGCACCGCTGACCTGCCGTCGAGCTGACGGAGATGTGCCAGCCGCGACGGCAGCAACCGCCGGGAGTCGAACGGCGGGAGTGCGCGGACGCGACCGGGCAGGGGCACGGACCGCTGCCGTCCGCCGAGGCCGAGCGGACCGACGCGACGAACGGCAACCCGGACCGCCAGCCGATCACCGCGCCGGGTGGGGGCCAGAGTCGTTGTCACCGAGCGGGTCTCCGATCGTGGAACGGTCACGCGGTGCGTGTTTCCCGACGCGCCGGCCGAGGGCTGCCAGCTGTCGCGCAGGACGCCACGGAACGTGTTCGAGCCGTGGTTGGTGACCGCGATCGAACACGTCGTGCTCTGCCCGAGTCGGAGAGGACCGGGCGCCGACCTCGACATGGTGATCGACTTCGTGGATCCCGCCAACGCGATGTCGAGGCAGACGAGCAGGATGCAGAACAGCGCCCACAGCACGGGGACCGCGTAATTCGGCCAGATCAGGATGGGCACCGCGCCGAGCAGCACCAGGATCAGAAAGCGGCCCGTGAGGAACATCAGCGGGGTACGGGCACCGAGTTGATCGCCGCGTCGAGCACCGAACCCACCGACACGCCTTCGAGTTCGGCTTCCGGGCGCAACGACAACCGGTGCGCCAGCGTCGATTGGGCGAGCGCCTGCACGTCGTCGGGGGTCACGAAGTCGCGACCGTTCAGCCACGCCCATGCGCGGCTCGTGCCCAGCAGGGCGGTGGCGCCTCGCGGGCTGACGCCGAGTGCCAGCGACGGGGAGAACCGGGTGGCCCGGGCGATGTCGACGATGTAGGCAGTGACCTGCGGAGCGACCGTCACCCGGCGGACCTGTTCGGCGCCGGCCTCCACGTCGGCGGCCGAGGCGACCGGTCGGAGTCCCGCGGCGGCCAGGTTCCGCGGATCGAACCCGGATGCGTGTCGAGTGAGCACGGTGATCTCGTCGTCGCGCGGGGGCAGTGGAAGCGTGACCTTCAGCAGAAATCGGTCGAGCTGGGCTTCGGGCAGCGGGTAGGTGCCCTCGTACTCCACCGGGTTCTGTGTCGCCGCGACGAGAAACGGACTCGGTAGCGGGCGTGGGTCGCCGTCGACGGTCACCTGCCGTTCCTCCATCGCCTCCAGCAGGGATGCCTGCGTCTTCGGCGGGGTGCGGTTGATCTCGTCGGCGAGCAGGAGATTGGTGAACACGGGCCCCTCGCGGAACGTGAACTCCGAGCTGGCGGAATCGAATACGAGCGATCCGGTGACATCACCGGGCATCAGGTCCGGCGTGAACTGCACACGTTTGGTCTCGACGTCGAGCGCGGCGGCCACCGACCGGACGAGCAGGGTCTTGGCGACGCCGGGCACACCCTCGAGGAGGATGTGCCCGCGGCACAGCAGCGCAATCAAGATGCCTGCCACTGCCGGGTCCTGCCCGACAACGGCTTTCGCGACCTCGCCGCGCACTGCGCCGAGCGCGTCGCGGGCGCGGTTCGGCGGTCCGCCCGGCCGGTGGTGCGCGTTCTCCGGCGGCGGCCCGGCGGACGCTTTCGCAAAGGGGTCCGACGATGGGGGTCCGGCCGGGGCGTACGGACCGGGGCCGGGGTTGCGGGATGGGTCGACGGTCATGGTGTGTGTCGGACTTCCTTCTCGAGGACGGTCAGTTCGGCGGTGAAGTGGACGAGCTGGGCGTCGGTGGTGGGGAGCGGACCGGCGAGCAGCGCACGGACCTCGGCGAGGTCGCGGTGTGTCGCCCCGGCCACGGCGATGACGATCGCCGACACCGACGGATCCGCGGTCTCGGTCGGCGCGATGACGGTCTCCCAGTCGGGTCGTGAGAGTGCGTCGGTGGCCTTCGCCGCGTCGAACGGCAGACCGAGATACGACGCCAACGAACCGAGGGTGTGGATGCGCAGCGCCCCCGCGGCCCGCGCGTCGGCACCGGCGCGGTGATACATCCGGCCCCGCGCACGGGTGGTCTCGACAGCCCTGACGACCGCGGGGAGCGGCTCGGCGACCAGCGACCCGAAACGCCGACCACGCCAGAGCATCAGGGCCAGAACGGCGAACACGCCCAGCACGATCAGCGGTCCGACCGCGGCCGGGATGTCGGACTCGTCGTCGTCGGATGCCACCTGGTCGGTGAAAAACGGTACATACCAGAGAATCTCGTCGGAGCTCGCGAAGACCCGGATCGCAACGCCCGCGTTGTCCTGTTGTGCGAGTCGCTCGTTGGTGAGCATCTCGCCGCTGAGGACGATGAATTCGGGGCGCCCCGCCGTCCGCGGCACGATCACGAGATTCGACGCCCCACCGGAGGTGAAGCAGGCGGTGGCCGACGTCGACGTCGGTGAGTAACCGAAGGGGGTGAAGTCGACGATGTCGGTCTCGTCGATGTCGGATGTGCGGCACCCGGCGGCGACCGCGGCCGGGCCGGCACCGTAACCGGAGGTGACGGGCAGATCCAGCGCGGTCAGGGGAGTGTTGTCCGGCGCGATCAGGATCACGCGGTCGGCGTCTCGCACGCGCTCGCGGAACTGCTGAGTGGTACCGGGATTCAGCGACGACGTCGAGCTCACCACGACCGTTGTTCCCCGGCCGGGACGAGGAGCGTCGGTGAACTCGTCGAGTCCGCGCATCTGCCGGAGGTCGGCCCCGCGGTCGTCGAGGATCTGCGCGAGCGCGCGTGACCCGGTGGGACGGGCGTTGTCGGGGTCGTTGTTGACCCCGGGCCCGGGGGTACCCCCGACACCGGTGAGCGCGGTGATCCCGAGTAGACCGACACCGGCGACCACGACGAGGATCACCAGGACGATGACCACCCAGACCCACGGCGGGGTCCGGTTCTTGACCGGGGCCGGTCGTAGCGGTGACGACATGACCGGCACGGGTGCCGGCGTCGCCTGCACGGTGCCGGTCAACGGGGCACCGCCAGGCGGTGCGGACGTGAGGCGTCGGCCTCGACCGGCCGGGTGGACGAGACTGCCTGCTCGAGTTCCAGTACCTCGCGGGCCGATTCGGCGGATGCATGCCGGTCGCCGTAGGCGATGGCGTCGAACAGGTCTGTCGCCCTTCGTAACCGGTCGTCCTGTGCGGGGAATCGAGGACCGAGGTCGACAGCCACCTCGTGAGCGGTGAGTGAGGGCTCGTCGGCCAGCAACTCGCGCTCGATGCCGCGGCGCGCGACGGCACGTACGGCGGCGATGACACACGCGTCGTACCGGCCTGCGGCGAAGGCGGACTCGGCGTCGGACCTGAAGTCGGCCGCCGACCGGGCGGGCCCGATCAGGACCGTCTCGGAGGACGCCGAGCCGGTGGTCCGGGGGAGCCGCGGGTTGCGGCGGAGGTGACGGACGACCGCGACGACGAGACCGAGCACGAGTGCGATCGCGAGCACGATGACGATCGCGCGAAGGGTGTCGGAGCCGCCGAACCAGCCGAAGACGTTGTCGGCGATCCACTCCCAGAGACGTTCACCGAAGCGGTCGAGCCAGGACGGCTCGGGCGGTTGGTAGTCGGACTCGGAGAGTTCCTGCTCGGCCCACCGGCGTGCTTGCTCGTTGTCGGGATCCAACGGCGCCGCGAGGATTTCGATCACCGGTCGACCCGTCCCGGGGGAAACGCTGTCGGTACCGACGCGGCATCGTCGTAGAGGACTGCCGGCACGACCGTCAGCGCCGGTTGCACGACCATCGATGCGACCACGGTGCCGATCACCGAGAGAACGGTCGCCGCGATGCCGGAGTCCGAGGTGCCGAACCACGTGTCGGCGATCGATCCCAGCAGATCGAACGGGTACATCATCGTCGTCATCGCGACCCACGCCAGCACGAGCATGACCGCCAGGATGCCGAAGGTCCGCCAGAACCGGTCCGCCGTCAGCGAACCCGATCGGGCGATCGCGTCTCTGACGGCGAGCCCGTCGATCACGATCGCCGGTGCGGTGAAGGCCGTACGAACCAGCAGCCACGACACCGGGATGAGCGCGACGACGGTGAGGAGGAGGCTCCCGGCGAGCAGGACGAACCCGCCGGAGCCCACGCCCAGGCCGAACAGCGCGAGGCCAGGTGCGAAGGCCGCCGCGATGGCGAGCCCCAGGAGCGCGGTCCACGCCAGCAGCCGGGGCAGCGACCCCCGTGCATGGCGCAGCGTGTCGGCCAGGGTCGGACGCGACCCGCCGCGACGTCGGGTGACCGAGTGGGCGGCAACGCCGCTGACCATGCCCGCCACCACGACCCACTGGGCGAAGATGACACCGACGAACGCGGCGGTCGGTGCGACGGTCGAGGCCCATTCGCTCGGATCGTCGAAGGTGGCCTCGGCGTTCACCAGCCAGAACGTGGCGAGCGCGAGAGGGGCGGCCGCGACGATCCAGGTCAGGCCGACGAGGCCGAGGTACACACGAGGTGCCGCGACTGCCGTCGAGAAGATCCGCTGCAGCAGGACGCCGGCCGACACCGGCGGCGGCCCCCATCCCGCCCACGGGGCGGTCGGTGTGAAACCTCCGTAACCCCAATGTGTGGAACCCAACTGTGTGGAACCCCTCTGGGCTGACCCCCACGCGGGCTGCGGTCCGGGCTCGGTCGACGGCTGCTGCGGCGGTGCCGGCGGACGGGCCCGCGGACGGTCCGACGCCTCGGCAGATGGGACCGGGCTCCACTCGTCGGAGACATCGGGTGGCTGCCATGGGGGTTCGCCGGACGGCGGGTGCGGGACGCGCGGCGGCTCGGTCATCGAGAAGTGCACCGGCCTTTCCGCGCTGGAGAACTGTGCGGCGAACGTATCAAACAACTGCGACGGCGCACCGGAATCATCCACCGGTTGACGGACGCCGTGCTACCGTGCCGAACTAGAACACGTTCTACTTTTCTGGAGGATTCATGACCGTGGAACAAGCCGGGCTCGCCGAGAAGATCGACGCTGCCGTCGATGCCTACATCGAGCTGCTCAACTCGGGTACCGCCGAACAGATCGCCGACCTGTACGCGGCCGACGCGACCGTCGAGGACCCCATCGGCGCGGACATCCGCGACACCCGGGAGCAGCTTGTCGAGTTCTACTCGGTGATCACCGGGATGGACGAGCGCACCGCGACGCTCAAGTGGAAGAAGATCGCCGGCGACACCGCCGTCTTCGAGTTCACCCTGGTCACCAAGACCGCCGGACTCGCCTTCGAGATCACCCCCGTCGACATCATGGTCTTCGACGCCGAGGGCAAGGTGTCGACGATGCGCGCGGTCTGGCAGCAGTCGGACCTCAAGCAGCTCTGAGGGTCACCCCCGCCCGGTCGGCCTCAGGATGATCTCTTCCGGGTGGGCGTCGGCCGGGGTGGAGACGGCCTGCACGACGGCGCGGGCGACGGTCGCGGGACGCAGGAACCGCGACCCGTCGTAGTCGTCCCCTTCGATGGCGACGATGTCACGCTGCATGTCGGTGTCGATGCGCCCGGGGAAGACAGACGTCACGCGAAGAGTCGGTTCCTCGGCCCGCAATCCGTCGGCCAGCGCACGCACCCCGAACTTGCTCGCGGCGTAGGGGGTCCAGCCGGGGTTCACCCGGCGTCCCGCGCCCGAGTTGATGAACACGACGTGGCCGCCGGCCGCTCGCAACGCGGGCAGGAGCAGCCGCGTCAGTTCGGCGACCGCAACGAGGTTCACCTCGAGGACGTGCTGCCATTCCTCGACGGGGGTCTCCGCGACCGGCTCGAGGCTGCTGGCCACTCCGGCGTTGTGGACGAGTACGTCGAGTTCGTTGATCGCCTCCACGGCGGCCTCGACCTCGTCGTAGTCGGTGAGGTCGACGGCGAAGGTGCTCGCCCCGTCGAGTTCGGTGGCCAGTCGGTCGAGTTCGGGAGAGGGTCGTCCGCCCAGGAGGAGGTCGTGGGTGGGCGCGAGCTGGCGGGCGATCTCGGCTCCGAGGCCACGGCTCGCCCCGGTGATCAACGCGGTGGGCACGCCTCGACCCTACTGGGAATCGGCGACCGGGAGCCGCGTCGGGCTCGATGAGCACAGGCCGACGTCGCGGGGCACAATCGTCGACGTGGCCAGGTACGGATTCACCCCAACGCAGCTCTCGGCACGTGCCGCGTACCTGCTCCGAGGCAATGACCTGGGCACGATGACAAGCGCTGCGCCCAAGTTGTATCCGCACATGTGGAGCTGGGACGCGGCATTCGTCACGGTCGGTCTGGCGCCGTTGTCGGTGGAACGAGCCGTCATCGAGATGGACACCCTGCTGTCGGCGCAGTGGCGCAACGGCATGATCCCGCACATCGTGTTCGCCAACGGCCGCGACGGATACTTCCCCGGGCCGGCCCGATGGGAGTGCGCCCGACTGGCCGAGTGCGCGCCCGATTTCCCCGACACCTCCGGCATCACCCAGCCGCCGGTACACGCGATCGCGGTGCAGCGGATCCTCGATCACTCCCGACGCCATGGACGCACCACCCGCGCCGTGGCCAACGAGTTCATCGACCGGCGCTGGAGCTCGCTCGTCCGCTGGCATCGCTGGCTGGCGCACGCTCGGGATCCCAACGGGCGCGGTCGGATCACGATCTTCCACGGGTGGGAGTCGGGGATGGACAATTCGCCCCGTTGGGATTCGGCGTACGCCAATGTCGTTCCCGGCCCCGACCTTCCGCCGTATCGACGGGCCGACCTCGACCACGTCGACGATTCGTCGATGCGCCCCACCGACCTCGAATACGACCGGTACATCTGGCTCGTCGAACAGATGAAGCGCGCCGGATACGACGACGAGCTGCTTCCCAAGGTGATGGACTTCGCGGTCGAGGACGTCTTCGTCAGCGCCATCTTCGCCGTCGCCTGCGACGTGCTGGCCACCATCGGGGAGGACTACTCCAAACCGCGGTCGGATGTGCGCGACCTCCGCGCGTGGGCCGACCGTTTCCGGGCCGGGGTCGTCTCCGCCGCCAACGACCGCAACGGGGCCGCACGGGATTTCGACCTGCGCGCCAACTCGTGGATCAACACCGATACGATCGCGGTGTTCGCGCCGCTGCTGTGCGGTGGCCTCTCCCGGGACCGCGAACGCGCCCTGATCCGACTCTTCGACGGCCCGCGGTACTGCGGTCACCCGGACCTGCGCTACGCGGTCCCGCCGTCGACGTCGCCGATCTCGGCGGACTTCCGTCCCCGCGAGTACTGGCGTGGCCCGGTCTGGCCGGTGATGACCTGGCTCTTCAGTTGGGCATTCGCCCGCCGCGGTTGGACCGAACGGTCGGCACGCCTGCGTGAGGAGGGGCTCCGGCAAGCGACCGACGGCACGTTCGCCGAGTACTACGAACCGTTCACCGGTGAGCCGCTCGGCAGCATGCAGCAGAGCTGGACCGCGGCGTCCGTGCTGGATTGGCTGGACTGACAGACCAACTCGGTCATGCGGATACCGGTTTCGCCGCACCGTGCACATCGATCCGCTCGACCGGTGGTGGGGTCCATTCCTCCCGAAGTGCCGAGAGCGCGGGCTGGTAGATCCTCAGCACGAGGAAGAAGGGTCTCGCCGGGCACGGTAACCATTCCTCATCGGGGGTCGCCAGCGGAGCGGTGGAGATGACGATGTCGGGGAACGTGTCCTGGTCGTGATCGCGGTTGACCGCGGTGCCGATGCTGTGACGTGCGTCGGGCGCGTCGTGTAGCAGGCCGGTGTCGGCGTCGTAGAGGGTGACGCTCCAGAAGGCATGCGCGGGTGGTGGTGTCGGCAGACAGATCCGATAGGCGGCCGCAGCCCCATCGAGGGTGTCCCCGTCGGAGTCGACGTAGGTGTTGTACGAGCAGTTCTCCTCGACGACGTTCGCGCCGAGGCCGACCAGATTCATCACGGCCCGGGCGACGAAGTTGGTGCCGTGGGCGCCCTTGTCGAGCACCCTGGTCCATCCGCTGGCGACCCTGCGTCCCAACAGCGGTCTGGACTCGCGCAGCAACCGCATCGCCTCATCGAAACCGTCCTGGATTCCCTGCGCGACATCCGGATCGGGCTCCGGCCGGCCGTCGGTCGGCGAGTCACCCACGCCGAGAATGCGGAACTGGTCGACGTGGGCGGCATCGGCGTGCGGCACACCATTGATCCGCAACGACGCGTCCAGAGCGGTCAGGAACTCTCCCGGCGAGGTCTCGACAGCACCCTGGTCGACAACCGGCCAGGACCGTGAGCCGGCGGCGGGTGATCTGAGGTGCACGCCATCCTGAAGCCGGTGGACCGCGCGTAGGTCGTCGTCGACGTCGAAGTACTGAATCCGCAAGAGCAGCCACATCACCGGTGTGGCCACGCGTAGCAGGGTGGTACCCGGTGGGACGTCTCCGGTCCACGCAGAGGTGACCACCATGAGTCGGCGGGGTTGCACCGGATGTGTTCGCGCGCTCACGTTGCTGGCGTTGCTGTAGGCGTCCAGGAAGTTCAGTGTGTAGTAGCGATCCCCGAAGTCGGGAAGATCGATGAGGACGGGCCCGGCGGTGAGGTCCAGCCATCCGTTGGAGTACAGGGTGTCGACGTTGGGAACCCGAAACGGCTGGTAACGGGCATCCGCGGGACGACGAGCGTGGTCCAGTTCGTCGAGACGCCACGGTTCTCCTTCGCCGTCCGGCGCGCATTGCGCGCACATCGCGGCGTATTGGTACACCGACGGCAGGCCATAGATGACCGCCTGTTGAGAGGCCGCACGCGCCAGCGAGCGTCGCGCCCAGGACGACATCGGACGGATGTCGGGCGCGGACGAGCTGGTCAGCTGATCTGCGGCCGCCGGATCGTAGGTGGTGTATCTCCGGTCGTCGTCGACGCGCATCTCGGCTCCATTCTCTTAAAAATCAGGCTGATCACAACTCTTGCCACAGCGTGATTGACATCACTCAGTCTAGCTGGTGAACTGATGTCAGTTCAACATAAGGAGGAGAACGTGCGGGTCAGAAGGCTGGTCAAACACGTCGCTTGCGCCACCGTTGCCGCCGCCGTCGCAATGACGACGGCCGCGTGCGGTGGCAGTTCGGGCGCTACGTCTGCCGTCGAGGGCAGCTGGGACGAGGTGGTCGCTGCCGCGGAGCAGGAAGGCTCGGTGCTGCTGTACTCGAGTCAGAACTCGGTGATCCTCGAGAACGTCAAGAAGGCCTGGAACAAGAAGTATCCCGGCATCACGATGGAGTTCGTCCGAGGCACCGACGCGGATCTGAATCCGCGGATCGAGACCGAGAACCGAACCGGTCGGGGAGCGGCCGACGTCCACGTGGTGACCGACACCTCGTGGATCACTTCCGCGGGCGAATCCGGTGACTTCTCCCAGGCGGTGCGCGGGCCGGCCTTCGACAATCCCGACTACGCGCGTGAGACGAGTGTCCGCGCCGGTGACTTCTTTCTCACCGTGGCCGCGACCTTCGGCATGGGATGGAACACGAACGCGGTTCCCGCCGGTCTGACGACGCCGCAGGATGTACTGAAACCCGAGTACCGGGGCCGGATCGGGATCGTGAACCCGAACGGGATCGCTTCCTTCGTCGACCTGTATGACTTCTATGGTGAGCACTTCGGCGCTGATTTCGAGGAGAAGCTGGCAGGTCTCGAGCCGCGCATCTTCCCCAGTGCGATCGGTGTCGCCCAGGCGCTGACGTCCGGCGAGGTCGTCGTGTCGCCGATGGTCCAACCGCTCGTGCAGGAGGCGGCCACCGGTGCGCCGGTCGACTGGGCGCTGCCCGATCCGTCTTGGGGCACACCGTTCTTCGGGCACATCACGGCAGTCGCGCCGCATCCGAACGCGGCTCAGCTGCTCGCTGACTTCCTGGTCAGTCCGGAAGGGCAAGCGGCGCAGGCGATCGGCGTGGCCACCGCGCTACCGGGAATTCCCGGGTCGACCGCCGATGCGAAGGACATCCGGTCCCCTGACCCCGGACAGTTGACTCCGGACTACGTCAAGCAGCGCTCGCAGGCTTGGCAGCAGATGTTCACCGGGTAGTACGGAGTGGAGGCCTCGGAGCCGGCGAGGCCTCCACTCGGGGTGCGGTCATCGACCGGTTGACGCCACTGTGAGCACACCGAGGAGTGCGATGGCACCCATCGCGGACACAGCGGCGCTCATGAGCAGGCCGCGGTTCGCAGCGGTGGCCTGTAGGTACACGAGCCCCGAATCGTCGTCGAGGGCGAGGTCCCGCCGGTCCGGCATGGTCTGGCGAATGGCGACGAGGACGGCGAGCGCGGCGCCGACGCCCACAACCGATGCGGCCACCGTGATCCACACGGAATCGAGATGTGCGGCGAGACGGATCCCGACGGCGGCGAGGATGACGATCGAACACGCTGTGCGCTGCCACGCCAGACTCGTGCGTTCGAGTTGCAGCCCACCGTCGGCGATTCGGTTCGGGGGCACGGCCGCCGCGGTCAATCCAGAACCGCCCAGAGTACGAGGCAACCGGTGACGGCGAGGAGTACCGAGAGCGGCACGGCCACGTGCGGTGCCGGAAGTGGGTTGTCGCGCCGCAGCTGACGCTCGGTGCGTGCCCAGCTCCACCACGCCTGGAGTGGCAACCAGATGGATGTGCCGACGAGAAGCAAGGATGCCACGATGCCCGCGACGGACCCGCCACCGATGTCGAAGGCCTGCAACGCCACGCCGGATGCCATGAGCGCCAGTGACGTTCGAATCCAGGCCAGGTACGTCCGCTCGTTCGCCAGGCTGAATCGAGCATCTGGTTCCCCGCCCGCGGCATAGACCCACCGAGGTCGGCGGGGTGCTGATCGGTTCTGCGGCAACGTCGCTCCCTCGTCAAACCCTCGTCGTTCATCAACTCGACCGAATTGAACTTACTTCAAGAACCCGGACAGGAGTCAACTCATGACCTCCAGCCAATCCGCTGCCGTGATGGACGCGGCACGCGATCTACAGATCTGGGGCTACCCCTTGATCTTTGCGCAGCGACTGCGTCTCCGATTCACCTGTCCGCTCGACCCGCGCACCCCGCGCCCGCCGACCTCGGCAGGAGCGCCGCTCAACGAACTCGGGCATCAACGACGCCTGTCCGACCACACCTTGACGGCCGGCGTGGCGCCCAACGTCGACACCCTCTATTCGCTGGCATTTCTCGACCTCGACTCCGGGGATTTCGAGCTGCGGATGCCGGACTTCGGCAGTCGTTACTACAGCGTGCAGATCGGGGAGGCGGACTCGTCGACGGCCGCCGTCGTGGGGTGTCGGACGCATGGAGCGACGTTGCCGCCACTCCTACTGACCCGAGGGGCCGGACGTTCCGAGGTCGACGACCGTGTGGAGTGCCGGTCGCGGTATGTCATGGTGGCGATCCGCATCCTCGTCGACCCCGGTATGTCCGGGGACCTGCTTGCGGCGCAACGGATTCAGGACCTGATCGAACTGACCGGGCCGCCGTCGCCCGCGACTCCGTCCGCCCCGGGGACCGTTGCCCTCGTCAACCGGGGTCGCGACGACGAAGTCCGCACTCCAGAAGGGTTTCTCGAATCGCTCGACACTGCGATGGCCGGCCTGTCGACGGCGGACATACCTTCCTGGGTCGTCGAGGCACGACTCCGACTGCGTAAGTGGTTGGCCGACGACGAATCGGGCGGTGGGAGCAACATGGTCGCGCAGGGCCTGGCCACAGGACTGGACCGGATCGCGCAGCACGTTTCGGTGCTCGGCCGCACCGTGAACGGCTGGGCGATCAACGACGGAGGGACCGACTTCGGCGACGACCACCTTCTCCGAGCGGCAGTGGCGTACTCGCAGATCTACATCAACCCGGCCGCCGAGGCGGTGTACCCGGTATGCGAGACGGACCACCTCGGGCGTTCCCTGACCGGTGCGCACAACTACTCGATCACGTTCGCGTCGGACGATCTCCCTCCTGCGGACCACTTCTGGTCGCTCACGATGTATCACCGGCGAGGGTTGCTGTGCGAGAACGTCATCGGACGCCATGCGATCACCGATCGGACGCCCGGTCTCGAGGTGAACGACGACGGGACGCTCGCTCTCCTCCTCCAGCATGCGAGACCGTCGTCCGGGGCGAACTGGCTTCCGTGTCCGCCCGACGAGTTCCGGGTGATGCTTCGGCTGTACGGGCCGCGGGACCCGTCCTGGTCGCCGCCTGCGATCGTGCGCGTCGGGTAGTCCTCGACGCAGCGTCGCTGCGCATCGGTATCCGGTCCCGGCCAGGGTGATCGCCTGTGATCCAGGTGCGGGAGTCGTTTCCGCCTACAGCTCCCGCATCCGACGGCACACGTCGTCATAGACGTCCACCAGCGCGCGGGCCGTCCCCGCTGCGCCTGCGCCCTCGTTGATCTCGACCCATTCCTCAAACGCGCATTGGACCTCGAGATTGGCGATCTCCAGGATCATCCGGATCTGGCCCCGGGTGCGCGCCGAACTCCGGTCGCCGAGAGCCTCCGGACGGCGGCGCGACTTGTCGGCATAGCGTCCGAGTGCGGCTCTACTCAGCGTGGGGGTTGCGAGCACGAGCTTCTGCACGCGCATGAAGTGGGCGGACACGTCGTCGCTGCGATCGCCGAAGCCGTCCAGCAGCGCCCGGTAGACACGCTCGATGTCGGCGAGCGCCAGGGTGTCGGGGTCGATGTCCGCCAGATGGTCGTCGAGCGCCTGATCGAAACCGAAGCGGTCGAACAGCACGCACTCTTCTTTGGTCGGGAAGTAGCGGAAGAAGGTCCGTGGGGACACCCCGGCCGCCGCGGCGATCTCGTCGACGGTCGTCTCGTCGAATCCGTTGCGCTCGAACAGATCCACCGCGGCCTCGTGGATCTCCATGCGCGTCGCATCCCGCCGGCGGGCCCGAAGGCCACCGGTCTCGGAGGAATCTGGCATGCGTCGAGACTAGCTGTAAGGCCCGGGCAGGTTGTGAACGTGTAGGCGTTCGATCGGGGTGAGTCCGCCGATACCGCTGTGGGCTCGGTGGTGATTGTAGTGGTGCAGCCAGTCGTCGTAGGTGGCTGTGCGGGCGGTCTCTGAGCTG